>CAZTAK010000059.1:0-16723 GCA_964611585.1 uncultured Alphaproteobacteria bacterium
CGGTACTGCCGCTCGATTCGGCGATCCAGTCGAACCTGCGCGACACGACGACGCGTGTGCTGGCGAGCCTGACGCCGCGCGAGGAAAGGGTCTTACGGATGCGCTTTGGCATCGGCATGAACACCGACCATACCTTGGAAGAAGTCGGCCAGCAGTTCAGCGTCACGCGCGAACGCATCCGCCAGATCGAGGCGAAGGCGCTCAGGAAACTCAAGCACCCGAGCCGGAGCCGGAAATTGCGGAGTTTTCTGGATAATTGACCTGCGCTGAATACAAAGCGCGACCCTGCCCCAAGCGTAGTAGGGGCGGCGGAGGCGGCGAAACAAGAAAAAGCCGGGCCCGAAAGGGTCCAGCTTCTTTTTGTTGCAGTTCTTGGGGTTACGAACAAGATCCCCAAATATCGGATTCTATTGATCTTTCAAAACGTGCCCCTCTCCACAACCTGTGATAGCGTCAATTTGGAATGTGTCGTGTGAATATTGGAGGCGGATGTGGAGAGCGAATTTTGTTGGACAAAAATGGGAGCGGAGGCAGGAGAAGGCCTCGACGCCATACTTCGCCGAAAGGAATTGGAGCGTCAATCGACCGAAGGAATATTTTGGGGGGAGTAGGTAATAGTCCATGTAAAGCGGTTCGTTCTTGGGCACAAAGGGTCTCAAAAGATAAATCTGCTCCGGTCTATTTCACTTCGATCTTGGGCGCGCCCAAAATTTCTGATTCCAACCCTATCGGTGTACGT
Source organism: uncultured Alphaproteobacteria bacterium (assembly GCA_964611585.1). GTDB lineage: Bacteria > Pseudomonadota > Alphaproteobacteria > SHVP01 > SHVP01 > CAZTAK01. The sequence goes on from CAZTAK010000059.1 coordinate 740, forward strand.
ATTTGGACTAAATATGTTACCGGCGCTGGAGATCATTGTCTCCCCGAAGGAGTTGTAGTTACTTCGAAAATGTCAAAAAACAAACATCATTTCGCGCTTGTCTGTCGCTCGGACAAAGCCTTGGAGCTGGCCAATCTAGGCCGGTTTTTCGGGACACAATATCAGAATGGGGAGACAGGAAATCCGATTGAGTCTAGCCAAACGGTTGCGGTCGCGCGTCGTGCGAACTCCGAGACCTCTGGCCGCGAATATCAAGTATCTTTCGCTTCGGAACTAGTTGAACCATACGGGGTAAAACTTGTTGGGGGACGTGAGTTGGTACGAACTGAAATTTCGGCGCTTGAAGACGCTCATAGGGAGATACGATCTTCTGAAGACTGGTTGAAATTTGCATCCAATCTGCGAAGTTAAATGGCGAACGTAAAGAAGGCTGAGCAGCATTAGAGTGGTTTCGCGCTGCAGTCGAATCAGTAAATATTTCACGGTGTTCTGTTCTAAAATGTGTGTCCGAGAATGACCCCCCACCACATCGTCATCGGCGCCGGTTCGGCGGGCTCGGTGCTCGCGGCGCGGCTATCGGAAGACCGCGACGTGCATGTGCTTCTGCTCGAGGCCGGCGGGCGCGACCGGCACCCGGCGATCCACATTCCGATCCTCGCCGGGCTCGCCTATTTTGTTAAGTCGATCAACTGGGGCTACGACACCGAGCCCGAACCGCATCTCGACGGGCGCTCGATCCACTGGCCGCGCGGGCGGGTGCTGGGCGGCTCGGGCTCGATCAACGGCATGATGTACATCCGCGGCCACCGCAACGATTACGACACCTGGGCGCAGATGGGGAACACGGGCTGGGACTACGAGAGCGTGCTGCCCTATTTCAAGCGCACCGAACACCACGCAGACCGGCGCGACGAATACCACGGCGCGGACGGCGAATGGCAGGTCCAGCGCGCGTACTCCGACAATCCGCTCTATCACGCCTTCTTCGGCGCCTGCGAACAGGCGGGCTACCAGCGCACCACCGATTTCAACGGCGAAAGCCAAGAAGGCTTCAACTGGCACGAATTCAACATCAAGAATGGACGCCGCCATTCGACCGCGCGGGCGCTGCTGCACCCCGCACTTCGGCGGGCGAACCTGCGCGTCGAGACGCGCGCGCAGGCGCGAAGAATTCTGTTCGAGGGCAAGCGCGCCGTCGGCGTCGAATACGAGCAAGCGGGCGCGATCAAGACCGCGCGCTGCACCGGCGAGGTGATCCTTTGCGGCGGTGCCGTCAACTCGCCGCAGCTGCTGGAGCTGTCGGGCGTCGGCGACGGCGAACGGCTTAAAAGTGTCGGCGTCGAGGTCGCGCACCACCTGCCGGGCGTCGGCGAGAACATGCACGATCATCTCGGCATCTACGTGCAATACAACTGCACCGAGCCGGTGACGATGTACCGCTGGTTCCGCCCCGACCGCGCCGTCCTGATGATGCTTCAGGTGATCTTTTTGCGCTCGGGCGTGGGCGCGTCGTTGCCGCTCGAAGCCGGGCTGATCACCCGCACCCGGCCCGAACTCGACCAGCCCAACGTGAAGATTTCGCTGGTGCCGGGGCTCTCGCTCGATACGACGCAAAAAGGGCAGGGGCGCAACGGCTTTCTCATTCACACCTATCAGCTGCGCCCCGAAAGCCGCGGCACCGTCCACATCACCTCGGCCGATCCGAAGGCGAAACCGGCGATGTGCGCCAATTATCTCGCCGCCGAATCCGATCGGCTCTGCATGCGCGAGGCGTTCAAGCTGGTGCGCGATCTTTTTGCCCAGGCCGCGTTCAAGCCCTGGCTCGGCGAGCCGATTTCGCCCACGGCCGAAGTGCAGACCGACGACCAGATCGACGCCTGGATCCGCGCCAACGCGAGCACCGTGTTTCACCCGGTCGGCTCGTGCAAGATGGGGCCCGGCAGGGACGCAATGGCGGTGGTCGGGCCCGACCTGCGGGTGCACGGCCTTGAATCGTTACGGGTCGCCGACGCCTCGATCATGCCGGCGATCATGTCGGGCAATACCCAGGCGCCGGCGGTGATGATCGCGGAAAAGGCCGCCGACCTGATCCGCGGGCGCACGCTTTCCGGTTAGAGCATTATCCGAACGGATTGAACCGGTGCGGTTCAAGCCCTTCGGGCAGCATTGCTCACCGCGTCGGGAAGCTGGAACCGTTATATCCGTTCGGTGATCGCCGCAAGCGGTTTCACCTGAACGGATGCTGCTCTGGCGCCCGGCGCCATTGCCGCCGCCCTCGACTGAGCCCGCAAATGGGCCCGCACGCAAATGGGCCCGCGAACGAACGGGCGGGAACCGGCGCTTCTCCTCTCTGGTAGTGCGCGAAGCAAAGACGCAAAGGTTTCCTTCGTCCGCGAGATCGCAGCGGGCGCGGCGGCGGATACTCACGGGCAAGGACGCTTGGGACCGGGCGGGGAGCGGGCGCGTTTCCAGCCCAGACGCAAATATCTTCTTCTCGCGCGTGGTCGGAGAGGGGCCGGCGATGAATCCCGGCGGCGCCGGGCGGGGCGTGGGAAACGACTGCCGGCGCGAGAATTTCATCGTCTCAACCGCGCCCCCCTTTCGTCACTCCGGCGCAGGCTTTACCATGGCACGTGCGCGGCCGCGCCCGGGGGAGGCGGGCCGCGTTGCCGACTCCGTTGCTGTTTTCGCCCCGCCCCCCAAGGCACTAGCCCAAGGCCGTAACCCGAGACCCCTTTGTTGTTCCGATCGATCGAATGCCTGCGCGCGGGCCCGCGCCCATGACCGCCCCGCCCCGGGCCGGGTGGCTCTTTCTTGCGACGCTCGTCCTGGCGACGGCGATGGGGCCGATGGCGATGCAGTTGCTGGTGCCCTCGCTGCCGGCGGTCGCCGCCAATTTCGAGGTGCCGCTGGCGCTTGCCAACCTCAACATCTCGGTGGCGATGGTGGTGATCGCGCTCTCGACCCTCATTTACGGGCCCTTGTCCGACCGCCTCGGGCGGCGCCCGGTGATGCTGGCGGGTATCGGGATGTTTCTGACCGGAACCGCAATATCGGCGTTCGCGCCCAACGTCGGCATGCTGATCTTCGGGCGCGCCGTTCAGGCGGTTGGCGGCGCGGCCGGCCTGGTGGTGGCGCGCGCCGTGGTGCGCGACATCTACGGCCCCGACCGCTCGGCCTCCGTCATCGCCACCCTGACGGTGTCGATGATGGCAGCGCCGATGATAGCGGTGGTGCTGGGCGGGGTGTTCACCGATTTCTTCGGCTGGCGGTTCAATTTCTATTTTGCCTTTGCCGTCGGCGCGGCGGTTGCGGCGCTGATGGCGACGGCCTTGCGCGAGACCCGGCGCGGCGAACCGCAAACCGGGTCGGCGGCGCTGGAAATGCTGCACGGCTACCGCCACCTGTTCGGCTCGAAGGTGTTCGCCGGCTACGCCCTTCAGGGCAGCTTCGGGTCGGGAACCTTTTTCGCGTTCATGGGGGCGGCGCCCTATGTGATGGTCGAAATCCTCGACCGCCCGGCGACCGAGTTCGGCGTCTACTTCGCCATGGTGACGGTGGTTTTCATGGCCGCCAATTTCGTCGGCGGGCGGCTTTCGTTGCGTTTCGGAACCGCGCGCATGGTGCTGGCGGGCGGCATCTGGTCGCTTGTCGCGGCCCTGTTGGGTGTGATCTGGCTGGCCACCGGCGAGCTTGGCGTGTTCATGCTGTTCGCCACTTCGGGCGCGATTTCGATTGGCAACGGCGTGGCGATGCCCTCGACCCAGGCCGGGGCGCTCAATGTAATGCCGCACTATGCCGGCACGGCTTCGGGCGCGGCGGCCTTCATCCAGACCATGATGGGGGCGGTATTCGCGCAGGTCTCGGGGTCGCTGGTGGGGGGGAGCGCAATGCCGCTGTTCGTAACGATGCTGGTGGCGACCGGCATCGGGTTCTTCTTCTCGACCTGGCCGACACTCTTCCGGGACCGGACGCCGGCGGCGTTCGTTCCCCATGAGGCGGCCGGCAAAGACTAGGCCGGACCTTCGCCCGCTATCGGGTGCCGGCCCGGCCGCGCTATCATCGCAACCGGGGGCGCCCTAACACCATGACGAGACGAACGATGACCTTTTCACCGGCCGTGCCCGGCGTGCCGGCGTTCACGCGGCCACGGTGCCCCGATGCCTGAGGCGGCGGCCGCAGTCACCCGCGCGTTCCTGGTGACCATGGTGGCGGTAACGTCGACCGGGCCGCTGGCGATGCAGTTGTTCGTACCCGGGCTGCCGGCGATTGCAAACGAATTCGAAGTCTCCCAGGGCGTCGCCAACCTGGCGCTAAGCCTGTCGTTTCTGTCGATCGGGGTGGCGACACTTTTCTATGGTCCGCTCGCCGACCGGTTCGGTCGCCGGCCCGTGCTGCTCGCGGGGCTCGGGTTGTTTCTGGTCGGGACCGCGATCAGTGCGTTTGCGCCTTCGGCCGAGATTCTGATCGGCGGGCGCATTCTTCAGGCGGGCGGCAGCGCCGCGGGCTTGGTCGTCAGCCGCGCCCTGGTGCGCGACATCTTCGGTCCCGAGCGCGCCGCCAGCGTGATCGCCTACCTCACCCTCGCGATGGTGGTGGCGCCGATGATGGCGTTGATTCTGGGCGGATTCATCGTCGATTTCTGGGGCTGGCGATGGACGTTCGCCTTTTCGCTGGCGTTCGGCGTGGTGGTCATTGCGGCTGTCCTCAAGACGGTGCCCGAAACCAATCCCGGCGCCGTTTCACAAGGCCCGGCGGCAATGCTGGTCAACTACGGGCGTCTGCTGCGCTCGCCCGCGTTCACCGGCTATGCGCTCAACGCCGGTCTCACGGCGGGAACGTTCTTTGCGTTCATGGCGGCGGCACCGGTGCTGATGATTCAGGTGATGCAGCGCCCGGCGGTCGAATTCGGGCTCTATTTCTCGCTCGTTTCGGTCGCCTACATGGGCGCCAGTTTCGCCGCCGGACGGTACTCGGAACGCATCGGGATTCCGCGCATGGTGGTGGGCGGGGCGGCGTTTGCGGTGGTCTCGGCGGTGGCCGGGGCGGTGTGGCTGGTGGTGGGCGGACTGAACCCGCTGGCGCTGTTCGTGACCGCGACCCTGGTGGCGCTGGGCAACGGGATCTCGATACCGAACGCTCACGCCGGCGCGATCAACACCGCCCCGCAGCTCGCCGGCACGGCCTCGGCGGGAACCGCGTTCCTGACAATGTTTTCCGGGTTCTTGTTCGCCCAGGGGGTGGCGGAATTCGCCGACGGAACCGTGGTGCCGGTGCTTGTCGCCATGGTCGGCGGCAGTATCGGCGCGCTCGTCGCCGGTCTCGTGCCGGTGCTGGTCCGCGCCCGGGCCGTGGCCGCGCCCGCCGCCGGCGAGTGAGCGCGATGGCCCCGCGTACCCTTGTCGATGACGGTATCCGGCGCGAAGACCTCACCGAAGAACGCATCGCCAAATGGATCCGCGAAACCGGTATGCGCGAGCTGGTTCACTTTCTGAGTTTCGAGGAACGCGAGACAAGCCGGACCGCGGCGCTCGCGCGCCTGCCTGCCGGCGAAGACCTGTGGGTGTTCGGGTACGGATCGCTGATGTGGAACCCGGCCATGCATACCGCCGAGCGCCGCGCCGGGCTGATCCACGGTTGGCACCGCACGTTCTGCCTGTGGGTACCGGGCGGGCGCGGTTCGCCCGAGAACCCCGGTTTGATGCTGGGGCTCGACCGGGGCGGGTCGTGCCGGGGCATCGTCTGGCGGATCGCCGCGGACGGGATTGCCTCTGAAACCGTAATCCTGTGGCGGCGCGAAATGATCGGTGACGGCTACCGGCCGCGCTGGGTCAAGGTCGCGACCGAGCAGGGCGACGTTACCGCCATCACATTCGTTGCCAACACCGATCACCCGCGCTATGCGCGCGATCTCTCGACAGAGAAACTGGTGCGCACGCTAGCGACCGCCGAAGGCCGCCTCGGCCGGTCCCGGGACTATCTGCACAACACGGTCCTGCACCTCGACGAACTCGGGATCGCCGACGGGCCGATGCATCGGCTGCTGACGCAGGTCGACGCCTACGACGGCGGCTGAAACCCAGGAGTGCTGCGACCTCCATTCCGACGCCCGTTCCGGCCCCTCGGGTTTTGCGCTAGTCTAGGGCCGCACGACTGCCCTCAAGGGCCCGTAGTTCAATTGGTTAGAACCCGCCGCTCATAACGGCGTTGTTGCAGGTTCGAGTCCTGCCGGGCCCACCACTCCTCCTCCGTCGACTAGGTAAAATGGGGTTTGCGAGTGTCCGCTAATATCCGTTAATGATCCTAGCGAATGGACGGGATTGGGCTTGACTCGACGGGCATTGCCGCGCCGCGTCGTACCGTTTGATTCGGCAAATAGAACCGCGCAGACTGATCGAGGGGCGGCGCAATCGGTGACCCGCACCCGCCAAAACAATAAACCAAGGGGGTTTATCACCATATCTAATTGGCAAATCGAAGGGCAATACTTCGAAACCTGCAACTGTGATTTCATTTGCCCGTGCATTACTTCGAACCTTGCTGCGGTGCCAACCGAAGGGGATTGCAAGGCCGCCATCACAATGAAGGTCGACAGCGGCGAGAAGGACGGCGTCCAGTTAGGCGGCGTTTCGTTCATCGTGCTCTTGCACACGCCTGGGGCGATGGGCGAGGGCGACATGACGGTCGGCCTGATCGTTGACGACAGCGCCACAGACGAGCAGGTGGATGCAATCGCGGTGATCGCATCGGGTCAGGACGGCGGGCCGATGGCGGCGTTGGCACCCTTGGTCACAAAGAATGCCGGAATCGAAAGGTGCGCGATACAAATTGAGTCGGACGGCTCAAGTTATTCTGTCAAGGCCGGCGATCTGGTCGATCAGGGTGGCGTCGGCGTCATGAGCGCAGCCGACCCTGACGTACCCATGTACCTCGAAAACACCGCCCACCCGGCGAACGCGCGCCTCGCGCTCGCCAAGGCGACGCACAACAAATTCCATGCGTTCGGCATCGATTGGGAGGACGCGAGCGGCACCCGCAACGGCCACTTCGCCCCCTTCAACTGGGCCGCATAGCGCCTAATGCTGGATCGCGCGATCGAGAGGGTTTCCCGCCATGATCGCGGCGTCGTTCTTGCGGGGCTTGTTGGCGTCATCGCCGTTGCCTGGGCTTACCTTTTCTGGGAGGCCGCGCGCATGGCCGCGCCAATGGACGGTATGGCCTCGCCAATGGCTTCCGATCTGGCGGGCGCGTTCTTCACCACATTTCTGATGTGGGCCGTGATGATGGTGGGCATGATGCTGCCGAGCGCGGGGCCGGCGATCCTCCTCTACGGCGGCATCGTCCGCAAGAATCGCGAGCGCGGCCAGGCCGTGGCTGCCGTCTATGTTTTTGCCGCCGGATATCTCATTGTCTGGACGGCATTCAGTGTGATCGTCGCTGCTTTTCAGGTGCTTCTCGGGCAGCTCGAATTGTTGTCGCCGATGATGGTCTCGACCAGTACCGTGCTGAGCGGAATATTCCTGTTGGCCGCGGGGCTCTATCAGTGGTTTCCCGTGAAGCAGGCTTGCCTCAGGATTTGCCGGTCGCCGCTGAGTTTTTTCACCATGCACTGGCGCCAAGGTCCTGCCGGGGCGCTCCGCATGGGCCTGGAGCATGGCGTCATTTGTGTCGGCTGCTGCTGGTCGTTGATGTTGCTGTTGTTCATCGGTGGAGTCATGAACCTGGTATGGGTCGCGGTTGTGGCTGGATTCATCCTCGTGGAGAAGCTGTTGCCGAAAGGACGGCTCACCGCACAATTCGCCGGCGTCGGATTGATCGCCGCGGGACTCGCGGTTTTGCTAGGGGTTCTTAGAGTGGGGTCGTAGGTCCGTTCTTGGCCGTTACCCGACATTGGAGCGTTTCAGCGAAACAACCAAAACCCAGTGCCCGGTTTCGTCTTGGTTGGCATACCATTTGGACTGAAATAGCGCTTCTAGATTCGTCAGGTGTCAAAGTGGAATCAACGATTTGGCAGGTGGTGCAAATTGAACTCATGGAGAAAATGGTATTTCATACTGAGTTGCCTCTCGCAGCCGGGAAGGTCTTCCACATGCAAGGACAAGTGAGTCAATTCACGCCGGTTGTGAGCGCAGGATTGCAGCGAGAATCACCCCTCTCCTACGCTGAACCCTAGGGGTCGCTTTGGGTGCACAGGCAGGCTCTTCGTCCGACGCACCCTGAAGTCCGCTAAAGGCCCAAAGCAGACGTTCAGCCCACAAAGGGCCGGCCTCGGAACCCTCACCCAACGGAAACCTCAACCCCCCGGATTACTTCGTTGCGGGGGCGCCCGAGTCGGTGGCCGAGCGGCCTCAATCAGCTGATTTGCAAACCACAACTGGGGGCTTGGCAAGGAATTATTTTATCGGTCGGTTGGTCTTCTCGAATTCGTTGTGTCCCCAGAGCGCCCGCTTGAGATGAAAGTCATAGTGGCGGAGTCGGGAAAGGTTCAAAGCCGTCACATATCGCACGTGAGCGTCGAGGTGTTCACCAAGCTGATTCTCTACTGTGCCCATGGGCGAGCCTGGTGAGCCAATCTTGCGTTGCTGGACCATTTGGCGGCGGGGCCAAGGTGTATTCCGGTTGTTCTCGCGGCAGCGGGCCTGTAGGTAACAAGGAAGAAATCGAACCTTGGTCGGTTGGCCCGGCTGTCGATCGGGGCCCGGGGGTAGAAGGGAACCTAAGTCATATGGAGCAAATGCGGTACGAAGCGCCCGAGACGGTGGATGCGGCGGTGGCGTTGCTTGCGGCCGCGAGCGGCGAAGCGCGCATACTGGCGGGGGGGACCGATTTGCTGGTTCAGCTGCGCGCCGAGCTCATCGAGCCTGAACTTGTTGTCGATGTGAAGAGGATTCCGGAACTCACCGGGATTTCAAAAGAAAATGGCGGGTTTCGCGTCGGCGCCGCAGTCACGGGCGCGGAGCTTGGCGAACATGCAGAGGTCAAGCAGGCTTGGCCGGGCGTCGTCGAAGCCGTCGAACTTATCGGCTCGGTGCAGATCCAGGGTCGCGCCTCTATGGGCGGAAATCTGTGCAACGCCTCTCCTGCCGCGGATAGCGTGCCCGCGTTGATCGCGGCAGCCGCGACGGCGGCCATTGCAGGTCCCGGTGGGCGGCGCGAAATCCCCGTCGAGGAAATCGGGACAGGACCCGGACGGACGTCCCTCGCCAAGGGGGAGATCCTCACATCCTTGTTTCTGCCGGCGCGGGCCGCGCACTCAGGCGATGCATACCTCCGTTTCATCCCGCGCACGGAGATGGACATCGCCGTTGTCGGCGCGGGCGTCAACCTGACGTTGGACGGCGCCGGAATATGTAGCGCGGCGCGAGTTGCGCTGGGCGCGGTTGCGGAACGCGCGCTTCTTGTCACCGCGGCCGCCGATGCGCTTGTCGGGACACCGGCCGATGATGTGGCTCTGGACAATCTGGCCGAAGCGGCGAGTGCCGCAGCCCGGCCCATCGACGACATGCGCGGCACAAAGGATTACCGAATCAAGGTGTCGGGCGTGATGGCCCGGCGCGCGGCGCAAATAGCACTCGATCGCGCGAGGCAGAACTGATGGCGAAAATACATGTGACGGCGAGCGTCAACGGCGATGAGGTTGAATTCCTGTGTGAGCCGGAAGAGACCTTGCTCGACATCCTGCGCGACGATTTGCACCTGACCGGCAGCAAGGAAGGCTGCGCCTCGGGCGACTGCGGCGCCTGTAGCGTCATGCTTGACGGGCGATTGGTCTGCGCCTGCCTGGTGCTGGGAACCGAGATGCAGGGCCGCTCCGTCGAGACCATCGAGGCGATGGCCACCGGTGACGAGCTTCATCCCTTGCAAAGGAAGTTTCTCGAGCATGCAGCTTTGCAGTGCGGCATCTGTACCCCGGGGGTTCTGGTTGCCGCCAAGGCGCTGCTTGAAAGAAACCCCGACCCTAGTGAATCCGAAGTACGCTTTTGGTTGGCTGGCAATCTGTGCCGGTGCACCGGATACGACAAGATCATACGGGCGGTCCTCGATGCGGCCGCGGAAATGAGGGTGAGCTAGCCATGTCGACGGCGGAAAAGCTGGAAAATCGCGAGTTGAAATGGGTGGGCACGCGGCCGGTGCGCCCCGACGGCGTGGACAAGGTAACGGGCCGCGCCCGGTTTGGCGCCGACCTGACCCTCCCCGGCATGTTGGTCGGGCGGGTACTGCGCAGCCCGCACGCGCACGCGTGGCTCAAGTCCATCGACACTTCGAAGGCCGAGGCCTTGCCCGGTGTCAAAGCCGTCCTGACGCGCGATGACTTCGAAGACATGCCGTCCGAATCCTTGGCGGCGGGCGAGTTGATGGTCAACTACCGGGATATGACGCGCAATATCATGGCGCGCGAAAAGGTCCTTTATGACGGGCATGCGGTGGCGGCAGTGGCGGCGACCACTGCGTCGATCGCGCGCAAGGCGCTCAAGCTCATCGAAGTCGAGTACGAGGTGCTGGCGCACGTCATCGGCGTGACCGAGGCGATGGAGCCCGGCGCACCGGTTTTGCATGAAGATATGTTCACCGGGGGAGTCGAACCGGCCTCCGATACACCGTCGAACACCGCAAGTCGCAACGAGTTGGGCCGGGGCGATGTGGCCGCGGGTTTCGCAAAAGCCGACGTCGTGCTTGAGCGCACCTTCGATACAGCGCCCGTGCATCAGGGCTACATCGAGAGCCACGCCTGCGTCGCCAGCGCTTCCGAAGACGGAAAAGCCGAACTGTGGTGCTCCACGCAGGGCCACTACATGGTGCGCGCCTTTTGCGCCAAGTTGCTCGGGATGGATATTTCCGACCTGCGCGTGACTTCGTCCGAGATCGGTGGCGGCTTTGGCGGCAAAACGATTGTCTATCTTGAACCACTGGCGCTCGCCTTGTCGCGCAAGTCGCATCATCCGGTGCGGATGGTGATGAACCGCGAAGAGGTCTTCCGGGCGTCGGGACCAACCTCGGGTGCCAACGTCTGGGTAAAGATCGGCGCGACCAAGGACGGCAAAATTACCGCGGGCGAAGCAATCCTGAAGTATCAGGCGGGCGCCTTCCCGGGCTCGCCCGTTGCACCGGGCTGCATGTGTGCCTTTGCGCCTTACGATCTGGAGAACGTCAAAGTCGTCGGGTACGACGTGGTCAGCAACCGGCCCAAAGTCGCAGCCTACCGCGCCCCCGGGGCGCCCATTTCCGAGTATGCGGTCGAGTGCGTCGTCGACGAGCTCGCCGAAAAACTGGGCATCGACCCGATCGATCTGCGCCTGATGAATGCCGCCAGGGAGGGAACGCAAGGCGCCTACGGTCCGACGTTCGGGCCGGTCGGTCTTGTGGAAACTTTGGAGGCAGCGAGGAGCCATCCCCATTACAGCGCACCGCTTGGGCCCGACCAGGGCCGCGGCGTCGCATCCGGCTTCTGGTTCAATATCGGCGGCGAATCCTGCGCCACGATCAACATCAACGAAGATGGCACGGCTCAACTTGTGGTCGGGACGCCGGACATTGGCGGTTCCCGTGCATCCATGGCGATGATGGCGGCCGAGGAGCTCGGTATCGACCTGGACAAGGTGAACCCGGTGATCGGCGATACAGGATCCCTTGGCTTTACCTTCCTTACCGGCGGCAGCCGCGTCACATTTGCGACCGGCAAGGCAACGATCGAGGCGGCCGGCGCGGTCATCAAGGAACTGCGCGAACGGGCAGCAAGGATCTGGGACATCCCCGTCGAGGCGGTGGAGTGGGAGGATGGGTTTGCCCGGCCCACCAGCAGCAACGCCGGTGAATTCGATCCCCTGTCCCTGGCCGACATCGCGGCGCAAGCGCCCAAGACGGGCGGGCCCATTGCGGGCCACGCCGAGATCAATGCCCAGGGGGCGGCACCCGGGTTCGGCACGCACATCGTCGACGTGGAGGTCGACAAGGAGACGGGCCGCGTCACGGTGCTGCGCTACACGGTTATCCAGGATGCGGGCAAAGCCATCCATCCCAGTTACGTCGAGGGGCAATACCAGGGCGGCGCCGCACAAGGCATCGGCTGGGCGTTGAACGAGGAGTACGTCTATGGCGAGGACGGCCGCATGCAGAACACCGGCTTCCTCGATTACCGCATGCCTGTGGCCTCGGACCTGCCGATGATCGACACGCAGATCATCGAGGTACCAAACCCCAACCATCCCTATGGCGTGCGGGGCGTCGGCGAAACGCCGTTGGTCCCGGCCATGGGCGCGGTGGCTTGCGCGGTGGAACATGCGCTGGGGACCCGGCTCTCCGAGTTGCCAATGTCGCCGCCGCGCGTCCTCAAGGCGATCGGGGATGCCGAGGGCGGGGCCACCTAGAACGATGCCCCGCGTCGTTCTATCGGGAAACCTGCAACAACTCGCCGGTGGAGCCGAAGAACTCGATATAGAGGCGTCCGACATCCGCCAGCTTCTGCGCGTGCTCGGTGAACGCTTCCCCAAGATGCTCACGCAGCTCGACCACGGAATCGCCGTGGCGGTCGATGGTCAGATCTATCAAGATGGCTGGCTCGAACCAATTGGCCCGAACAGCGAGGTCCATCTGCTACCGCGCATCGGTGGCGGGTAGGGGAAGTGAGATGTCGCCGATGTCCACACACGGCCGCTAGCGGACATCAAGTTTGAGCGGGCCCAACGTTTGCTTCTGATCCAAATTTGTTCAAGCGATGGTGCCACCATCCAATCGATTCTGGGCCGATCACTCGAATGCGGACGACACTCTCTTACGAAATCGTCGATCCCGCCTGAGATGCCACTCGCGGCTCATTGCTTCTCCCCGATTTGCGTACCGCTCGGCATAAAGAAGAAACCATTTTCGCCCCCGCGTAGAACGTGCCCCGGTGCCGGAATTGTGCTGGACAATTCGCCGCTCCAGATTGGTGGTCCAGCCAACATAGGTTCGGTAGCCGAATCGGCTTTCGCTCCCCAGGACATAGACGAAACATGGCATTTGACCTGCCCCCCGAAGTGGTCGAATGCTTGCGAGAGAGTCTGGCGCGGCTACTCGCTCAGTGTCCAGATGACACCGTCGTGGGGAACGTGGAACCGATCTTTGATTTCGTCTCCGTCGGAAAAGACGGCGCGGACATCGTGCGTCCCGGTGCTGACCGGGATTTTACAATACGTGCCAGCGGCGGTGTTGCAGCCGTAATTTCCATCGACGCTTACGGTGACGGAGAGACTCGTGTTGTTGTCCACCCGAAGGGTGGCGGCTTCGACGAGACCGGCAAATCCGAACGTGACCAAAACGACCAGAGCAAACCTGTAACCCCGTCTCATGTTCGGTTCTCCTATTCCCCCAAGACCCGGAGTGCCGTTCCAAAATAGTGGGAATAGGGAACAGTGGCAACGGCTTGCCCGCGTGCCGGGCCGCCGTTGAAGTCTCCAACTGGTACCGACCGGGCGCGAGCGATGCCAGGGCGAGGCGGCGCATGGCCGCGATTATTGCCGAAGGTACCGGCAGGCGTTCCCTCCGATCTTGACAATTATTGTTTGCTTGAACGGGGCGTCTCGGCGATCATTGGATCATGGAGAATCAGATCGACCGCGGTTTCGTCCGCATCGAGGAGGGCCAGGTTCATTTCCGGCGCGTGGGCGATCCCGCCTCGGGCCGGCCGTTGGTGCTGGTTCATGCCTCGCCCTCGTCTTCGCTCAACCTCGTGCCGCTGATACAAGAGCTGGCCGGAACCCGGCCCCTTCTTGCCCCGGATACTCTGGGCCACGGCGATTCGGCGTGCGCCGCAATGGAGGTTCCGGACATCGTCTATTACGCGGGCGCACTCGGGCGCGTGCTCGACACCCTCGGCGTCGGCGAGATCGACATCTACGGCACCCACACCGGGGCTTCCATCGCCAGTGAATTCGCCATCGCCCAGCCCGAACGTGTGCACCGGCTGGTGATCGACGGCATTGGCCTGTTCACGGCCGAAGAGCAGGCCGATCTTCTCGCCAACTATGCACCTGCCATGCAACCCGATGACCTCGGCAGCCAGTTGAACTGGGCCTGGCATTTCGTCCGCGATCAGGCGGTTTTCTTTCCCTGGTACCGCCGCGACGCCGAGCACCGTGGGGCCGGGGACATGCCGCCGCCGGAAGTCCTGCACGGCATCGTGGTCGAGGTGCTGAAGGCGATCACCACCTACCACCACGCCTACCGCGCCGCCTTTAGCCATAACAAGCGCGAGCGCCTGCCGCTGGTCAGCGTCCCGGCACTGGTCATGGGCGAAACCTCGGACCCGCTGTCGCCGACGCAGGACGAAGTCTGCGCCCTGTTGCCGGCAGGCGAGCTTGCGGACCTCTCGAACACACCGGACGGGGTGACGGCGGCCAAGGCCGCGGCGATCATCGAATTCATCGACCGCGACTAGGTTCCGGACTCATACATCGCCAAATCGGCCTCCGCGGTCCGGTGTGGTCCTGATCAGCGATGGTGAGCGCATCATCGCCCTCGACACCGAGGGAAGTGACGGCGCCTTCGACGCTTGCGTGCCCCCGCGGCAACTGGACGGCACGCCGGTGCCGGTTCGCGACGACGGCAAGGACTCTCGCGGCGGCAAGCGGTGCTTTCGGCGGTGCGCCGCATGGGCCATGATCGCCTCCCGCCATAGCAGGCCTAGCGCCGCACATGATCAGGGAGATAATCATGGCCAGGATCCTCGTCATCGTTCCATTCGCCCTCAGTGAGCAGGGGCTCGCCAACCGACGCGCCCAGCTCGACTCCGTTTCGTTCGGGCCGGGCATTGAATTCGACTTCCGTGGAGTCAAGGCCGGACCGGCGTTGCTCGACTGCTATCACGACTATGTCATGGGTGACCTTGCGCTGCTCGAGGTCGGCCTCAGCGCGCAGGAGGATGGCTACGACGCCATATGCATCGACACGATGAGCGATTCCGGAATGAACGCGATGCGCTCGGTGCTCGACATCCCGGTGATCGGGCCGGGGCGCGCTTCGTTCATGATGGCGCTCATGTTCGGCAGCAAGATGTCGGTCGTCACCCAGTGGGACGGCTGGATCCCGATCTACACGAAATTGGCGCACGAATATGGCGTCGCCGACAAGCTCGCCTCGGTCCGCTCTATCAACATGATGCCGGACCTTGAGAACCTTCTCGGCGGCAAAGAGGAGGAGGTCTTCCCGAAGCTCGTCGATTGCGCCATGAGGTGCATTGAGGAAGATGGCGCCGAGGTGATCCTGCTTGGTTCGACCACCATGCACCAAGCCCACACCCATCTGGTTGCGAACCTGCCGGTACCCCTGATCAATCCCGGTCCGCTTACATACAAGCTTGCAGAATGCGTGCTCGGCCTTGGTTTGACCCAAAGCCGCAAGGCCTATCCCAAGCCGAACATTCCCCAGCCGGCGATGATTCACGCCATGATGAATGCCGCGGCGACGATCGAGACCTAGGCCGCCGGCGTCCCGGCATCCGTCGCACGGCCAAACGGCTGACGAAACCGCAAGGCGAGGGCGCGAGGATCGATGCCGTCCAACGTGCCGACGCCGATGGCGCGAGACGGGCGATGTTGGTGGGTAGAGCTTTTCCCGTTCGCATGCGCTCACGCGCAAAGCTCTATCCCTTTGACATAGTACGCAAATCGTCGTCGCCGGCGATTCCGCCGGCTCGGGATTTGCGCTAGGCCTGCGGTCGCGGGTGTTTCTTGCGGCGCGCGGGTCGGAAGATCGGGAACTTGCTGGAACACCGCGTCAATGAAGGTATCGGCGGTGGCCCGGCGCGCCGCCCAATTCACTACTATTCGTTCGGGAGAGCGGAACTTCGTTCTCCCATCCGCCCTGTTCGACTATCATCGGGCTCGGTTCGAGCCGCCTCAGGATGCCGGCTCAGGCTGGGATGACGCGCGCGAAGCCGCGGAATTGACGGGAAGGGGGGAGGAACGGGCGCTGCGCGCCCACGGAGGATAAAAATGAGCGACAACTGGG
>CAZTAK010000060.1:0-16409 GCA_964611585.1 uncultured Alphaproteobacteria bacterium
CCAAAACCGGGGGTTGGGGGTTCGAGCCCCTCCACTCCTGCCACCGCGGCGCTGGTTTGATTGAGTCGAAGGGATTATCGGGTCGATGGCGAAGGTCAACCCTGGCGAATTTATCCGGCAAGTCCGGCAGGAAACGGCGAAGGTCACTTGGCCGACCCGTCGCGACGCCATGCTGTCAACGGTGATGGTGTTTTTGATGGTGTTTTTGGCCGCCCTGTTTTTCTTTTCTGTCGATCAGGTGCTTTCGTTCGCGGTGCGCCTGATATTGGGCCTGGGAGGCTGACGCGGCCGATGGCACACCGCTGGTACATCATTCACGCCTACTCGGGATTCGAGAAGAAAGTCGCGCAGTCGATTCTCGAACAGGCCGCGAACAAGGGTCTTGCCGGCGAATTCGAAGAGATTTTAGTGCCGACCGAGGAAGTGGTCGAGGTACGCCGCGGCAAGAAGGTGCAGTCCGAGCGCAAGTTCTTCCCGGGCTATGTGCTGGCCAAGATGGAGATGAGCGACGAGAGCTATCACCTGATCAAGAACACCCCCAAGGTTACCGGCTTTCTCGGGACCGGCGCGAGACCCTCGGCGATCAGCCAGGGCGAGGTCGAGCGCATCCTGCACCAGATTCAGGAAGGAACCGAACGGCCGAAGCCGCTGATTACCTTCGAGGTCGGCGAGCAGGTGCGCGTTGCCGACGGGCCGTTCACATCGTTCAACGGCTTTGTCGAGGAAGTGGACGAGGAACGTGCCCGCCTCAAAGTGGCGGTGTCGATCTTCGGCCGGGCGACGCCGGTCGAACTGGAGTACATGCAGGTCGAGAAACTTTAGGCCGGCTGAGTTGGTAATTCGTGCGGGAGGTCAGCCATGACCGTACCGCGCACCCAGGGGCGCAACGGCCCCGCAAGCAGGTCCGAGCGGATCGGGGACAGAGGAAATGGCAAAGAAGATTGACGGTTACATAAGACTTCAGGTTCCGGCGGGGCAGGCCAATCCGTCGCCGCCGATCGGGCCCGCACTGGGCCAGCGCGGCGTCAACATCATGGAATTCTGCAAGACCTTCAACGCCCAGACCCAGGGAATGGAGCAGGGCATGCCGATTCCGACGGTGATTACTGTGTTCACGGACAAATCGTTCACGTTCATCACCAAGACGCCGCCGACTTCGTTTTTTCTGAAACGTGCCGCCAAGCTCGAAAAAGCGGCGAACGAGCCGGGCCGCGAAGTTGTCGGACATGTGACGATGGTTCAGGTGCGCCAAATCGCCGAACAGAAGATGCCCGATCTCAACGCCTATTCCGTCGAACAGGCGTGCGAGATGATCAAAGGAACGGCCCGCTCGATGGGCCTCGAGGTGGTGGGTTAGACGATGGCAGGTCCGGGAAAACGTATGAAGTCGGCCCTCGAAAGAATCGACCGGGATTCCAGCTACCCGGTCGCCGAGGCCATAAAGATGGTGAAAAATGGCGCCAAGGCCAAGTTCGATGAAACCATCGAAATTGCATTGAACTTGAACGTCGATCCGCGCCACGCCGACCAGATGGTGCGCGGCGTCGTGCAACTGCCGAGCGGCTCGGGCAAGTCGCTGAAGGTGGGTGTGTTCGCCAAAGGCGACAAGGCCGACGAGGCCAAGGCCGCGGGCGCCGATGAGGTCGGTGCCGAGGATCTGGCAGAGCGTGTTCAGAGCGGCGACATCCCGTTCGACCGTTGCATTGCCACGCCGGACATGATGTCCGTCGTCGGCAAGCTCGGGAAGGTGCTGGGGCCGCGCGGCCTGATGCCGAACCCCAAGCTCGGCACCGTCACCCAAGACGTGACCGAGGCCGTCAAGGCGGCCAAGGGCGGTCAGATCGAGTTCCGGGTCGAAAAAGCCGGCATCATCCACGCCGGCATTGGCAAGGCCAGTTTCTCGGAGGAAGCGCTCGAAGCCAACGTGCGCGCCTTCGCCAACGCGGTAAACAAGGCCAAGCCGTCGGGTTCCAAGGGCACCTTCATGAAGAAAGTGTCGCTGAGTTCGACCCACGGCCCCGGCCTCATGATCGACGTTGGATCGTTGCTGGCCGGGTAGGAGTACGCCGCGCACACGGCGCGGCCATCGAGTTTAGTGAATTCCCCCGGTGCCGTTGCGCCGGAGGAACAGGAGGCCGGGAAACCGGCTTCCGACCTGTCCGAGACCGCAGGTGGGGTGATCGCCCCTTAAGGGTGCCGCAAGGCACGGCCTGCACAGACAGAGGTCGCGGTTGCGGCATCCCCTTTTGGGGGGCAGCAGCCAGAGCCCTGGGGCAGGCGAACCGGTTCCGCATGGTGCGGGGCCAGGATGAAACCGGGCCGGATCGCAAGAGACGGCCCAGCCGCTGGAGAGCAAAGTGGACCGGGCAACAAAGGAAAGAACGGTCGCCGCCCTGAACGAAGTATTCGCCAACGCAGGCCTCGTTGTGGTCACCCACAACACCGGCCTCAGCGTTGCCGAGGTCAGCGAATTGCGCGCGCGTATGCGCAATTCGGGGGCCACGTTCCGAGTGGCCAAGAACCGGCTTGTGAAACTGGCCCTCAGCGGGACACCGTATGAATCGATTACCGGGCTGTTCACCGGTCCGACCGCCATTGCGTATTCCGAAGATGTTCTGGCGGCGGCAAAGGTGACGGTCGGGTACGCCAAGGACAACAACAAACTGGTCGTCCTTGGCGGCGCGATGGGCGACAGCACGTTTGATGCCGCAGGTGTCAAGGCGCTGGCCGATCTGCCCTCGCTCGACGAATTGCGCGGCAAGATCGTGGGCCTCGTCAGTGCCCCGGCGACCAAAATCGCCGGCGTGTTGCAGGCCCCCGCCGGGCAGGTTGCCCGGGTGCTGGGCGCATACGGATCCCAGTCTGAGGCGGCGTAAGCCGGACACGGATCAACAGGGCTTAGATCAAAGGAAACGAAACAATGGCGAACCTGGAAAAGATTGCAGACGATCTTTCGGCACTGACCGTAATGGAAGCGGCCGAACTGTCGAAAATGCTGGAAGAGAAGTGGGGCGTCTCGGCGGCGGCGCCGGTCGCGGTTGCGGCGGCGCCGGGCGCTGCAGCGGTGGCGGAAGAACAGACCGAATTCACGGTCGTCCTCGCTGCCTACGGCGAAAAGAAGATCAACGTCATCAAAGAGGTCCGCGCCATTACCGGGCTTGGCCTCAAGGAAGCGAAAGACCTCGTCGAAGGGGCGCCCAAGGAAGTCAAGGAAGGCATCCCCAAGGACGAAGCCGCGCAGATCAAGGAGAAACTCGAAGGGGCAGGGGCCACCGTCGAGATCAAATAGCGCCGCACCGGGCGGCAACAGACGTCGCGGACGTCCGTGGGGTTACGACCCTGCGGACCCCGCGTACGCCGATTCAGCAGTTTAAAGATCGCCACGAGCACATAAGGAGCACGCATGGCACTGTCGTTCACGGATCGCAAACGGGTTCGCAAGGATTTTGGCCGAATCGCGTCGGCCGCGTCGATGCCGAATCTGATCGAAGTCCAGAAAAGTTCCTATGACGGCTTTCTGCAGGTCGGGCTACGGGATACCCGGCGCACCGAAACCGGGTTGCAGCGCGCCTTCAAGTCGGTCTTCCCGATCACGGACTTTTCGGAGACGGCCTCGCTCGAATTCGTCAAATACGAACTCGAAGATCCCAAATACGACACCGAAGAATGTCAGCAGCGGGACATGACCTATGCCGCGCCGCTGAAGGTGACGCTGCGCCTGATTGTGTTCGAAGTGGACGAGGACACCGACGCGCGCTCGATCCTCGATATCAAGGAGCAGGACGTTTACATGGGCGACATGCCGTTGATGACAAACAACGGCACCTTCATCGTCAACGGTACTGAACGCGTCATCGTCAGCCAGATGCACCGCTCGCCCGGCGTGTTTTTCGATCACGACAAGGGTAAGACCCACTCGTCGGGCAAATTCCTGTTTGCGGCGCGGGTCATTCCCTACCGCGGCTCGTGGCTCGATTTCGAATTCGACGCCAAGGACATCCTCCATGTCCGCATCGACCGCCGCCGCAAACTGCCGGCGACGACGCTGCTCTATGCGCTGGGTATGGACGACGACGAGATTCTCAGTTTTTTCTACGCCACCGCCGACTATATTTTCGATGAAAAGCGCGGCTGGAAGACCGCTTTCCGGCCCGAGCGCCTGCGCGGCCTCAAGGCGACCCGCGATCTCGTCAACGCCAAGACCGGCCGGGTCGCTATCGAGGGCGGGACCAAGATTACCGGCCGCTTGCTCAAGAAACTCGAAAGCACCACGATCCGCGAATTGCTGGTGCCGATCGACGAAATGGTGGGCCGGTTCGCGGCTGTCGATATCATCAACGAATCGAACGGCGAGATTTATGTCGAAGCGGGCGAGGAACTGACTGAAGAAAACATTGCCGTCCTGGAAGAGGCCGGCGTGAAGTTGATCTCAACGCTCGACATCGACAACATCACTGTCGGTCCGTATATCCGCAACACCCTGGCCGCCGACAAGGTAACCGACCGCGAACGTGCGCTGGTTGAAATTTACCGCGTCATGCGCCCGGGTGAGCCGCCGACTGAGGAAACGGCCGGGAAACTGTTCAAGAGCCTGTTTTTCGATCGGGAACGCTATGACCTGTCGCCGGTCGGGCGAGTAAAAATGAACGCGCGTCTCGGCTTCGAAACCGAAGACACGCTCGGCATCCTGCGTAAGGAAGACATCCTCAAGATCGTCAAGACCCTGGTCGAACTGAAGGACGGCCGTGGCGAAATTGACGACATCGACCACCTCGGCAACCGTCGCGTCCGGTCGGTGGGCGAGTTGATGGAGAACCAGTACCGCATCGGACTGCTGCGGATGGAGCGTGCGATCCGCGAGCGCATGAGCTCGGTCGAAATCGATACCGTGATGCCGCAGGACCTTATCAATGCCAAGCCGGCGGCGGCGGCGGTACGCGAGTTCTTCGGTTCGAGCCAGCTCAGCCAGTTCATGGACCAGACCAATCCGCTGGCCGAGATCACCCACAAGCGCCGCCTGTCGGCGCTCGGCCCGGGCGGCTTGACGCGCGAGCGTGCCGGTTTCGAAGTGCGCGACGTGCACCCGACGCACTATGGCCGCGTGTGCCCGATTGAAACCCCCGAAGGCCCGAACATCGGCCTCATCAATTCGCTTGCGACCTATGCCCGCATCAACAAATACGGGTTCATCGAAAGCCCCTACCGCAAGATCGAGAACGCCCGCACGGTGGACGAGGTGGTGTACCTCTCGGCGATGGAAGAGGGCCGCTACACGGTGGCTCAGGCCACCGCCGAACTCGACGCCCGCGGGCGCTTTACCGCCGACATGGTCAGTTGCCGCAAGGGCGGCGAGTTTGTCATGGTTCGCCCCGAAGACATCGACTACATGGATGTCTCGCCCAAACAACTGGTGTCGGTGGCGGCGGCGCTGATTCCGTTCCTCGAAAACGACGACGCCAACCGCGCCCTGATGGGCTCCAACATGCAGCGTCAGGCCGTGCCCCTGATCCAGACCGAGGCGCCGCTGGTCGGCACCGGGATGGAACAAGTGGTGGCGCGCGATTCGGGTGTTGCGGTGGTGGCGCGCCGCACCGGTGCTGTTACCCAGGTTGATGCCACCCGCGTGGTGGTGCGCGCCGACGAGGATCAGGACCTGTCGGCGCCGGGTGTCGATATTTACAACTTCCTCAAGTTCCAGCGTTCGAACCAGAACACCTGCATCAACCAGCGTCCGCTGGTGAAGGTGGGCGACCGGATCGAGACCGGCGACATCATCGCCGACGGCCCCTCGACCGATCTCGGCGAACTGGCGCTGGGTCGCAACGTGCTAGCGGCGTTCATGCCGTGGCAGGGTTACAACTTCGAGGATTCGATCCTGATATCCGAACGCATCGTCCGTGACGACGTGTTCACTTCGATCCATATCGAGGAATTCGAGGTGATGGCGCGCGATACCAAGCTCGGGCAGGAAGAAATCACCCGCGATATTCCCAACGTCGGCGAAGAGGCGCTCAAGAGCCTCGACGAGGCGGGGATTGTCTATGTGGGCGCCAACGTCGAGCCGGGTGACATTATGGTCGGCAAGGTCACACCCAAGGGCGAATCGCCGATGACGCCGGAAGAAAAACTGCTGCGGGCGATTTTTGGCGAAAAGGCATCCGACGTACGCGACACGTCGCTGAAACTTCCTCCCAGCGTCACCGGAACGGTGGTCGAAGTGCGCGTGTTTTCGCGCCACGGCCTTGACAAGGACGAACGCGCGCTCGCGATCGAACGCGAGGGAATCAAGGCGCTCGCCAAGGACAAGGACGACGAAAAGGCGATCCTAGACAGCAACACCTTCGATCATCTGCGTCAGCTGCTGCTCGGAAAGACTGCGATCACCGGGCCCAAGGGCATGGACACCGGCGGGCGCATCACCGAGGCGCTGCTTGACGGATTGACTCCGGGCCAGTGGTGGCAGATCGGCGTCAAGGAAGCCAAGGTCTCGGACGCCATCGAACGCCTCAGGGGCCAGTACGACCCGGCCATGGCGGCGTTGCAGGCGCGGTTCGAGAACAAGATCGAAAAGCTTCAGCGCGGCGACGAATTGCTGCCTGGCGTGATGAAGATGGTCAAGGTCTTCGTCGCCGTGAAACGCAAGATCCAGCCGGGCGACAAGATGGCCGGCCGGCACGGCAACAAGGGCGTCATCTCCAAGATCGTTCCGATCGAAGACATGCCCTACCTCGAGGACGGAACGCCGGTCGATATCGTACTCAATCCGTTGGGCGTGCCGAGCCGGATGAACGTGGGGCAGATTCTCGAAACCCACCTAGGCTGGGCGACGCACGGACTCGGCCGTCAGATTGCCGGCTTGGTGCGCGCGTGCCAGGAAAGCGGCAAGACCGACAGTCTGCGCAAAACCTTGAAGTCGGTTTACGGCAAGTCCCAGTACGACGGCATGATCGATCCGCTTGACGACGGTGAAATCATCGAACTTGGCGGCAATCTGCGCTCAGGCGTGCCGATCGCGACGCCGGTATTCGACGGCGCGCACGAACACGACATCGTCGAAATGCTGACCCAGGCCGGGCTCGATACCTCAGGCCAGGTAACGCTCATCGACGGCCGCAACGGCGAGACTTTCGACCGCAAGGTAACCGTCGGCTACATCTATATGCTCAAACTGCACCACCTGGTGGCCGACAAGATTCACGCCCGTTCGATTGGCCCCTACAGCCTGGTCACCCAGCAGCCGCTGGGAGGCAAGGCCCAATTCGGCGGCCAGCGGTTCGGCGAAATGGAAGTGTGGGCGTTGCAGGCCTATGGCGCGGCCTACACGTTGCAGGAAATGCTGACCGTCAAATCGGACGACGTCGCCGGCCGTACCAAAGTCTACGAAGCCATCGTCCAGGGCGACGATACCTTCGAGGCCGGTGTGCCGGAATCGTTCAACGTTTTGGTCAAGGAATTGCGCTCGCTGGGGCTCAACATCGAGCTCTCGCAAAGCGGCACGGCCCAATAGTGGCCACTGGATATCGCCCCGGCCGGGCCGGCCGGGCATTGACGCCGGACACGGCGTTCAGGAGGAAGTGTCAATGAATGAAATGATGCGTTTCATGGCCCAGACCGAACAGGTCCAGACTTTCGATCAGATCAAGATCTCGATCGCCAGTCCCAACCGCATCCGGTCTTGGTCGTTCGGCGAAATAAAGAAGCCTGAAACCATCAATTACCGCACCTTCAAGCCGGAGCGGGACGGATTGTTCTGCGCCCGCATCTTCGGGCCGGTGAAGGACTATGAATGCCTGTGCGGCAAGTACAAGCGCATGAAGTACCGCGGCATCACCTGCGAAAAGTGCGGCGTCGAGGTCACCCTCAGCCGGGTGCGGCGCGAACGCATGGGCCACATCGAGTTGGCCTCGCCGGTCGCGCACATCTGGTTCCTGAAGTCGCTGCCCTCGCGTATCGGCCTCACGCTTGACATGACCCTCAAGGACCTCGAGCGCGTCCTCTATTTCGAATATTACATCGTTGTCGAGCCCGGGCTTACACCGCTCAAGACCTATCAGTTGCTGAGTGAAGAGGAATACCTCGATGCCCAGGACGAATACGGCGAGGACTCATTTACGGCCGGAATCGGCGCCGAGGCGATCCGAAACATGCTGGCGGCGATCGACCTCGACAAGCTGCGCGAGGAAATCCGCCTCGAACTCGTGGAAACCACCTCGACTGTCAAACCGAAGAAGCTGACGAAACGGCTCAAACTGATTGAATCGTTCATCCGCTCCGGCAATAAGCCGGAATGGCTGATCTTGACGGTCGTTCCGGTCATTCCGCCGGATTTGCGGCCGCTGGTGCCGCTCGATGGCGGGCGCTTTGCGACCTCCGATCTTAACGATCTCTACCGCCGCGTCATAAACCGCAACAATCGCCTCAAGCGGCTGATCGAGTTGCGTGCCCCCGACATCATCGTGCGCAACGAAAAGCGCATGCTGCAGGAGGCGGTTGATGCGTTGTTTGACAACGGCCGCCGCGGCCGCGTCATCACCGGCACCAACAAACGGCCCCTGAAGTCGCTCGCCGACATGCTCAAGGGCAAGCAGGGGCGTTTCCGCCAGAACCTGCTCGGCAAGCGCGTCGATTATTCGGGGCGTTCGGTGATCGTGGTGGGGCCGGAACTCAAGCTGCACCAGTGCGGGCTGCCCAAGAAAATGGCACTCGAACTGTTCAAGCCGTTCATCTACAGCCGACTCGAACATTACGCCATGGCGACGACGATCAAGATGGCCAAGAAGATGGTGGAAAGCGAACGGCCCGAGGTGTGGGACATTCTCGAGGAAGTGATTCGCGAGCATCCCGTGCTCCTCAATCGCGCGCCGACGCTGCACCGCCTTGGAATTCAGGCGTTCGAACCGGTCCTGATCGAAGGCAAGGCGATCCAGCTCCACCCGCTGGTGTGCACCGCCTTCAACGCAGATTTCGACGGCGACCAAATGGCGGTCCATGTGCCGTTGTCGCTCGAAGCGCAGCTCGAAGCCCGCGTTTTGATGATGTCGACCAACAACATCCTCAGCCCGGCATCGGGCAAACCGATCATCGTGCCTTCGCAGGATATCGTGCTCGGCCTCTACTACATGACGATGGCGCGCAACGGCGAACATGGCGAGGGCATGGTCTTCGCCAGTATCGCTGAAATCGAGCAGGCGCTGGCCGCCGGGTCCGTGTCGCTGCACGCCAAGATCAAGGCGCGGCTCGATACCGTCGATGCCGACGGTGAGCCCGTCACCAGGATCGTCGAGTCAAGCCCGGGCCGGATGATACTGTCCGATATTCTGCCGCGGCATCCGAAAGTGTCGTTCGAACTCATCAACCGGTTGCTGAACAAACGCGAAATCAGCCATGTCATCGACGAGGTGTACCGCCACTGCGGCCAGAAAGAGACGGTTCTGTTCGCCGACCGGGTCATGAGCCTTGGCTTCGGTCATGCCTGTAGCGCCGGCATTTCGTTCGGCAAGGACGACATGGTAATTCCGACTTCGAAAGACAAACTGGTCCACGAGGCCCAGGAAGAGGTCAAGGAGTACGAACTTCAGTACCTCGACGGTCTCATTACCCAGGGCGAGAAATACAACAAAGTTGTCGATGCGTGGGCCCAATGCACCGAGAAAGTTGCCGCCGAGATGATGAAGGGGATGTCCGCCGGGGAAGACGGCAGCGACCGCGACGGCCACGTTAATTCTATCTTAATGATGGCGGATTCGGGCGCGCGCGGTTCGGTCGCACAGATGAAACAGCTCGCCGGAATGCGCGGCCTGATGGCGAAGCCGTCGGGTGAAATCATCGAAACCCCGATCATCGCCAATTTCAAAGAAGGCCTGTCGGTGCTCGAATACTTCAATTCGACCCACGGCGCCCGCAAGGGCTTGGCCGACACAGCACTCAAGACGGCGAACTCGGGCTATCTCACCCGGCGTCTGGTCGATGTGGCGCAGGACTGCATCATCGTCGAGGACAATTGCGGAACCGAGGACGGCCTGATGATGAAGGAAGTGCTTGAGGGCGGTGAGGTGATTGTGTCGCTGGCGGACCGGATTCTCGGACGGTGTGCAGCGCTCGCCATCATCGATCCGTTGTCGGGCGAGGCCATCGTCAAGGCTGGCGACATGATCGAGGAGATCGAGATCGAGAGGATCGAGACCGCTGGCGTCGAATTGGTCAAGATCCGTTCGGTGCTGACGTGCGAATCGAAATCGGGAGTATGCGCACACTGCTACGGTCGCGATCTCGCCCGTGGCACGCCCGTTAATTTGGGCGAAGCGATCGGCGTCATCGCGGCTCAATCGATCGGCGAACCGGGCACCCAGTTGACGATGCGGACCTTTCACATCGGCGGCACCGCCCAGCTTGACGAGCAGGCCGGGTTCGAGGCGGCCCAGGAAGGTACCGTCAAGATCGACAACCGCAATATCGTGACCGATTCGAAGGGCCAGCTCGTGGTCATGGGCCGCAGCACCGAAGTCTGCGTGCTCGACGCCGAGGGCCGCGAAAAGGCGCGTCACAAGATCCGTTACGGATCGCGGCTGTTGGTGGACGACGGCGGCGCCGTGAAAAAAGGGCAGAAGCTGGTGGAATGGGATCCGCGTACCACTCCGATCATCACCGAAAAGGAAGGTGTCGTCGCCTACCGCGACCTGGTTGACGGCGTCTCGATGCGCGACGTGCTCGACGAAGCCACCGGAATCTCGAACAAGGTGGTGATTGACTGGCGCCAGCACCCAAAGGGTTCGGACCTCCGCCCGCGGATCACGCTGCGCGACGAAGACGGCAAAGTGGTGATGCTGGCGAACGGTCTTGAAGCGCGCAGTTTCCTGTCGCTCGATGCCATTCTGTCGGTCGAGGACGGGCAAACGGTTCACGCCGGCGACACCCTTGCCCGCATCCCGGAGGAAACGGCCAAAACCCGAGACATCACCGGCGGCCTGCCGCGGGTGGCGGAACTGTTCGAGGCGCGGCTTCCAAAAGACCACGCCGTCATGACCGAAATCGACGGCCGGATCGAGTTCGGCAAGGACTATAAGAACAAGCGCCGTATCGTCGTGCGCCCGCCCGAGGACAAGGGCGAGCCGATCGAATATATGATTCCCAAAGGCAAGCACATCGCCGTGCAGGAAGGCGATTTCGTCGAACGGGGCGACCTGTTGCTCGACGGCAATCCGGTCCCACACGACATTTTGCGCATCCTCGGCGTCGAGGCATTGGCCACCTACCTGGTCAACGAAATCCAAGAGGTCTATCGCCTCCAGGGCGTCGGCATCAACGATAAGCACATCGAGGTTATCTGCCGTCAGATGCTGCAGAAGGTCGAAATCAAGAGCCCGGGCGACACGACGTACCTGCTGGGTGAAAATGTCGACCGCGAGGAATACGCCGAAGCGAACGCGCAAGCCCGTGCCGAAGGCCTCAAGGAGGCCACCAGTGAACCCGTGCTACTGGGGATCACCAAGGCGAGCCTGCAGACCAAATCGTTCATTTCCGCGGCGTCGTTTCAGGAAACGACCCGTGTTCTCACCGAAGCGGCGGTTTCGGGCAAGGTCGATCACCTGATCGGGCTCAAAGAGAACGTGATTGTCGGCCGCCTGATTCCGGCCGGCACCGGCGGAGTTATGAACCGGATGCGCGGAATCGCCGCCGAACGGGACGACGAGGTGCTGGCCCGCGAGGAAGCGCGGCTGGCCGAGGTCGAAGCCGATGCCGAAGCCCAATCCGAAGCCGGAACCGAAGTCGAAGCCGAGGCCGGGACCGCGGAAGGGATCGAAGAAGCGCCCGCTGCCTGACCCCGGCGGGCCGCTCGCGCCCGTCTGCGCCGACCTCCGGGACGGTTGCCGGCGTTGCGCTCAAGCTCCGGTGGCGCGCGCGGTCCGCCACCGAATCCGGCGCTGGGCAGTTTCGGAGGCGCCGTCGCCGCCGAATACTGCGGTTTTCCGGCCCGAATGGCGGCCCCGGCACCGGGTCCGGCGGCACCGCCCACCTTGGTTCCGGAGAGAGCCGCGCCGGCCCGCGCTCGGCCCCCGGAGGGGTCCGAAACCGGCACCATTCTGGGCGAATTGGCTTGACGCCCCCGGACGCCAACCCTATGATCCCGGCCACTTTCGGGGCTGGTGGTAGAACTGGCGCCTAGACGCAGGCCCGCAAGCTAGCAAACGACATTGTTGGCCCCCCTGTGGGGCGCGGAACTCGGCGGAATCCCAGCGTTTTTGGTTGCCGAGGTCTTTGAGAAGTTACGGCCCGCATGGCCGGTCCGGTGGCGGTGGCCCCGGTCATAGCGACGTGCGGGCCTTGTTGGCGTCCGGCCGCCGGGGTCCGGGGCACCGAAACGACTGAGGCTGGGTAGGAGCAGAACGCACACATGCCGACGATCAACCAACTGATCCGCAAGCCGCGCGTGCGCCCGTTTGAGCGCAACAAGGCGCCGGCGATGGATGCCTGTCCGCAAAAACGCGGCGTGTGCACGCGCGTCTATACGGTCACGCCCAAGAAGCCCAATTCGGCGCTGCGCAAGGTTGCGCGAGTGCGCCTCACCAACGGCCAGGAAGTCATCAGTTATATCCCGGGTGAGGGCCATAACCTGCAGGAACATTCCGTGGTTATTATCCGCGGTGGCCGGGTCAAGGATCTGCCGGGCGTGCGCTATCACATCATTCGTGGCGTGCTCGACACACAGGGTGTGGGCGAACGGCGCCAGCGCCGGTCCAAGTACGGCGCCAAACGTCCCAAATAGGTCTGCAGTTTAGGTTTCGTCATGTCCCGCCGTCACGCCGCCGAAAAACGCGAAGTGAACCCAGACGCCAAGTATGGCGACATGGTTCTGTCCAAGTTCATGAATTCCTTGATGTTGCAGGGCAAGAAGTCGGTCGCCGAGCGCACCGTCTACGGCGCCTTCGACCGCATCGAAGGAAAAATGCGCCAGGACCCGGTCAAGGTCTTCCACGAGGCGCTTGCCAACGTCAAACCCGACGTCGAAGTGCGCTCGCGGCGCGTCGGCGGCGCCACTTATCAGGTGCCGGTCGAGGTCCGCTCCGAGCGCGGCCAGGCGTTGGCGATCCGCTGGATCATTGCGGCGGCGCGGGCACGGTCTGAAAACACCATGACCGAGCGTCTATCGGGCGAACTGATGGATGCCGCTTCCAAGCGCGGCACCGCCGTCAAGAAGCGTGAAGACGCCCACCGTATGGCAGAGGCCAACAAGGCCTTCGCTCATTATCGCTGGTAGTCGCCAGTTTCAGTCCGCCCGGTAAATACCATGTCCCGTATCCCCCTCGATCGGTTCCGCAACATTGGCATCATGGCCCACATTGATGCCGGGAAAACCACGACCACCGAACGAATCCTTTACTACACTGGCCGTTCCCACAAGATCGGCGAGGTCCACGATGGCACCGCGGCGATGGACTGGATGGAGCAGGAACAGGAACGCGGCATCACCATAACCTCCGCCGCGACCACCTGCGCCTGGCGCGATCACCGCATCAACATTATCGACACGCCGGGTCATGTCGATTTTACCATCGAAGTAGAACGCTCGCTTCGCGTTCTCGACGGCGCGGTGGCAGTGTTCGATTCGGTCGCGGGTGTTGAGCCGCAGTCCGAGACCGTGTGGCGCCAGGCTGACAAATACCGGGTCCCCCGCATCTGCTTCGTCAACAAGATGGACCGGGTGGGGGCCGATTATTTCCGTTGCATCGACATGATTGCCGACCGGCTCGGGCCCGTCCCACTGGTGACGCAATTGCCGCTCGGTGTCGAGGCCGATTTTATCGGCATTGTCGATCTGGTGACGATGAAGGCGATCGTCTGGAAGGAAGAAGCCCTCGGGGCCGAATTCGAGATCCACGATATTCCGGCGGAAGCCGCCGAGGAGGCCGCCGATTATCGCTCCCGTCTGGTCGAAGCGGCGGTGGTAAACGACGATGCCGCGCTTGAAGCCTACCTCGATGGCACCGAACCCGACGCAGAGACGCTCATTCGCTGCATCCGGGCTGGAACCGTCGCCGGGCAGTTCGTGCCAATTCTGACCGGCAGCGCATTCAAGAATAAGGGCGTTCAGTCACTGCTCAACGCGATCGTCGATTATCTGCCCTCGCCCAACGACGTTGCCGATGTGCGCGGCATCGATCCCGGCAGCGGCGAAGATGTAACGCGCAGATCGTCGGACAACGAACCCTTCGCGGCGCTGGCCTTCAAGATCATGAATGATCCCTTCGTCGGCTCGCTCAGTTTCGTGCGTATCTATTCCGGCATCCTGAAAAGCGGCGAATCCGTCCTCAACGCCGGCAAGGACAAGAAAGAGCGCATCGGCCGTATGCTGGAAATGCACGCCAACTCGCGCGAAGACGTGAAAGAGGCGCGCGCCGGCGAGATTATCGCTCTTGCCGGCCTCAAGACGGTAACGACCGGCGATACCCTGTGCTCGACCAAGGCGCCGGTCATTCTCGAACGGATGGAATTTCCCAACCCGGTCATCGAGATTGCGGTCGAACCCAAGACCAAGAACGATCAGGAAAAGATGTCGGTGGCGCTCGGCCGGCTTGCCGCCGAAGACCCGTCGTTCCGCGTTTCCACTGATCAGGAAAGCGGCCAGACCATCATCAAGGGCATGGGCGAGTTGCACCTTGAAATCATCGTCGATCGCATGAAGCGGGAATTCAGCGTCGCCGCCAATGTCGGCCCGCCCCAGGTGGCCTACCGCGAAACCCTCACCCGCGCCGCGGATATCGACTACATCCACAAGAAACAGACCGGCGGGTCGGGGCAGTTCGCCCGGGTCAAGTTGCGGTTCGAGCCGACCGCGCCCGGCACCGGCATCGAGTTCGACAACAAGATCGTCGGCGGCGCCGTCCCCAAGGAGTTCATCTCGTCGGTTGAAAGAGGCATCCGCCGCATCGCCGAAGGCGGCTTGCTGGCAGGATTCCCGTTAATCGATTTCCGCGCCACCCTGATCGACGGCGCTTCGCACGATGTCGATTCCTCGGCGCTGGCTTTCGAGATCGCGGCCCGGGCCGCTTTGCGCGAGGTCGCACCCAGAGCCGCCATCAAACTGCTGGAGCCGGTGATGCGGGTCGAGGCCGTGACGCCGAAAGATTACATGGGCGACGTCATCGGCGATCTTAACAGCCGGCGCGGACAGATCACCGGGTCGGAAACGCGCGGCAACGCGACGGTTATTTCGGCAATCGTGCCGCTTGCCAACATGTTCGGTTACGTCAACAGGCTGCGGTCCCTGAGTCAGGGCCGGGCACAGTTCTCGATGCATTTCGACCACTACGAACAGGTTCCGCAGGCCGTGTCCGACGAAGTTCGGGCGAAGTTGGCGTAGCGGAACCCTGGACAGGACAAATTCGCGGAGACGGATCGATGGCGAAAGAGAAATTTGAACGTACGAAGCCGCACTGCAACGTCGGGACGATTGGTCACGTTGATCACGGCAAGACGACGCTGACGGCGGCGATCACGAAGGTTCTGGCGGAGACGGGCGGAGCCACGTTTACGGCCTTTGACGAGATTGACAAGGCGCCTGAAGAGAAGGCGCGCGGGATCACGATAGCGACGGCGCATGTTGAGTACGAGACCGGGAACCGGCACTACGCGCACGTCGATTGCCCGGGTCACGCGGATTACGTGAAGAACATGATCACGGGCGCGGCGCAGATGGACGGGGCGATTTTGGTTGTGAGCGCGGCGGACGGTCCGATGCCGCAGACGCGCGAGCACATTCTTCTGGCGCGCCAGGTGGGGGTTCCGGCGATTGTCGTTTACCTGAACAAGGTCGATCAGGTGGACGATCCCGAGCTTCTGGAGCTGGTTGAGCTCGAGGTGCGCGAATTGCTGTCGCTGTACGAGTTTCCCGGCGACGACATACCGGTGATTGCGGGATCGGCGCTGGCGGCGCTTGAGGACAGGGACGAGGCGACCGGGAAGGAATCGATATTCAAGCTGATGGCGGCGGTTGACGCCTACATTCCGCAGCCCAAACGGGCAGTGGACCGTCCGTTCCTGATGCCGATCGAGGACGTATTTTCGATATCGGGGCGGGGCACGGTGGTTACGGGCCGTGTTGAACGCGGGATCGTGCATGTCGGCGACGAGATCGAGATTGTCGGCATCAAGGAGACGACGAAGACGACGTGCACGGGCGTTGAGATGTTCCGCAAGCTGCTGGACGAAGGAGAGGCGGGTGACAACATCGGCGTTCTGCTGCGCGGGACCAAGCGCGAAGATGTCGAGCGCGGTCAGGTTCTGGCGGCGCCGGGATCGATCACGCCGCACACCAAGTTCACGGCCGAGGCTTACGTTCTGACCAAGGACGAGGGCGGCCGGCACACGCCGTTCTTCACCAACTACCGGCCGCAGTTCTACTTCCGCACGAC
>CAZTAK010000061.1:0-16039 GCA_964611585.1 uncultured Alphaproteobacteria bacterium
CTCGAACCAGCGACAAGGCGGTTAACAGCCGCCTGCTCTACCAACTGAGCTACCGGGGATCAGGGCGGCCCGGCCACTGGGTGGCTTGGCCGTCGGTCCCGAAGCGGGCGGGGCATCACACCCCGCCGCGGTTCAGCGCCTATGTAAGCCGGTTCGCGGTTGGCGGCAAGTTTTTCGCGGCACGTTTTTCAGGTGCCGCCCAACAGGCGGCGCCGGGCCTGCCCCAATTCGGCCCCAATTTTCCGCCAGCCTCCGTCGTCCCCAATAAAATCGGGATGGAGAATGCGCGACGGGGAAGGCGGGAGAGATATGGCGCGATCATGGTGGCGGCGGGCGAAACGGCGCGCGGGCCTGACGCTGGTAGCCGCCCTGGCGCTGACGGCGCTCGCCTCTTCGTGGGGGCCGGCGCCCAATCGGGGCGCGGTGGCGCTCTCGCTTTGGGACGACCCCGCCGCCCTTGCACCCGAGACCCGTTGTCTCGCGCAAGCCGTCTATTTCGAGGCGCGCGGCGAACCCTTCGAGGGCCAGCTCGCGGTCGCCGAGGTGGTGCTCAACCGGGTCGGCGATGCCCGCTATCCGGATACGGTGTGCGGCGTCGTGTTCGAAAACGAATTACGCCGCGACGCCTGTCAGTTTTCGTTTGCCTGCGACGGGCGTTCGGACCGGCCGCGCGAGGCGCGCCCCTGGGCGCGGGCGGTGCTAACGGCGTCTCTCGTCCGCGAGGGCGGTCTCCGAAGCCTGACCGGTGCGGCCACCCACTACCACGCCGATTGGGTTCGTCCCGGCTGGTCGCGCGTGCTCGATCCCACCGTGCGGATCGGCGCGCATCGCTTCTACCGCGAGTAAATCCCGGCGCCGCGCCGCCACCGCAGGTTAAACGAGGCACCGGCACTGGCCTGAACCCGTTCGCGGCCGTTGGAGCAGCATCCGTTCAGGCGGAATCGCTTTCGCCGATCCCTGAACCGATTAAGCTGCTCTACCTTCTTGAAAAGTAGCGCATTTCTATCCAGGGGGATTGCACCGCGCCGGTTCAATCTCCTCGAATATTGCTCTACGCGACCGACTGGGCGCCGCGCCGTTTTCCCTGCCAGTCGAGATCGGCCAGAACGGCGCCCGCGTCGCTTTCGTTTTCCAGCGC
The DNA here is from genome assembly GCA_964611585.1 of uncultured Alphaproteobacteria bacterium. Taxonomy (GTDB): domain Bacteria; phylum Pseudomonadota; class Alphaproteobacteria; order SHVP01; family SHVP01; genus CAZTAK01. Next base: position 1,139 of record CAZTAK010000061.1, read on the forward strand.
CCAGGCACGGGCGAACACGGCGGCTATCGCGTCTTCGTCCAATAACCCGGCGGCGCAGTCGCGGAACTTGCCTTCGACTTCCGAATCGCTCAGCGGGTTGTGCGGGCTGCCGCGATAGTTTTCGTCGGCCCAGCGTTCAACCGTTCGTCCGTCCTTGGTGATGACTTCAAGGCGCGAGCGGATGCGGTCGAACCCCATCGCCTCGATTTCGGGGTCGTCCACGGTTTCGACGCGGCGCTGCATTCCTTGCACGTCGGCGCGCTGAACGAAGGCGTCGGTAAACTCCGTCTTGCCCGCCTGGCCCGCGACCGCAATCGCCGCCAGCAAAAAGTGCATGCAGAATTTCCCTTCGAGCTCGGTGCGCGCAAACGTGTACCGAATCGGCCCGAGAATATTTTTCGCCGCATAGAGCGAAATCTTTTCAATGTCGCCGGCGCCGAGCCCCTCGTCGCGCATCAAAAACAAAAGCGCGTCCATGCTCGGGTGGGTGAGCACGCCGCACGGATAGGGTTTGATCGAAATGCCCGGTTGCGCCATCGAAAACGGCTTGCCGAAACGCCCCAGTACCAGTTCCGGTTCGCCGCTCGGCCCGGCAATGGTGAGATACCCCCAGGTGCCGTCGAGCGCCTCCTTGTTGGCCGTGAACCCTTCGCGCGCCAGCAACGCCGCCGTGACGCCGTTTTCGGAACTGCGCCCGACGTGGAGCGGCTTGGTCATGGTGCCGAAATTGGCGCGGATGCCCGCTGCCATCGAGGCGGCAATGCCGATGGCCGTCGCGATCCCGTCCGCATCGAGGCCGAGCAGTTTCGCCGCCGTAACCGCGGAACCGAATGTGCCGATGGTGCCCGAGGTATGAAAGCCGCGCATGTAATGATCGGGGTTGATCGCCTCGGCGATCTTGCACTCGGCTTCGAAGCCGGCGTTGAACGCGGTCAGGAACGTTTTGCCGTCGACCCCGCCGAGCAGGTCCGAAACCGCCAGCGCCGCCGACAGCGGCGGCACGGTGGGATGGGTCAAGAGGCCATATGGCCGCCCCGGGCCCTCGGCCAACTGGGTGTCGTCCCAGTCCATCGCGTGCCCGGCAAGCCCGTGCCACAGCGCCGCCAGATGCGCAGGCACCCGCGCCGACGCATCGCCGATCAGCCGCGACTGCGGTGCGCCGCCGATAGATTCCACATAACGCCGCATCACCGAAAGCGCCGGCTGTTCGGTGCCGGCCAGCATCACCGCGAAGCCATCGAGGATGCAGCGCCGCGACAGCCGCAACACTTCGTCCGGCAGATCGTCGAAAGTGAGCGCGACGGCGAACGCGGCCGCCTCGCGGGTGAGCGATGGGGTTTCGGTTGCTTTCAAGGCAGGTCTCCGTGTCGGGTTGGCAATTTGCAGGCCGCGCTCAGGCGCTCGCCGCGCCGGAGGCGGCAGTATTCTGACCGCGCCAGATTTCGAGAATCTCTTCGCACGAGGTGACGAGGCCAAAGCGGTGCTCGACGTTCTCGAGCGTGCCTGCGCCGAGCTCCTCGCTCCAGGACGCCGTGCCATCCGCCGGAACGGCGACGTAGTAGGTGTGCTCGAAGGCGTCGCGCAGGGTGCTCTCGACGCAGACGTTGGTCGAGACCCCGGTGACGATGCAGGTGCGGATGTCGCGCGCCCTCAGCAACATGTCGAGATCGGTGCCCTTGAAGCCGGAATAGCGGTGTTTGTGGATCACGACTTCGTCGGGTTCGGGCGTGAGCTCGTCGATGAATTCCGCCCCTTCGCTGCCGGCGACGGCGATTCTGTCGCCCGAATAGGTGGAGCGTCTTCGGTGCGCGAGCCACGAGCCTGAATCGCTCATGTGGCCGGGCAGGGTCCAGAACCCGATGTGACACACCAGCGCGCCGGCATCGCGGGCCGCCTGGCGCAGTTCCGCGAGGCGCGGAATGATGGCCTTTGTGCGCGAGAGATCGCGTCCCGCGCGGCCCGTCCCCATGCCGTCGACGCAGAAATCCTTCTGCATGTCGATGATCAAGAGCGCCGTGTGCCGGGGCTGGATTCGTTCGCGCAAATCCTTCAGAATTTCTGGTTCCATTTCATTTTCCTCCCGCGCGCGCGTCGGCCGCGACGAACCAGTCCGCAATTCCCGCACCGGTCATAAAGATCGTATCGTCGCGCGCCTGCAAATCGTCGATCATCCTTGCAAGATAGCCGATGCGGTGAGGAACACCGATCAGATGCGGATGCAGCGCGATCGTCAGCACCCGCGGGTTCGATTTGACCTCCTCGCCATACACCTCGACGGTGTCGCGGAAGCGCTGATAGAACTCGGTCATGGTGTGGGTCTGTACGGCGAAGACGACGCTGTCGTTGATTTCGAGCGTATAGGGCATGCAAATGACCGGGCCGTGTTTGGTGGTCATCCAGCTCGGCAGATCGTCGAGCACCCAATCGCAGATGTAATCGATGCCGGCGGCCTTCAGCAGATCCGGTGTGTCGAGCGTTTCCTTGAGGCCGGGACCGAGCCAGCCGCGCGGGCGCACACCGTAATAGGATTCGAGCTTGTCGAGACACATATTGATGAGGGTGCCCTCGTCGGTTTCGCCCTGTAGCGAGCGCTGCTTGAACCCGTGGCCGACCGGTTCCCATCCCGCCTCCTTGATGCCGGCGGCGACCGCCGGATAGTCGTCGACGACGCCCGCGTTCATAAACGCGCTTGCGGGGATTCCCTTGTCCCGGAACATCTCAAAAAGCCGCGGCATGCCCGCGCGCAAGCCGTACTCGGCCCAGCTGAAATTGGGAATGTCGGGCACCGTTTCGAGCCCGTGCGGCGCCGTCAGGAACTTGCGCGGCATGGGTTGATCGAAAGGCCACGATTCGACATTGACGACGACGTGAACGATGAGAGGCTTTCCCTCGGGCGGATCGAGCTTTGGCCGCGACGACAAAAGCTGAAAGGGTACGCGGGGGTTGTTCGGAACGTGGGGGTTATTCATGGGGCCCTCCGTCTTGTTTGCCCGGGCCGTAACCCGGTTCTGTACGCAAGCGCAGGCGATCGACGATGACATCCCCGGCCGGCGCCTCTCTCCCGTATTCGAGGGCGTCTTGGAACGGTGGTCCTGGATCGAACGTCAAGCCCGCGGCTTCCGTCTCAATTCTAGCCGAATTCGGCGCGGATCGCTTCCGAATGCGCGCCGATTTCGGGAATTGGTGCGGGCCGAACCGCTTGCGAATCGGTTCGCACCGGCGACGCCACCAGTTCGACCGGGCCGGCCGGTGAATCGACGGTCATGCGCCGTAGTTGCGGGTGAGCCGAAAAATCCGCCACCGAATTGAGGGCGCCGTAGGCGATGCGCGCTTCTTTCAGGCGGGCGGCCAGGCCGGTGCGCGTCATGGTGCTGAACACCGCGTCGATTTCCCGGTTGAGCGCCGCCCGGTTGGCAACGCGGGCGTCGTTGTTGCAAAAGCCGGGCAGGGTGGCGAGGCCGGGGTTCTCCAAGACCTCGGCGCAAAACTGCACCCATTCGCGTTCGTTCTGAATCGAAATGACCACGGCCTTGCCGTCGCTCGCCGCGTAGGCGCCATAGGGTGCGATGCCGGGATGGTTGAGGCCGACGCGCCTGGGCGCCGCGCCGGTATGGTCGTGCAGCAGCAGCGGCACCGACATCCAGTCCGCCAGCGAATCGAACAGCGATACCTTGAGGGCGGTGCCGTGGCCGGTACGGTTCCGTTCCAGAAGCGCCTGGCAGATACCGGTTACCGCGTACATGCCAGCTGCGATGTCGCACAACGACACGCCGACCCGCGAGGGTTCGTCCGGCCCGCCGGTGATCGAGGCGAGTCCGGTCTCGGCCTGGATGAGGAAATCATAGGCCTTCATGTGGCGGTAGGGGCCGTCCTCGCCATAGCCGGAAATATCGCAGGTAATCAACCGCGGGTGGCGTGCACGCAATTTCGCCGAGCCGAATCCGGCGCGTTCCGCCGCGCCCGGTGCGAGGTTCTGGATGAAAACGTCGGCGCGCTCGAGAATCCGGTGCAACAGCGCCTTGTCGCCGCCGGCCTTGATGTCGAGCACCAGCGATTCCTTGCCCCGGTTGAGCCACACGAAGTAGGCGCTCTGGCCCTTGACCGCCTTGTCGTAGCCGCGCGCGAAATCGCCGTCGGCGCGTTCGATCTTGATGACCCGCGCCCCCGCATCGGTCAGCCGTGAGGTTGCAAACGGTGCCGCCACCGCCTGTTCGAGGGAAACGACCAGAACGCCGTCAAGCGGTTTGAACATCAGAACGAGCGCGGCAGTCCAAGAACGTGCTCGCCGAGATAGGAGAGAATCAGGTTGGTCGAAATCGGCGCCACCTGATAGAGCCGGGTTTCGCGGAATTTGCGCTCGACGTCGTATTCCTCGGCAAAGCCGAAGCCGCCGTGGGTTTGCAGGCACATGTCGGCGGCGTGCCAGGCCGCATCGGCGGCGAGCAATTTCGCCATATTGGCTTCTGGCCCGCACGGGATTCCGGCATCGAACATGGCGGCCGCCTTATCGACCATCAGGCTTGCGGCTTCGGATTCGGCGTAGGAGCGGGCGATCGGAAACTGAATGCCCTGGTTCTGACCGATCGGGCGTCCAAACACCTCGCGTTCCTTGGCATAGGTGGCGGCCTTGTCGATGAACCAGCGCGCGTCGCCGATGCACTCGTAGGCAATCAGAATGCGCTCGGCGTTCATGCCGTCGAGAATGTAGCGAAAGCCCTTGCCTTCCTCGCCGATCAGATTGCCGGCGGGCACTTTCATATCGTCGAAAAAGACTTCGGTGGCGGAGTGATTGATCATCGCCCGCAGCGGCTTGATCGTCAGGCCGTGGCCCAGTGCCTCGCGCATATCGACGACGAATACCGAAAGCCCGTCGGTGCGCTTCTTCACCTGATCGCGCGGCGTGGTCCGCACCAGCAGCAGCATCAGGTCCGAATGTTCGGCGCGCGAGGTCCATACCTTCTGGCCGTTGACGACGTAATTTTCGCCTTGCCGCTCGGCCGTCGTGCGCAGGCTCAAGGTGTCGGTGCCGCTGGTGGGTTCAGTGACCCCAAACGCCTGGAGGCGGAGATCGCCGCGGGCGATCGCCGGCAGCCAGATGGCCTTCTGGTCGGGGCTGCCGTGGCGGAGAATGGTCCCCATCGTGTACATCTGGGCGTGACAGGCGCCGCCGTTGCACCCCGCCTTTTGCACTTCTTCGAGGATGGCACCGCCCATCGCGATACCAAGACCGCTGCCGCCATATTCCTCGGGGATGAGAGCGGCCAGAAACCCGGACGCCGTGAGGGCGCTCACGAATTCGCTAGGGTATTCGCGCTTGGCGTCTTTGTCGCGCCAATACTCGCCAGGAAATTCGTCGCACAGCGAGCGGACGGCTTCACGAATCTGATCGAGGTCCTGGCTGTCGCCTGACGCTTCGGGGGCTGCTGACATGAGGAATGTGGTTTCCGTTATTCGGGGTGGAGACTCGCCCTGCGGCTCGGGGGGCATCATAAGCGATTGCGGGGTGATATTGCGGGCCTGGCGTTAAGTCACAGCCGAGCGCTTGGCCAGAAACACTTCTCCGAAGACCGAGGCGCAAACTACGCCAATCGCCAGGATTTGAATTCCGGTGATATGTTGTCCGAGAATCAGTACAGCCAACAGGGCAGCGATTGCCGGCTTCAGGAAGAAGAGGTAGCTACCGCGGGTAATGTCAGGCAAAGCGGCAAGGCCGCCGATCCAGAGAAACTGGGTGATGGTCGTGTTCCAAAGAGCAATCACAAGCAAAGACACAAGGCTGGTCACTGAGAGTTCAACTAAGCGTGTCGGTGTTGCCCAGATGTGGAAAGTCCATCCCACCAGTAGCCACAGCCCGATACCGCCGATCATCATCGTGATCGCAGTGATGCGCAGAGCACCGTACTGGACGATGATCGGCCGCACCAGAACCGAATAGGCGGACACCGCGGCGGCACAACCAATGGCCATGAAAACGCCCAAGAGATTACGGCTGGTGCCAACCAGACCGGTCAAATAGCCGTCTGTGATCAGCAAAGCGACCCCGAGGATCGCACAGATTCCGCTCAGCACCTTGGCTGTGCTCATAGGTTGTTTGTTCACCACCATATTAATTAGAGCGACGTAGATGGGTATGGTCGTTACGGCTGTTGCCACTTGTGGGATGGTGGCAAAATCAAGCGACCAGTGGAAGGCAAGGTAGGCAAGCGTAACGCCAAGCAACGACAGGCTCATTAAAGGCCAGAAGTGAGTTTTCAGGGGTGTCAAGAGATCACGGCTAGCGGGGGATAGTAGTGCCAAGGCGACCAGACCCAGACCGCCCAGTAGAAAACGCCAGACCGAGAGTTCCGGGCCGGCGATACCCGACAGTACGGCGACGAATTCCGTTGAGGCATGGCCAAAGACCCCAGTCAGTACCGCGGCATAAGCCAAACTCGTGTGACGATGCCATAGCGCCATTTAGCGGTTATCTCCAAAATCCAACAAAATCCTGGCCAACAGGGTCGTTGCTTTGTTATAGCGTGATGGATCAAAGTATAGGATGACTAGTCGCGACAGCGTAATCGACAGCACGTTGCGCATGAAGTGCACCTGACAGTGCTGTCAGATCCGCACCGGCAAAACAGCGCCAGGCCGCGCTCACCAACCCGTTATGGTCGTCGGAGACCACATAAGCCACATTGGCAAGACCACGCTCCTTCAGGCAGCGAAATGTCTCCCGCCAGAACGCCTCGGACTCGCTGTCGCCGATACGCACACCGAGCACCTCTCGGTTAGCCCCGGTAAAGAAGGAGCGCAAATGCCCTGCGCTCCCCCCTGGCTCTGTCCGGGTCTTTAGCGTGACACCTCCTCGACGATCTATTCGTACTGCTCGTCGGATTCCTTGCGGGTCAACTGGTCGAGTTCGTCCGTGACGATTGTGAGGATGCGGGCAATGTTGTCGGCCCGCCATCTTACCCACTCCTGATCGACCACCTCCGAAGTCTTGTGGGCGTCGATCGCCTGGGAGGTCGCGATTTTTTCTTTTCCGCCAGGCGCTCGTGGGTATCGAGGCGCTCCCGGATAGCCGACATCTCGCCCGTCAGCGCCATCAGCATGGCCAGCAGCTTCGCCATATTGGCGTCGGGCCCGCACGGGGTTCCGGCGTCGAACATTTCGGCCGCCTTATCGACCATAACGCTTGCGGCTTCGGATTCGGCATAGGCGCGGGTGATCGGAAACTGAATGCCCTGGTTCTGTCCGATCAGGCGTCCGAACACCTCCCGTTCCTTGGCATAAGTGGCGGCCTTATCGATGAACCAGCGCGCGTCGCCAATGCACTCATAGGCAATCAGGATGCGTTCGGTATTCATGCCATCGAGAATGTAGCGAAACCCTTGCCTTCCTCGCGGACGGCCCTGCGGGACTCCCAGGGTGTCCAAAAGGCAGCCCTGGCTTGTACCCGCCAGGATCATATTGCTGTGAGGGAGTGGCAGTACGGGATCTTCATTCCGCCGGTTTCATGGACCCCAGCGCCGATTTCTCAATTGCGCGCCTCGTCGCTCTCGCCGCGGCGGCATCGGTTGCGGAATAGGCGCGGTCAGGCCGCCCGGGACGCTTTCTTGCGCTCGTGTTCTTTGAGAAATTTTTTCCGAATTCGAATGCTCTTCGGTGTCACCTCGACCAGTTCATCGTCGTTGATGAATTCAAGGGCATATTCGAGGGTGGTCTGAATGGGCGGCGTCAGCAAGATATTCTCGTCGCTGCCGGCGGCGCGAATATTGGTCAGTTGCTTGGTCTTCAGCGGGTTCACGATCAGATCGTTGGCCCGCAAATGCTGGCCCACAACCATGCCTTCGTAAACGTCGGCGCCGGGCGCAACGAAAAGACGGCCGCGATCCTGCAAGTTGAAAAGGGCGTAAGCAACGGTTTTGCCGCCCCCGTTCGAGATCAGGACGCCGTTCGTCCGGCGGCCGAGAGCGGCCTCGACCTGCGCGCCGTAGTGATCGAAGGCGTGATACATGAGGCCGGTCCCGGATGTCACCGTCAGAAAATCGGGCCGGAATCCGATCAATCCCCGTGTCGGCACTACGTATTCCAGGCGCGTGCGGCCCTTTCCGTCCGAGCGCATGTCGCGCAACTGGGCGCGGCGTTCGCCCAACTTTTCCATGACGGCGCCCTGGTGCTGATCTTCGACGTCGAGTGCCAGCGTTTCCCACGGTTCCAGAATCTTGCCATCCACCTGTTTCAGGATCACTTCGGGGCGCGAAATCGCGAGTTCGTAGCCCTCGCGGCGCATGGTCTCGATGAGAATGCCAAGGTGCAGTTCGCCGCGGCCGGAAACCTTGAATTTGTCCGGGTCGGCGATCAGGTCGACGCGCAGGGCGACATTATGGATGAGTTCCTGCGCGAGGCGCTCGCCCAGATTGCGACTGGTGACGTAGCGGCCCTCGCGGCCGGCGAACGGCGAGTCGTTCACCTGAAACGTCATGGTGATGGTGGGTTCGTCCACCACCAGGGCAGGCAGGGGTTCGACCCGCTCGGGGGCGCAGACGGTATCGGAAATGTGCAACTCGTCGAGCCCGGTGAAGGCGATGATCTGCCCGGCGAGGGCTTCGTCCCACTCGATCCGCTCAAGTCCGTGAAATCCGAAGATTTGCAGGATGCGGGCGGTCCGGGTCTCACCGTCGGCGCCGACCACAGTGACCGCCGAATTGCGCGCGATGCGGCCGCGCTGCACGCGCCCGATACCAATCACGCCGACATAGCTTGAATAGGAGAGGGCGCTGACCTGAAGCTGAAACGGCCCCTCGCGGTCAACATCGGGCGGCGGCACATGATCGGCGATGGTCTGAAAAAGGGCCGTCATGTCGGCCGCCCGGTGATCGGGTTCCAGCGAAGCCCAGCCTTCTAGCGCCGAGGCATAGACCACCGGAAAATCAAGCTGCGCGTCGCTCGCGTCCAGCCGGTCGAACAGATCGAAGGTCTGGTCCAGCGCCCAATCCGGCCGCGCCGCCGGACGGTCCACTTTGTTGATCACAACGATGGGGCGTAGCCCGAGCGCCAGCGCCTTGCTGGTAACAAAGCGTGTTTGCGGCATCGGCCCTTCGACGGCATCGACCAACAGCAGAACCGAGTCGACCATCGACAGAATTCGTTCGACTTCGCCGCCGAAGTCGGCGTGGCCCGGCGTATCGACGATATTGATAAAGCTGTCGTGCCATCGGACCGCCGTATTCTTGGCAAGGATCGTGATGCCGCGCTCACGTTCCAGGTCATTCGTATCCATTACCCGAACCGCCGATTCGGCGCCGCGCCCGAGTGTGCCCGATTGCTTGAGAAGCTGGTCCACAAGGGTCGTCTTGCCATGATCGACGTGGGCGATGATGGCGATGTTGCGAAGGCCGAAGGGTGTGTCGGACATTAAGGGGCCGGGACGGGGTATTTGAGGGGACGGTACCGGAAACAAACGATACCCGCATTGGCGATACCCGCATTGGCGATCACGGCCTCGGGGCCGGATCACGGCAATCGCACCGGATCACGCGGGTGGGGCAGGGGCCGCGGTTATCGGGCCCCGCGGGTATATAAGGCCCCGGACGTGATTTTGCCACCCTGCGGGCACCGAAACCCGGTTCTTGCGCGCCGCCCCGGGGACTTCCCAGAGTTCATCCCCAGGGAGTCATCCAAGGTCCGGGCGAATATCTCAGATCCGGCCGCGCTTGGCGGGTAGCGGATCGCAGGTGGCGGATCAACGGCGCCGCCGCCGCGGCACCGGGGATCTCGCGCCGCGTTTTGCGGCACGCGCTGCCGGTGTATGATCCCGCGCGTTGAGCAATATCCGGAGGGATTGAACTGGCGCGGTTCATTCCCTTCGGATAAAATTGCTCACCACTTCAAGAAGTTAGAGCCGCTTTGTCCGTTCAGGTATCGCCGAAAGCGGTTCCACCTGAACGAATGCGGCTCTTGGCATCGTTGCCAGGTTCGCTGCGAGGACGACACCAAAATGGCAGACAAAAAAGAAGCCCGGACCGGGTCCGAAATCCGCAAGGCCGCAGCCGCTTGGCACGGCGTCAGCTTGAGCGAAAAGCGCGCTCAGCAGATCGCCGAAGAACTCAACGCGCTCAACGCGACCACGCGGCAAGCCGCCAAGCGCCTGCGCTACGACGACGAACCGGACGTGCTCGCCGGGGTCCTCAGGCGCTACTCCGGAGCCGGACAGTGAGCGCGCGTTTGGAGACGCTGGGCCTGATCGAGGCCGCCGAGAAGGTTCGCACCCGGGAGGTTTCCCCGGTCGAACTGACCCAAGCCTGCATCGCCCGCTCCGAGGCGGTGCAGCCGAAGACCAACGCCTTCATATCGTTCGAAGCCGAAGCGGCGCTCGAGTCCGCGCGTGTCCTCGATTCAGAGGCGGCGAAGGGGCACTTTCGCGGGCCACTTCACGGCGTGCCGCTGGCCCACAAAGACCTTTTGTACCGCGCAGGCAAAGTGACGACCTGCGGTTCGAAGATTCTCGGCGACTTTGTGCCCAGCTACACCGCAACCGTGCTCAAGCGGCTGGAGGCGGCCGGAGCCGTCAACCTCGGCACTCTCAACATGGCGGAACTGGCGCTGGGGGCGTCGGGCCGCAACGAGCATTTCGGCCATTGCCGCAATCCGTGGAACACCGATCACATCACCGGCGGCTCCTCCAGCGGCTCGGGGGCGGCGGTGGCGGCGCGCTCGGTATATGGCGCCATTGGCACCGACACCGGCGGCTCGATCCGGCTTCCGTCGGCGGTGTGCGGCGTCACCGGAATGAAACCGACCCAAACCCGCGTCAGCCGCTATGGCGTCATGCCGCTCTCGTATTCGCTCGACAACCCCGGCCCGCTTGCCCGCAGCGCCGCCGACTGCGCGCGCCTGCTGGGCGTGATCGCGGGCGCGGACGGGGACGATCCCACTTGCGGTTCCGAACCGGTGCCCGACTACGAAGCGGGCCTCGACGGCGGCGATCTCAACGGCGTCCGGATCGGCGTGCCGACCAACCACTATTACGACCACGCGACCGAACAGGTGAAGGCCGCCCTCAATGCAAGCCTTGAGGTCCTGCGCGGCCTCGGCGCCACCATCGTCGAGGTCGAGGTCCCCGATCATGGCCTCTACCGCGATCTGCTGGGGGTGATACTGCGCGCCGAAGCCTCGGGCATCCACGCGCGCTGGTTCGCCGAGCGGCCGCAGGACTATTCCACCGAGGTGCGCGCGCGGATCGAAGCCGGACTCTATATGCCGGCGGTGCGCTATCTCGAGGCGATGCGCCTGCGTCCGTTGCTGATCCGGGAATTTGCCGAAGCGGTTTTCGCGCGTGCCGATGTCCTCCACGCGCCGGTGATGCCGATTGCGGTGCCGACGCTGGAAGAAACCGATTCCGGCGTTTCGAACGATGCCTTGCAGGTCAACGAAGGGCTCGCCTGGTGCACGCGCGCTGCCAGTTTTCTGGCGAGTCCGTCGCTGGCGGTGCCGTGCGGCTTCGCCGACCGGGGCCTGCCGGCTGGATTTCAGATCATGGGGCAGCCGTACTCGGAAGCGCTGCTGTTTCGGATCGGTCACGCCTATCAAGGCGCTACCGACTGGCACACCCGGGCGCCCGATCTGTAGGCGGGCGGCAAGTCGCCTCTTGGTTCGAGATTCCGGCGAACCGACACCCGCAAGGTCGCCTTCTTTTGCGGAACATGTCCGCTCGACACGCGACGGCAAACATTGGCGCCGGGTTGTCGGCCCGATTGATTGTGACCCCTAGCGGTCGTTGGCCGCGCACGAACCACGGCCAGATTAGGCGGTCCCAGCGCACAACCGCCCGCGGCTTCATTGTCCATGACTACGAGGACAGGGCCGAGGAGGCGCGCGACCGCATCGGCCACTGGGTTGATGAGGGCAAGATCGAATAGCGGCAGACAATCGTCGATTGAATAGAGAACGGCCCGCAGGCACTCATTGGCGTTCTGACCGGAGTGAATTTGGGCAAGCAGCGGGTCCGCTGGCTGCCCGGCGCATAGCGTTGATGGCGTCGGGGTGTGGTGGTGGTCTGCGAACGATTCGCAAATCACCGCGCCGATTTGACTCTTGTTCGTACTACGCGCCAGTGTTCGGATGAGGGGGGTTTGAGGGAGGGAGAACCATGAATCGTTGGCTCGCAGTTGTGGCTTCGGCCGGACTTGTCCTGGGGGTTGTCGCGCAGGCGGCGCAAGCCCAGGCCGAGGATCTTCTGTATCTTTCGTACAGCGTACCCAACAGCTTGAACGTGGATGGTCCGGGCGGCACGTTCCCGCCGTCCTACGCCGGCATGGTCCAGCTACTGGAACCGCTGGTCTTCTATGAATACGGGGAGACCAATGATGAAGGCGTGCGCGAACTGCACTATGACAGATTCGCCGGAAAACTGGCCGAGTCCTGGTCGTACGACGAAGGCACGTTGACCTGGACGTTCAATCTGCGTCGCGGCGTCAAGGGCTGCGAGGGCCAGGACTTCACAGCTGACGACGTGATCTACACATTCGCCCGGGCGAAGTCGATTTCCGGCGCCTCGCCGGTCGGCTACTTTCTGGCCAACGTCGGTTCCGTCGAGACATTTACGCCGGCGCTGTTTGGCGCGCGCGCGGCTGCGGCCAAGGCGATAGAAGCGGGCGAACCCGCGCCGTCGCCGGATCCCCGCGATCTCGGACCCGAGGTGACCAAGGTCGATGATTACACCGTAACGATCAAACAGGACGCACCGAACAAGCTGTTCCTGCCGGTGTTGTCGATCTTTGCGCTCTTTATCTACGACAAGGAAACGATGGAGGCGAATGCAACGGCCGACGATCCGTGGAGCCACAACTACGCCAATATTGTGAATGCCCCCGGCTTCGGTCCTTATTGTCTGGAAGAATGGGAGAAGGACAAGTCCTTCATTCTGCGGGCCAACGAGCAGTATTATGGCGGCAAACCGCATTTCGATCGCGTGATCGTGCGCAAGGTTCCGGAAGCCGCCAACCGGCTCGCGATTCTCCGTAGCGGCCAGGCGCAGATCGTCGAGTCGCTCACCCCGAAACAGTACCAGAACCTCAAGTCGGATTCGAGCATCGAGGTCGGCGGCGCCTACACCAACTCGACGCTGACCATGACACTGAACTGGACCGTTCCGCCCTTCGACAACGTCAAGGTCCGGCAGGCGATCGCCCATGCGATCCCCTATCAGCAGATCGTCGATGACGTCTATTTCGGCGATGCCAAGAAGGCGGCAGGCGTGATTCCGTCCGTCTATCCGGGCTTCCATGAAGCAAGCGTTTCTTACGATTATGACCCGGACAAGGCCAGGCAGTTGCTGGCGGAGGCCGGTTACCCCGAAGGCCGGGGTCTGGAAAAGTTTCCCGCGGCGTTCAATCTGTCGTATGTATCCGAACGTGAGTCGATCGTGGGTCCGGCGGCGATCATCATACGCACCGCACTGCGGGAAGTCGGCATTCCCCTTGATCTGGATCCCATGCCCCTCCAGCAGTTTTCCGATCGGCAGTTGGTCAAGAAGGACCTGCCCATGGGGATGAACGATACCAGCCGGCCGTTCGGGATCGACACGGCGTACGCCGTGCTGCTCCACTTCGTCACCGTTGCCAAGGGCGGTCTCAACAACTGGGGCAACTACAGCAACGATCGCGTCGATGAGCTGTTCCTTCAAGCCAAGGTCGAGGGCGACGAGGCCAGGCGCAACGCGCAGCTTGCCGAACTCCAGGAGATTCTCATGCAGGAGGTCGCCTGGGTGTCCGTCGTCGAATTCAAAACTCAGTTTGCGTGGACTTCAGGCCTTAAGGGCGTGACCCTGCATCCCGAAGCACAACTGCGCTTCAGCGATCTCAGCGAATGATTTGAAGACCAACTTGGAGTGCGGCGCCTGACCGGCGCCGCATTTTTTTTCCCCCAGGGCCGGAACCGAAAGCAACGGCGCACGCATTGTTGGCCGAGTGCAGCCTATGGGTCCGCTTCCGTCGGGCTGAGCAGGAATCCGGCCCGCCACCCTACATGTCGAGTTCGACCAGCTGGTAATACTGATTCAGTCGATCGTAACGCAGCTGGACCGGCAGAAAGTCGGGCCCATGCGTCCAAATTTCGAAGCGCGGGATTTCGCCGGGGTTCAGCGCGATCCGGTCGCACAGAAAGGTGCCGGCCGGCACGGTAAGCTCTTCCTGTCCCAGGTATTCGAGATGGAGCGTCGCGGGCGTTGGCGTCACGGTCGTGGTGTCGCCAAGCATCGGGCCAGAACCGCCATTTCCAAGCGGGGAGCTGGACATCCGCGGGTAGATCTTCTGCTTCCGGTCTTTCTGCGACATATCGAAGGCGGCGTTGGTCCAGGCGTCGCACGAGACCGCGTGAGAGACGAAGATCGGTGGGCGCCCTTCCAACGGCCAACGTTGACTGATGCGTCCGGCATCGACCGTAAAGGATTCGCATTCGGCCTGGGTATCCGTGAAGTGGAACCAGCCGCTACCCTGAAACCGGTCGTTGATGGTGAGCCTTACGAAGCAGTCGAGCGGCCGCCACTCGGTATCAACGCTGTAGGTCACGTTGCGAAGCAGGTCGTCGTCATCCATCTCGGTCACTGCTTGCATGGTGCGACAACCGTCGGCATGCACGGTATGGGTGAACCATTCGCGGCCCATCACCCCGACCTCGTCGGTAATGTAGTCGATACGACCTCTGATCATGCGGTGTTTCATTTTGTTCCTTTGATCTCAATAGGTTCGTGGTCCCGGAAAGATGCGCGCTTCGCTGCGATCCCGCAACTCAAGAGATCGATTCCTGCCGCCTCATATCAATGCGGTGTGAATCGGCCATAACCATGCCGGTTCTTCCATCGATTCAGGCCGGATGAGTCTCGATCCAATGTTTGGCAACGTCGACGCGCCGGCAGAT
>CAZTAK010000062.1:0-15737 GCA_964611585.1 uncultured Alphaproteobacteria bacterium
CTGAACATGCCAGACCCCGGCAGTGCTGAAGAAACCGCCGAAATAGGTAGGTCGTGGTGAGGTAGCCCGTCACCGGCAGGACGATGATCGCGGCCCAGACCCACGCGAAGAACCGCGCAAACGTACGGCCCCAAAGTGCGGTGCGTGACGGTGGGTCGAGTTCACCGGCGGCGGGCCGCAACGCCATGTAGGCGAAGAACATTCCGCCCACCCAGATCACGGCGGCTAGCACATGCAACGTCATCAACAACGCGCTCATGGCGGCAACTCCTGCTGTCGTGGAAGATTTGGGTGGCGGGTCAGACCACACGCGCGCCGTGGCCGTCGGAATAGCGCGCTTCGATCGCGTCCCAGACGTCGGCTTCGAGGCAGGTGCCGTCGAAGCGGTTGACCTCCTGCAGGCCGGTCGGCGAGGTCACGTTGATCTCGGTCAGGTAATCGCCGATCACGTCGATGCCGACGAAGATAAGGCCGTAGTCCTTGAGCGCGGGCCCGATGGCCTCGCAGATTTCACGCTCGCGCGGGGTCAGCGTCGCTTTTTCGGGACGCCCGCCGACATGCATGTTGGAGCGTGATTCGCCCGGCGGCGGCACCCGGTTGATGGCGCCGGCCGGTTTGCCGTCGATCAGAATGATGCGCTTGTCGCCTTGTCGCACCTCCGGGAGGTAGCGCTGGATCACCACCGGCTCGCGGTAGATATCGGTGAACATTTCCAACAGCGCATTCAGGTTTTCATCGCCGGGCGTGATGTGAAAGACGCCCGCACCGCCGTTGCCGTAAAGCGGCTTGACGATGATGTCGCGGTGTTCGGCGCGGAAGGATTTGATTTCGGCCGCATCCGAACTGATGAGCGTCGGCGGCATCACATCGGCGAAATGGGTGACGAACAGCTTTTCCGGTGCGTTGCGCACGTGAATCGGGTCGTTCACCACCAAGGTGTTGGGATGAATGTGTTCTAGCAGGTGCGTCGCGGTGATGTAGGCCATGTCGAACGGCGGGTCCTGACGCATCAGCACGATGTCCATGGTGGCGAGATCGATCGTTTCGGCCTCACCCAGGGTGAAGTGGTTGCCGGCCTCGCGCCGGACGGTCAACGCGCGGATGCGCGCAACCACACGCCCCTCGCGCAACGAAAGGTCACGCGGCAGATAGTGATAAAGCCCGTGCCCCCGCCGCTGCCCTTCGAGCGCCAGCGCAAAGGTCGAATCGGCGGCGATGTCGATTCCTTCCATCGGGTCCATCTGGATGGTGACGGCGAGGCTCATGGTCAGTTCCGCTGTTTCCTGAGGTGTTCCATCAACGCCGCTGCATCGTGGCGCTGGCTGTTGGTTTCGGCACGGTCAAAATACGCCTCGGCCGCGGCAAAAGCATCGTTGAGGTTGCCACGCCGTGCCTCGAGGTGGGCGAGTTCGCGCCACAATGACATGTCCATCGGGGCGAATGACACCATGCGCCGCAGTATCTCGGCGCCGCGTGCAAGGTTTCCAGACTCCAGCGCGCGGGTTTTGAGGTTGTTCTGAAGCCGCATCAATACTTCGCGCTTTGTCACCGGTTCGTAGAATTCCGGTTTCAACTCCATGCGCCCGTCCGACATTCGGTGGAGAATTTCGCGCATGCCGTGGGTGTCGAGCGCCGCGCCGCCCTTAAAGGGATCGAGCACGGTGCGCGCGCCGCCGTCTTCGAGCCGGATCAGAAAATAGAACGGAAAGCTGAGGCCCGCCACCGGCCAGCCCACCGATTCGCCGGCATGAATGAACAAGATACCGAGCGCCACGGGCAGACCCTTGCGGCGGTCGATCACGCGCATGAGGTTCGCGTTCTGGGCGTCGTCGGAGGTCCGCGTATCGCCGGCGTAGCCGAACTCACCCGCAAGCACGGATTGCAGCGCCCCGGCGCAGCCCCCCGCTTCGGTGCGGCCCCCTGCTTCGGTTCGGCCAAGACTGTCCGTGATTGCTTCGAGGTGATCGCGATAGCGCGCCAGCCCGACGCCCGGCCGGTCGAGTGCCGCCAGCAGCAACGCCCCTTCACCGATGTCGATATCGTCCTCGTCCGCGCGGGCCAGGACCGCGATCCGGTCTTCGATTTCGGCCGCGTCCATGATTGCGCCGCCCGCGTCGTTCTCATCCTTAGCGGCGCGAGGTATCGTCCTTGATAACGACATAACTCACCACCCGCTGAACGCCGTTAATGGTACGCGCGTGGCCGGTAACGCGGTCGAGTTCAGTCTGCGACTGGGCGACCCCCATCAGGTAAATCACGCCGTTGACCGTTTCGAGAGTGTAGTTGATGGCCGAGATATCCTGATCCGTCAGCATCTTGAACCGAAGCTGGTTGGAAATGCCGACGTCCTTCAGGTAATCGGCGATGGTACCGCGCTCGCGGATCTCGATTTCGTTGTACACCTCGCGCACGCCATGAACCTGCCAGGTAATTCGCGCCACCTCGACCCGGTCGTCGGGGGTTCGAACATTGCCGGACAGCAGCACGCGGCCCTCGACCGATTCAACGCCGACGGCGCCGAACAGCGTATCGCTTTCGTCGAACAAACGATCCTTGATCTGAAACCGGATCGTGGCGTCGTCGACGGCATCGCCGATGGTCCGTTCCTGGGCGACCGCGACGCCCACCGTTGCCGCGCCGCCGATCACCACACCGCCACAACCCGTCAGCGCCAGAAGGGCCGCGGCGAGAAACGCAATGCCAAGGGTTTCGGGGCGAAACACGGTCATCGGGACTCTCCTTCGGTATCCGCGGCGGCAGGGGGCCGACACAAGAATCTAGCACAGGTTTCCGCACCGCAGGACAGACCAAACCGGGCGGCGGCTGCGTTCAGGAACCCTCTTGCCAGGCATCGACGATATGGCGTGGCAACCGGCGCGGCGCCAGTGCGATCACGTCGAACCGCAGGGTGCCACCGGCGAGCCCCGGTTGCCGCCCGAGGAAGGCGCGTGCCGCGGCCCCGATTCGGGTGCGCTGGCGCGGGCCGACCGATTCGAGCGCCGCCGCAATGCTGTCGCGCGTCTTGACCTCGACAAAGACGAGGGTGCGCCCGCGCCGGGCGATTAAATCGATTTCGCCGGCCGAGCAGCGGAACCGGCGCGCTACGATGGCATACCCCTTGGCGCGCAGCAGCCACGACGCCCACGCCTCAGCACGGCGGCCGCGGGCCTCGACCTGGGTGCGGGCCTGATCGGGCAGCGAAGTCATGATTGGGCCCCAAGTTCCACCGCACGCGCATAGACGACGCGCCGGGGCTGGCCGGTTTCGGCGGCGACGCGGGCAGCGGCGCGGCTCGGCGAGAGGGTCTGAAGCGCCTCGCGCAGGAGCCGGTCAAGGTCGGCGGCGGATTTCGTGGCGGTTTCGCCCGCCCCCGCGGCAACCACGATCACC
This sequence comes from uncultured Alphaproteobacteria bacterium, assembly GCA_964611585.1. Lineage (GTDB taxonomy): Bacteria > Pseudomonadota > Alphaproteobacteria > SHVP01 > SHVP01 > CAZTAK01. The sequence goes on from CAZTAK010000062.1 coordinate 3,391, forward strand.
ACCTCGCCTTTTGCCGGATGGGCGCGGTAATGGGCCTCGAGGTCGGGCAAGGGGCCGCGGCGGACCTCTTCGAATTTCTTGGTGAGTTCGCGGCATACGGCCGCCTCGCGCGGGCCCAGGTGGGCCACCATCAGGCCGAGGGTCGCGGCCAGCCGGCGCGTCGATTCAAAAACCACCAAAGTCGCCGAAACCGCCCCGGCTTCGGTCAGGGCGCGCTTGCGGGCGCTGTCACGCGCGGGCAGGAATCCCAGGAACAGAAACCGGTCGGTGGCGATTCCCGCCACCGAGAGCGCCGCCGTCACCGCCGAGGCGCCCGGCACCGAATGAACGGGTATTCCGGCCTCGCGGGCGGCCGCCACTAGCTTGTAGCCCGGGTCCGAGATCAGCGGCATCCCGGCTTCGGACACCAGCGCCACAGTCTCGCCCTTTTTCAGTCGTTGAATGATCTTGGGTCGAACGGACGGGGCGTTGTGATCGTGATAGGGAATCATCGGAGTCTTGAGCCCGAACCGCGTCAACAACCGCGCCGTGGTTCGCGTATCTTCGGCGGCAATGACGTTCGCCTGCGCCAGAACCTCGCGGGCGCGCGGCGACAGATCGCCAAGGTTGCCGATCGGCGTTCCCGTCACATAAAGGCCGGGCGCCAATTTACTTGGTTCAAGCCCGTCATTAAGGTGGGCGCGGGCCGGATTCGTTGTGTAGCCCTTCCCAGAGGACGATCTGCTTGCGCGCCGTGCCGATCCCGATTTCTTCGACTGTGAAGCGCCATTTCGCATTGCTGTGGGTGCCGTTGGTTGCGCTCGTCCTGGCCGCTTGCGTCGAACCCGACCTAAGCACGCCGTTTCCGCCATTGCTAGGGGCAACGGCGGCGCCGGAGACGGGCGAAGCGGCCGAGCCGGAGGCGGAAACCGTCCCCGAAGCGGAGGTCGCCGCGGTGGCCCCCGAGGCCGAGGAGGCGCCCGTGGCCGCCGGTATCTATCCCGATGTCGAGCCCGTTGGGCCCGACAATGCCGATGCCTTTTACGAACAAAGCCTTGTCACGGTGGCGCCGCCGCCGCCGCAATTGTCGGCACCCGAACCAGCGCAGCCGACGCCGGTAATGGTGGCCCTGCTGGTACCCCTGAGCGGCCGCGGCGCGAGCGTCGGTCGCGCGCTTCTCAACGCGGCGCAGATGGCCCTGTTCGATGTCGCGCCCGATCGGATGGCGCTGCACCCCAAAGACACTCAGGGCACGCCCGAGGGCGCAGCCCTGGCGATGGAAAGCGCATTGCAGGATGGCGCCCAACTGGTGTTGGGGCCACTGTTTTCCGGATCCGTCACGGGCGCCGCCAGTGTCGCGCGCGAACGTGGCGTCAACGTGATCGCATTTTCGAACGACCGCACCGTTGCCGGTGACGGCGTCTTTTTGATGGGGCTCATGCCTGAAGCGCAGGTCGAGCGAGTGGTGCGCTTTGCCGCCACGCAGGGCCTGACGCGGTTCGCCGGGCTGATTCCCGAAACGTCGTTCGGCCTCACGGTGGAAAACGCGCTGCAGCGTGCGGTGCGCGATGACGGCGGCATGATCGCGCGGGTCGAACGCTACCCGCCCGACGCCGAGGATTTTTTCGCACCGGTCCAGCGCCTTGCCGATTACGACCGCCGGCGCGGCGAATTACAGGGGATGCGCGCCGATCTCGAATCGCGCGGCGACGAAATCTCGCGCCGCACCCTCAAGCGCCTCGAAGGACTCGAGACGGTCGGCGAGGTCGGCTACGACGCCGTCGTCATCGCCGACGGCGGCACCCGCCTGCGGGCGATCGCGCCGCTCCTGCCGTTCTACGACATCGACCCCAACAAGGTGCGCTTCCTCGGTACGATTCTTTGGAGCGAACCCGGCATCGGCCGCGAGCCGGCGCTGGTCGGCGGCTGGTTCGCGGGGCCCGATCCGGCGGTGGGTGAATCGTTCCGTACCCGCTTCGAGGCGCTTCACGGTACGCCGCCACTGCGGATCGCGAGCCTCGCCTACGACGCGGTGGCGCTGGCCGCGGCACTGGTGCGCGGCCGCGAGGAACCCGACTATTCCGCCACGATGCTCACCAACACCGGCGGGTTCTCGGGCGTCGACGGAATATTCCGTTTCGGCGCCGACGGTATCGCTGAACGCGGTCTCGCGATATTGGAAATTCAGGAACGCGGTTTCGGTGTCGTCAGCCGGGCGCGCCGTTCGTTCACAGAACTGGTCAACTGAGCGCAGCCGAAACACGCACCGTCTCGGCCAGTTCCGCGATCACCCGGTTGAGCACCAGAGCGCCGGCGGGGGTGGCGCGCAATCCCTCCGCGTCCACGGCAATCATACCGCCAGCCCGTAGCGTCGCCACGGTATCCGGATCGAGCGCCCGCGCGAGTGCAATTCCGGTAACGTCTTCGAAGTCGGCGGCACGCACGCCGGCCGACAGCCGAAGGCCCATCAACAGCATTTCCTCGGCAATGTCCCGGGCCGCGAGAGTCGATTTCTCGGCGCGCCCGTGGCCCGCGGATTCGATCTGCGACAGCCAGCGTTCGGGACTTCGAATTTCGGCGGTCGCGGTGACGGAACCGCGGTGGTGAAGACGCCCGTGCGCGCTAGGCCCGACACCCGCGTAACCGCCATAACGCCAATAGGTCAGGTTGTGCCGGCTGGCTTCTTCGGGTCTGGCGAAGTTGGAAATCTCGTAGGCGTCAAAACCTGCCTCGGCGCATTGATCGTGAGTCTGCTCGAACAGTCGTGCCGATGTTTCGTCGTCGGGCAGAACCAGATCGCCGCGGCGGTGGGCTTCGTGGAATCGCGTGCCGGGTTCGAGGTTAAGCTGATAAAGCGACAAGTGCCCACCTCGGGCCAGGTCCAGCGCCAGCGCCAGTTCGCGGCGCCATGAATCGGGCGCCTGACCGGGGCGCGCATAAATCAAGTCGAAGGAGGTGCGATCGAACACGGCTTGCGCGGCCTTTAGGGCGGCCAGCGCCTCGGCACGGGAATGAATGCGGCCGAGAAACGCAAGCGCCGCATCATCGAGCGCCTGGATGCCCAGCGACAACCGGTTAACGCCGGCGGCGCGGAAGGCGCGGAAATTTTCCGCCTCGGCCGAGTTGGGGTTGGCTTCGAGGGTGATCTCGACCCCCGGCGCGAACCCGAATGCGCGCGCGGCCGTTGCCAGGACCGCCGCCACCGTTTCCGGGCTCATGCGCGACGGTGTTCCGCCGCCGAAGAACACGCTGGTAAGCGGCCCTGTGCCGGACTCGGCGGCCGCGCCTTCGACCGAGGCAACCAGAGCCGCCCGCCAGCGCCCCTCCTCGATCGAATCGCGGACGTGGCTGTTGAAGTCGCAGTACGGGCACTTCGAGGCGCAGAACGGCCAGTGCACGTAAAGGCCGAAGCCGCGCGGGTGCGGTTCAGCCGTCTGCCGATCCAAAGCAGGCGGCGGCAAGGTTCCGGAACGCATTGGTGCGGTGGCTGATCGCATGTTTCTTTGCCGGCTCCATCTCGCTGAAGGTGAGGTCGTATCCGTCGGGGACAAACATCGGGTCGTAGCCGAACCCCTTGTCGCCCCGGGGCGGCCATACCAGTGTGCCATAGGCGCCCCCCTCGAAGGTTTCGCAATGGCCGTCGGGCCAGCATAGCGCCATCACGGCGACGAATTGGGCATGCCGGTCGGCGTCGCGCCCGAGTTCCTTTTGCACCCGGTCCATGGCAATGGTGAAGTCGCGCGCACGCCCCGCCCAGCGCGCCGAATAGATTCCGGGGGCCCCGCCGAGGGCCGGCACGTTGAGGCCGGAATCATCGGCTAGCGCCGCCAGTCCCGAGGCCTTCGCCGCCGCCCGCGCCTTCAGCAGCGCGTTGGCGACGAACGTCTCGCCGGTTTCCTCGGGTTCTTCAAGTCCGATATCCGAAGCCGCCACCACTTGGACCGCAAACTTCGAAAGCAGCTCGTTGATTTCCCTGACCTTGCCCGGATTGTGGCTCGCCACCACCAGCCGGGATTCGCGGAATTGCCGCGCCATCAGCGCCGCGGCCTGAGGCCCAGCGCCTTCTGCTGGTGCTTGGCGAGGTTGGCGATGCCGGCCTTGGCGAGTTTCATCATCGCCCGGAACTGGGTTTCCGAGAACGGGCGCTGTTCTGCGGTGCCCTGGATTTCGACGATGCCCCCGTTTCCGGTCAGCACGAAGTTGGCGTCGGCCTGGGCCGAGGAATCCTCGTCATAGTCGAGATCGAGCACGGCCCTGCCGTCATAGATGCCGCACGACACCGCCGCCACCTGATCGTCGAGCGGAATCTCCTCGAGCAGTCCCGTCTCGACCAGCCGCCCCAGCGCCAGGTGCAGCGCGACATAGGCGCCGGTGATGGCGGCGGTGCGGGTGCCGCCGTCGGCCTGAAGCACGTCGCAGTCGAGCCGGACCTGGCGCTCGCCGAGCGCTTCGAGGTCGGTGACGGCGCGCAAACTGCGCCCGATCAGGCGCTGGATTTCCTGGGTGCGGCCACTCTGGCGCCCGCGGGCGGCCTCGCGGTCGGTGCGGGTGTGAGTCGAGCGCGGCAGCATGCCGTATTCCGCCGTCACCCAGCCCCGGCCCGATTTGCGCAGGAACGGCGGTACGCGCTCTTCGACGCTGGCGGTACACAGTACGTGGGTTTCGCCGAAGCGGGCGAGGCACGACCCTTCGGCGTACTTGGCGACGTTGGGTTCGAGAACGATCTTGCGCAGCTGATCGGCGCGGCGGCCGGAAGGGCGGTGGGCGCGTTTATTCCGCGCGGGCTTCGGCTTGGTCATGGCGTCTTCACGTTGTGGGGTTCCCGGGTTCTAGCCTCGCCACGCGCTCTCGTCCACCGCAACCGCCCAAAAAGACCGGATCTCGCCCTTGGCGCGCGTTGACGGAGCCAGGGACCGTCACTAGATTCAAAATGCGAATCGAGCCCCCTTTTTACTCCGGATGGCGGGAACTTCGCCCCCCGAATGCAATGATTCAGGAACTGAACGAGCGCTCGCGCGAGATACTCCGGCTACTGGTCGAGGCGTATGTCGAGACCGGCGAGCCAGTCGGATCGCAGCGCCTCGCGCAGCGGCTTGACATGCGCCTGTCTCCGGCGTCGATCCGCAACGTGATGGCCGAATTACAGGCTACCGGCCTTTTGTATTCGCCGCACACCTCGGCCGGCCGTGTCCCGACCCCCAACGGGCTCAAGTTTTTCATCGACGGTTTGCTCGAAGTCGGCGACCTCAGCGCAGAGGAACGCGATCGGGTCGAGGCCCATTGCGCCGGCCAGGGCCGCAACGTCGAGGAACTGCTGACCGAGGCCATCGAGGGCCTGTCGGGCCTGTCGCGATGCGCGGGCCTGGTGGTCGCGCCCAAGGAGGACCAGCGCCTGCGCCATGTCGAATTCGTCGACCTGTCGCGCGAACGGGTCCTTGTGATTATCGTCACCGACGACGGCCGGGTCGAGAACCGCGTCATCGAGGGACAGGCGGGCTGGACCCAATCAGCGCTTGTCGAGGCCACGAACTACATCAACAGCCACATCGCCGGGCGCACGCTGGCCGAGTTGCACCAGGAGACATTCGCCGAGGAACAGCGCCACCGGGCTGAACTCGACAGCCTGACGGCGCGGGTGATCGAAACCGGGCTGGCGACCTGGTCGGGCGATGAAGACCGTTCGACGCTGATCGTTCGAGGCCGTGCGAACCTGCTTGAGGACGTGAGTGCGGTCGAAGACCTCGAACGCATCCGTGGGCTGTTCAGCACGCTGGAAACAAAAAAAGGCCTGCGGCAGCTTCTCGAACTGACCCGCGAGGCCGAGGGTGTGCGCATCTATATTGGGGCCGAAGAGGACGCCTTCAGCCTCGCCGGGTGTTCGGTTATCGTCGCACCCTATATGGACAGGCGCGAGCGCATCATCGGCGCCATCGGTGTAATCGGCCCGACCCGGCTCGATTATGCCCGCATCGTTCCGCTGGTGGATTATACAGCCAAGGTGGTCGGCCGCCTGATCGGGTGAGGGCCCGAACACACCCCGCCGAAAAGCGTAAAAGGACGAGCATGACTTCAGGCAAAGCCTCTGAAACCGAAACACCTCAGGCCGAAGGCGTGGTGCCGACGCCCCTGGCATCCGAAATCGAACCGGAAGGCGAGGCCGCAGCGGAGGAAACTTCCGGCCCGGCCGCCGCCGGGGGCGCTGAACCGGGAACCGCGGCGCCCGGAACCGAGGCGCCCGGAACCGAGGCGCTTGAAGCTGTGGCGCCGGTCGAGCCCACGCCCGAAAAACAGATCGCCGATCTCACGGATCAACTGCTGCGGGCGATGGCGGAAACGGAAAACATCCGCAAGCGGTCGCGGCGTGACGTCGAAGAGACGTCCAAATACGGGATTTCAAGTTTTGCGCGCGATGTGCTGACGATTGGCGACAATCTTGCGCGGGCGCTCGAAAGCGTGCCCGTGGAGGCGCGCGAAAACAACGCCGAACTGGGAACGCTTCTGGAAGGCGTGGAGCTGACGCAGCGCGAGTTTCTGACACTGATCGAACGTCACGGTATCAAGCGCATCGATCCGATAGGCGAACGATTTGACCACAATTTTCATCAGGCAGTGTTCGAGATCGAAGACCCGGACAACGATCCCGGCACGGTAGTGCAGGTAATTCAGTCCGGATACGTCATCTCCGGCCGGTTGCTGCGGGCGGCGATGGTGGGACTGGCAAAAAAGCCGGGTGGCGGCGGGAACGAACCGGCCGAATCCTCCGGTGCGCTAGGCGGCGTCGATACCAAAGTCTGAGATGCGGGCGCTGGGCGCAGCGGATTGCTGGCCGGCGCGCAAGGTTGGCGCCAGGGTTTAGTGTGCCGCCGCCACGGGTGCGGGCGGAACCAGCGCCGCGGCGGTGGGGTCGTGGCGAGCGTGCCCGGCGCGGCCGCGCGCCCGGTTCGACACGGCATAACAGTAGGCGCATCCGTGCGGACAGGTATCGTAGTCGCCGATGTCGCGCGCGGCATGGCAGAGACAGCCCGGCCGATTGCCCTTGACCGGCGCGGTGATCGCGCGCCCCGCCACATCGGAAAGACGGTCCGCATCGATGCAGCGCGCCGGGCCGTGCGCCACCGCCACAATGTCCGCCTGGGAGCACACTGTGAGGCGCAGGCCGTAATCGCCGGCAAGGACCGCGAGGCGCGCCACCAAGTCGGTTTTGTCGGCAAGGAGCGGATCTGTCCAGGAAAACTCGTCCTTCAGGGCATCCAGATTGCGCGCCGTCTTGCGGTAAACATGGGCGAAAGACACCACCACCTCGTCGCTGGCCCCACCGAGAGCGCGGGCGATGGCGGCGAAGTTCCCGGCGTGAAACGAGACCGGCGTATCGGAGGAAATCAGCACCGGATCGTAGCGCCACACCACGGCCCGCGGGCCCCAGCGGCGGGCCAGCGCCCGGACCGCCTCGATCATCGCCTCGGTCCTGGGCACCGAGGGCTCCAGCCGCCGCCCGTAGCCGGTAATCGAATACTGCACCGTGAACGGGAAGCCGCGCGCCGCAACCTCATCGAGGGCGTCCGAAAACGGCACCGCATTGCGCGTCCAGAACACGAAACCGTCCACCGAGCCGGGCGTCAAGGGCAAGTCATAGACCTGACCGCCGTAAGGGTTGCGCATTCGGCATGATCCGGCCGCCAGGCGGGCCCGGAACCAGCGCCCGTAAAAGGCCGGGATGTCGGTCTTGTAGGAAGCAGAGACGATCATCGGCGGGTTCCAGCCCTCGCACGGCCCGCCCCGGACCCGGCCAGGAACAGACCCGGATGACCCGGGGCCGCCCCTTCATCACCATTTCCGCGGTCGGACGCTTGCAGCGGCGAAATCACCCCCCTATATAACCCGCATCAAACAAGGACGTATCCCGTCAAGGGGATGCGTGCAGCGCCAATGCGGGCTGCGCGCGATCTGCCGTGGGAAAAGAGGAAAAAATGGCCAAAGTCATCGGTATCGATCTCGGGACGACAAATTCATGCGTCGCCATCATGGACGGGCGCGACCCCAAAGTTATTGAAAACTCCGAGGGGGCGCGGACCACGCCGTCGATGGTCGCCTTCACTGAAGCGGGCGAGCGCCTGGTCGGCCAGTTGGCCAAACGCCAGGCCGTCACCAACCCGGAAAACACCCTTTTCGCCATCAAACGCCTGATCGGCCGCCCCTTCGACGACCCCACTACCGAAAAAGACAAGGGCATGGTGCCCTACCAGATCGTCAAGGCCGACAATGGCGATGCCTGGGTGCAAGCGGGCGGCGACAAATATTCCCCGAGCCAGATTTCCGCCTTCATCCTGCAAAAGATGAGAGAAACCGCCGAATCCTATCTCGGCGAGCCGGTGGCCCAGGCGGTCATTACCGTGCCGGCCTACTTCAACGACGCCCAGCGACAGGCCACCAAGGACGCCGGCAAGATCGCCGGCCTCGAGGTCCTGCGCATTATCAACGAACCGACCGCCGCCTCGCTCGCCTACGGACTCGACAAGCACGAGGGCCAGACCATCGCCATATACGATCTTGGCGGCGGCACCTTCGATGTATCGATTCTGGAAATCGGTGACGGGGTGTTCGAGGTCAAATCGACCAACGGCGATACCTTCCTCGGCGGCGAAGATTTCGATATGCGTCTGGTCGATTACCTCGCCGACGAATTCAAGAAAGAGCAGGGCATCGATCTGCGCGGCGACAACATGGCGCTGCAGCGCCTCAAAGAGGCGGCCGAAAAGGCCAAGATCGAACTGTCTAGCACCGCCCAGACCGAGGTCAACCTGCCCTTCATTACCGCCGACGCGGCGGGGCCGAAGCATCTCACCATGAAACTCACCCGCGCCAAGCTGGAAGCGCTGGTCGAAGACCTGGTGCAGCGCACCGTCACGCCGTGCAAGAAGGCACTCGAGGACGCGGGCCTGTCGGCGGGCGAAATCGGCGAGGTGATTCTCGTCGGCGGCATGACTCGCATGCCCATGATCGTCGAAACGGTGAAAAACTTCTTCGGCCGTGAACCCCACAAGGGCGTTAATCCCGACGAAGTGGTGGCAATGGGTGCCGCTATTCAGGCGGGCGTGCTCCAGGGCGACGTGAAAGACGTCCTGCTGCTGGATGTGACGCCGCTGTCGCTCGGCATCGAGACGCTCGGCGGCGTTTTCACCCGCCTGATCGACCGCAACACCACCATCCCGACCAAAAAGTCACAGGTTTTCTCGACCGCCGAGGACAGTCAGTCGGCGGTGACCATCCGGGTTTCGCAGGGCGAACGCGAGATGTCGAGTGACAATAAGCTGCTCGGCCAGTTCGATCTGGTCGGCATTCCGCCGGCGCCGCGCGGGATTCCGCAGGTCGAAGTGACCTTCGACATCGACGCCAACGGCCTTGTCCAGGTGTCGGCCAAAGACAAAGGCACCGGCAAGGAGCAGCAGATCCGGATTCAAGCCTCGGGCGGTCTCGACGATGCCGAGATCGAGCGCATGGTCAAGGAAGCCGAAACCAACGCCGAAGAGGACAAGAAACGGCGCGAACTGGTCGAGGCGCAGAATCACGCCGACGCCCTGGTCCACAGCACCGACAAGATGCTCAAGGAATACGGCGACAAGGTCGGCGCCGACGAACGCGAGGCAATCGAAAAGGACGTCGAGGCGCTGCGCACGGCAAAGGACGCCGAAGACATCGACGAGATCAAGCGCCTGATCGAAGCCCTGACCCAGTCGTCCATGAAACTGGGCGAGGCGGTCTACAAAGCCCAGGCCGAGGAAGCCGCGCCGCAAGCCGACATGGGCGGGGACGACGACGGCGGGTCCGGGCCCGAGTCCGGGGCTGAGCCCGGGGGCGGCGACGAAGGCGTGGTCGATGCCGACTTCGAGGAAGTCGACGACGACCAGAAGAAGGACACGGCCTAGGCGCCGGTCACCGCTAATTCCGGGATGCCGCCCTGGCGGCGGCGTGAACCGCCTTCAGGGCGGTCGCATGCGGGACAGGCGTTTTAGAGTAGGGCGACGGGGCAATGGCCAAGCGGGATTTTTACGAGCTCTTGGGGGTGGGTCGGACGGCCGACCGCGAAGAACTCAAAAAGGCCTACCGCAAACTGGCGATGCAATACCATCCGGACCGTAACCCGGATAACCCCAGCGCCGAAGCCCACTTCAAGGAGCTGTCCGAAGCCTACGACGTGCTGTCGGACGAGCAAAAGCGCGCCGCCTACGACCAGTTCGGTCACGAGGCCTTTGAGGGCGGCGGGCAACGGCCGGGCGGCTTCGATTTCTCGTCGTCGTTTTCCGACATCTTCGACGACCTGTTCGGCGATTTCAAGGGCGGCGAGCGCGCGACCCGCAGCAACGCCCGCGGCACTGATCTGCGCTTTAATCTCGACATCACACTGGAAGACGCCTTCCACGGAAAAAAGGCGACGGTGCGGGTGCCGACCTCGGTCGCCTGCGAGTCGTGCAGTGGCACCGGCGCGGAAAAAGATTCGAACCCGATCACCTGCCCGTCGTGCCGGGGGCAGGGCAAGGTGCGCGCCCAGCAGGGTTTTTTCACTGTCGAGCGTACCTGCCCCACCTGCCAGGGCGCCGGCCGGGTGATCGAAAACCCGTGCCGGGTGTGCGCCGGAACCGGCCGGGTGCAAAAGGAAAAGACGCTGTCGGTGACGATCCCGGCCGGCGTCGAGGACGGAACCCGCATCCGGCTGACGAACGAAGGTGCCGCCGGTCTGCGCGGCGGCCCGCCGGGCGATCTCTATATTTTTCTGTCGGTGGCGCCGCACGGCATCTTCGAGCGCGAAGGCACGAATATTTTTTGCCGCATCCCGATCCCGATGACGACGGCGGCGCTCGGCGGCGCGATCGAGGTGCCGACGCTCGACGGCGGGCGGGCGCGGGTCACCATTCCCGGCGGCACCCAGTCGGGCAAACAGTTCCGCCTGCGCGGCAAGGGGATGCCGACGGTGCACTCAAGCTCGACCGGCGATCTCTATATCCAGACCGTGATCGAAACCCCGGTCAACCTGACCAAGCGCCAGAAAGAACTGTTGCGCGAATTCAAAACCGAAGGCAGCGCTAAAACCAGCCCCGAGTCCGAGGGCTTCTTCACCAAGGTCAAAGAACTGTGGGACGATTTGAGGGACTAGAGCTTTTCCCGTTCGCATACGCTCACGCGAAAAGCTCTATCCCTTTGACATAGAACGCAAATCGTCGTCGCCGGCGATTCCACCGGTTCGGGATTTGCTCTAACGGTTCCTTGACGCCGGCGGTTCGGGCACGCCCCTACCAGGCGATCGGGCGCCGGGCACGAAAGAATTTGCCGGTGTGGCGCGCCGGTGCCTCGGCCGCGAGCCAGACGATGGTGTCGGCCCCTTCTTCAACCGAAAGATCGGCGTTGCGCCCGCCCATGTCGGTCCGGACCCAGCCCGGACACACGGCATTAACGCTTAATTCCCGGAATTCGTCCGCGAGCATCACGGTGAGGGCGTTCAAGGCCGCCTTCGACACCCGGTAGGCGGGAATGGTCCGGTCCAGGACTCGAAATCCGCCCGCGCCCGAGGAGACGTTGACGATGCGCCCGCCTTTGGGCATCAGCGGCGCAACCGCCTGCGTGAGCGCGAGCGGCCCCAGCATGTTGGTTTCGAGCGTGCGCATCAGGACATCGCGCTTGACCTCGCCGACGGTGGCGCGATCGATCACGATGCCGGCGTTGTTGACCAGCACGGCGACGGGCGTGCCTTCGCGTCTGAGGCTGCGTGCAAAGTCGCGGATCGAGGCCCGGTCGGCCATATCGAGGCGGTGAAAGTCGGCGTCGATGCCATCGCGGCGAAGGGCCCGGGCGGCCGCCGTTCCATGCGATTTCGTCCGCGCCGCAACGATGACGTGAAATCCTTTCATTCCCAGTTGCCGGGCGGTCTCAAAGCCGAGGCCCCGGTTGGCGCCGGTGACGATTGCTGTCTTTGGCGCTGTCTTTGGCACCGTCTTCGCGGCCGCCGTTCGAGTCTTCCTGGGCGCCGGGTTTCGCTTGCGCTGCATTGCTGCCTCCCGATGGGTAGGGTATTCGTGAAGTCTGGAGACTTGTGATTTAATTCCGCCGCAACTTCATCCTGCGTGCAAGCCGATATTTCGGGTGCAGGCAAAAGCAGAACGGTTTGGGGTCCATTACCATGGCGACACTGAAGATAGGAATTGCCGGCGCCGCGGGCCGCATGGGTCGGGCGCTGGTGCGGCAGGTTGCGGCAACCCAGGGGTGCGCGGTAACGGCGGCATCCGAGGCCCCCGGCAGCGACGCCTATGGTGCCGATCCGGCGGTTCTGGCGGGGCTTGGCGGGATCAACGTCCGCATTTCCGACAGCGCCAAGGAAC
>CAZTAK010000063.1:0-10963 GCA_964611585.1 uncultured Alphaproteobacteria bacterium
AGAACGATCGGGACGAGATCGCGCACCGATCCCAGCGTCACGCGAAGAAAGCTCAGGGCGCCGCCTTTCATGCTGCCTCACAGCCGCGCCGGAAATGCGCGTGCAGGGCAGTTCTAGCCATCGCCCGAGACCGCGGCAATGCGGCAAAAAAGACGGCCGGGGTATCCGGCCGTTCAGGTTAGGGAAGCATTCGCACAACCGCCACGGAAGGCCAAGGCGGGCCGGTCAGGCGGCCGCTTCCCGGAGGTCCGATTCCGCGTCCACGGTACGGCTCGCGCGGGCGAACGCCAACCGGCCAAGTCCCAGCCGGGCGAGCCCCAGCCCCACCAGCATGGCAGCGACGAATACAAACGATTCCGGCTTGCCGAAGGTGAGCGACGAAATCGCCGGGCCCGGGCAAAATCCGGCCAGGCCCCAACCGATTCCGAACACGGCGGCGCCGCCGATCAGGCGCCGGTCCAAGGCCTCGCCTACCGGTACGAAAAAGCGGTTTTCCAATACCGGCCGCGGGCGCCGTAGCACGAACCGGTAGATCACGAAAGTGACGGCGACCGCGCCCAACATTACCAGCGCCAAACTCGGATCCCACGCTCCTGCCACGTCGAGGAAGGCCTGTACCTTGGCCGGATTGGCCATTTGCGAGACGGCGAGCCCGAGGCCGAACAGGAGCCCGGCGGCAAGCGCTACGCCATTGCGAAGGGTCATCATAGCCCCACCACATGGCGGGTAACGAACACCGTCAGCGCCCCCAACACCATGAACGTCCCGGTGGCGGCGATCGACCGGGTCGACAACCGGGCGAGACCGCAGACCCCGTGACCGCTGGTGCAGCCGCCACTGACCTGCGTGCCGAGCCCTGTCAGCAGTCCGCCGGCAATCAGGAGGGGCCAACCCGTGTTGAATGTGATCTCATAGGAGGCCCCGCCTGCCTGGTAGATCAGCGTTCCGATCACGAGGCCGGCGACGAAGAACAGCCGCCACGACGTGTCGCCGCGGGCCGGCGGAAGCAAGCCGGAGAGGATTCCGCTGACGCCGGCAAGGCGTCCGTTCATCGCCAGCAAAAGGGCCGTGGCGGCGCCAATCAGGATTCCGCCGGCGAGAGCCGAATAGGGGGTGAAGTTCTCCACCGGTTGCTCCTTCGTCCTGGGCCGGGACCCGCAATCGCCCGGCGGACTAAACTACGATAATATTACGTTATTCAATCTAATTTACAATATATGCGACATTCGTAATAGGCTTCAATACATTAAATGAATGTAGATAAAATCGAACGCGAGGAATCGCATAGGATTCTTGGGCGCAGCGGCGATGGACGGGTCGGGTGCCCCCCGACAAGATAAAGGGCGCCCGCGGGGCGGCAGCTTTCGCCGGTCGCCACCGACGCTGGGCGGATCGTCGGTCACAACATTTCGGTGGGGTCCTTGCCGTCAGGCACGATGCTTTCGCCCTGCTGCCGCCCGATTCCCAACGTGGTGTTTTCAGTGCCGGCACTGGCCAGCGTCGGCTTGACCGAAGCCGCCGCCACCCAGTCCGGCTTCAAATACGAAGCCCGGGTCAAGAACATGACGTCGTGGCGTTCGGCGAGGACCCATGCCGAGGGTCACGCCTTCGCCAGGGTGCTGTTGGAGACCGGAAGCGGCAAGATTCTGGGGGCGCACCGGCTCGGCCATGGGGCCGCCGAGATCATTCACCTGTTTTCGTGGGTAAAGAAGGCCGGCATGACAGCGGCCGACATCAAGGATCAGGTTTACGCCTATCCGACTTTCGCTAGCGACATCAAGTTTCCGGTGTAATGCGCCTCAGTTCCCGTACAGGGCGCTGATTTCGGCTTGGCGGGAGCGGATGTTTTCGGGCCACGACGTCTTGATATAGGCAAGCACCGAATCAATATCGCCCTGGCTGAGGATGTCGCCGAAGCCGGGCATGCCACTAACACCGTCTTCGCCCAGAAGGGCCTGACCGCCGCGTTCGATCATCAGAACCAGTTGTCCGTCCGGATGGTGCCAGGTGTGGCCGGTTTCGTCGTGGGGTGGGGCCGGGAAGGTGCCGTCAGCCTTGCGGCGGCGCCAGTCCAGGCCCGGCTCACCCTTGAGATCAGCGCCGTGGCAGGCGGCGCAATTTTCATCGTAGACGGCGCGGCCGTGGTCGACATCGGCGGCCGCGATTCGTTCCCCGTCGCTACCGTCTCCGAACGAGTGCAAGGCAAAGTAGGCGATCACCGCCAGAAGAATGAGGCCGCCGATCGAAAACGCAAGCAAACGCGGGGTCATAAGCTGCTACGGAACAGAACGACTGAAAGGCGGAAAATTAGAACCGCAAGCTCGTGCGGCTGGTTTTGCTGCGGCGCTCGCGCGTGCCGGCGCGGCCCTTGGTCGAGCGCGGACCGCGCCTGGCCTCGCGGGCTCGGTCGCGGCGGTCGGCCGCTGATTCTCCGGCGAGCCCAAGATCGGCGTTTTGCAGCCGGTGCAGTTCGTCGCGAAGCCGCGCGGCCTCTTCGAATTCGAGATTTGACGCCGCCTCAAGCATGCGTTCCTCGATATCCGCGAGGTAGGTCTTGAGGTTGTGCCCGACCAGATGCGGCGTTGCCTCATCGCCGGTATCGACCGTGACATAGTCCGCCTCGAATACGCCGTCGAGCACGTCGCCGATGGACTTGCGCACGCTTTCCGGCGTGATGTCGTGGGCCTCGTTGTAGGCGCGTTGTTTTTCACGGCGGCGGTTGGTTTCGCCGAGTGCGGCCTCGAGGCTTTGGGTCATGGTATCGGCATAGAGCAGGACCCGGCCGTCGAGGTTGCGTGCGGCCCGGCCGATGGTCTGGACCAGCGAGGTGCGCGAGCGCAAGAATCCTTCCTTGTCGGCATCGAGAATCGCGACCAACGCGCATTCCGGGATGTCGAGACCCTCGCGCAACAGGTTGATGCCGACCAGCACGTCGAAGGCGCCGAGCCGGAGATCGCGGACGATCTCGATGCGCTCCAGGGTGTCGATGTCGGAATGGAGATAGCGCACTTTGAGGCCCGCTTCGTGCATGTATTCGGTCAGGTCCTCGGCCATGCGTTTGGTCAGCGTCGTGACCAGAATCCGTTGGCTCCGGGCGGTGACCTCGCGGCATTCGCGCAGCAGGTCGTCGACCTGGTTTTCGACCGGGCGCACTTCGCACACCGGGTCCGTCAGGCCGGTCGGGCGGATCACCTGGTCGACAAACACGCCGCCGGTGCGTTCCAGTTCCCAGCTACCCGGCGTCGCCGAGACATAGACTGTCTGCGGGCGCATCGCCTCCCATTCCTCGAATTTGAGGGGACGGTTATCAACGCAACTCGGCAACCGGAAGCCGAATTCCGACAGCGTCGATTTGCGGCGGAAGTCGCCTCGGGACATGCCGCCAAGTTGCGGCACCGTGACGTGGCACTCATCGACGAAAAGCAGCGCATTGTCGGGGAGATATTCGAACAACGTCGGCGGCGGTTCGCCCGGATTGCGGCCGGTGAGATAGCGCGAATAATTCTCGATACCGGCGCAGGTGCCGGTCGCCTCGATCATTTCGATGTCGAACCGGGTGCGTTGTTCCAGCCGCTGCGCCTCAAGCAGTTTGTTGGCTTTGTTTAGTTCATCGAGGCGCAGGATGAGGTCGGCCTTGATGCCTTTGAGGGCCTGCTGCATGGTCGGCCGCGGCGTCACGTAGTGGGAATTCGCGTAGATGCGGACCCGCTCGAGCGCCGCGGTCTTTTCCCCTGTGAGCGGGTCGAATTCGACAATGCTCTCGAGTTCGTCGCCGAACAACGACAGCCGCCAGGCGCGGTCCTCGTAGTGGGCCGGGAAGATTTCGATTCCATCGCCGCGCACCCGGAAGGTGCCGCGGACAAAATTCTGATCGTTGCGTTTGAACTGGATTTCGACCAGTTGCTTGAGCAGGGCCGCGCGTTCGATGCGTTGGCCTATTTCAAGCGGGATCGTCATTTCGACGTACGTTTCGGGCGAGCCCATGCCGTAGATGCAGGACACACTGGCGACGATGATGACGTCGTCGCGCTCGAACAGGGCGCGTGTCGCCGAGTGCCGCATGCGGTTGATCTGCTCGTTGATCGAAGCGTCTTTCTCGATAAAGGTGTCGGTGCGCGGCACATAGGCCTCGGGCTGGTAGTAGTCGTAATACGACACGAAATATTCGACCGAATTACCGGGAAACAGGTCCTTCATTTCGCCGTAAAGTTGCGCGGCGAGGGTCTTGTTGGGGGCCAGCACCAGCGCCGGTCGCTGGGTGTTGGCGATGAGGTGGGCCATGGTAAAAGTCTTGCCCGAGCCGGTGACGCCCAGCAGCACCTGATCGCGCTCGCCGCCGGCGATGCCGGCGGTCAATTCCGAAATGGCCTGGGGCTGGTCCCCTGCGGGCTCGAACTCGGAGCGGATTTCGAAGGCGATACCGCCTTCGCCGCGCGCGAACTGGGGCCGCCCGGGGGCTTCGGCGGTGACGGTCATGGCCCTTTATATGCGCCTGCGGGCGTGATTTGCTAGGGCCCGACCGGCCCCCGCGCAGGGCCGGACCCGGCTCCGGAGGATCATGGCGCTATGACCGACCCCAATCCCATCGACGCCTATTCCCCGGCCGAGATCGCGGCGCGGGTCGAGGCCGCGGGCATCGCCAAGGTCAAACTGCCGTTTTTGCAGACGGTGACGCTGGGGGCGCTGGCGGGCGCATTTATTTCGTTCGGGGCGCTGTTCTTCATCCTGGTGACGACCGACTCGGGCCTCGCCATCGGGGTCGAGCGGCTGATGGGCGGGGTCGCGTTCTCGCTCGGACTCATTTTGGTAGTCATCGCCGGGGCGGAACTGTTCACCGGCAACAATCTCATCGTCATCGCCTGGGCCGACCGCAAGATCACTTTTGTGGCGCTTCTGCGCAACTGGGTGCTGGTCTATGTGGCGAATTTCGCGGGCGCCTTTGCGACCGCCCTCCTGGTTGCGCTCTCGGGTGTGCTCGACCTTGGCGACGGGGCAATCGGCGCCAAGGCAGTCGCGGTCGCGGAATCGAAGGCGGCGCTGACCTTTGGCGAAGCCTTCTTCCGGGGCATTCTGTGCAACGCGTTGGTATGCCTCGCGATCTGGATAGCCATGGCTGCGCACGACGTTGCCGGCAAGATTCTCGCTATTGTGTTTCCGATTACGGCCTTCGTGGCGCTCGGTTTCGAGCACTCGGTCGCCAACATGTTCATGTTTCCGCTCGGCATGATCGCCTCGCCTGAGGCCGCCGCCAGCGGGCTCACGGTGGGCGCCTTCATGGCCAATCTGGTGCCGGTGACGCTCGGCAACATTGTCGGCGGCAGCGTGTTCGTGGCTTTGGTCTATTACCTGATATATATCCGTGGCCGGACCGCCTGACGGGGGTTCCGGCAGTTGCGCTGGCGCCGGGAGGCGCGTAGCTTTGGCCGCCATTTTACCTTCTGACGGTGCCTCCCATGGGCTTCCTCGCCGACTCACTCGACCGGATCAAACCCTCGCCGACGCTGGCAGTCACCGCCCTTGCCGCCGAACTGAAGGCGCAGGGGCGCGATGTGATCGGCCTTGGCGCAGGCGAACCCGATTTCGATACCCCCGAGAACATCAAAGCGGCCGCGAAACGCGCCATCGACGCGGGTGACACCAAGTATACGGCGGTCGGAGGGACGGCGGCGCTGAAAGAGGCGATTACCGCCAAATTCAAGCGCGAAAACGGTCTCGACTATCCCTCCGATCAAATCATCGTCGGCGTTGGCGGCAAGCAGGTGATCTTCAACGCCATGCTGGCGACTCTTAATCCGGGCGACGAGGTGGTTATTCCGGCGCCGTACTGGGTTTCCTACCCCGATATCGTGGCGCTTTCAGGCGGCATCCCGGTGATCGTCGATTCCACGATCGAAACCGGTTTCCGCATTGCGCCCGAGGCCTTGGAGGCCGCGATCACGCCCGCCACCAAATGGCTGATCTTCAATTCACCCAGCAATCCCTCGGGCGCCGCCTATTCGCAGGACGACCTAGAGGGCCTGGCCGCCGTCCTGAGGCGCCACGAGCAGGTCTGGACCCTCAGCGACGACATGTACGAGCATCTCATGTACGACGGCTTCGAGTTTGCGACGCTGGCTCAGGTCGCCCCCGATCTCTATGACCGAATCCTGACCGTCAACGGTGTTTCCAAATCCTATGCCATGACCGGCTGGCGTATCGGCTACGCCGGCGGGCCCGCGGACCTGATCAAGGCGATGGCGAAACTGCAGTCGCAAAGCACCTCCAATGCGGCCTCGATCAGCCAGGCGGCGGCGGTCGAAGCGCTTTCCGGGCCGCAAGATTTTATCGCCGAGCGGTCGAAAATTTTCTCGGAACGGCGTGACCTGGTGGTTGGGATGTTGAACCAGGCGGTCGGCCTTGAATGTGCCCGTCCACAGGGAGCGTTCTACGTCTATCCGTCGTGCAAGGGTGTGATCGGGCGCAAAATCCCCGACGGCACGGTGATCGAATCGGACGAAGACTTTTGTAAGTATCTTCTGGAGGCGGAAGGCGTTGCCGTCGTCCACGGCACCGCTTTCGGGCTCTCCCCTTATTTCCGGGTTTCCTATGCCACCTCGACCGCCGCGCTTACCGAAGCCTGCGAGCGAATTCAGCGCGCCTGCGCCGCGCTGTCCTGAGGAAGGCTGATGAAATTCGCAATTATGGGATCGGGCGGGGTCGGCGGGTACTTCGGCGCCCGTTTGGCTGAGGCGGGCGAAGACGTAACGTTCATCGCGCGCGGTGACCATCTGGCGGCAATCCGGGATTCGGGGCTGCGCATCCTCAGTGATGCGGGAGACGTGACCATTCATCCGACCGCGGCAACCGACGATCCCGAAGGGGTCGGACCCGTCGATTATGTTCTGTTTGCTGTCAAACTCTACGATACCGAGACCGCGGGCCGACTGGCCGCGCCGCTGGTCGCCAACGGCGGCGCAGTCGTCGATCTCCAGAATGGTATCGATAGCGGAGACCAACTCGCCGGCATTTTGGGACGAGAGGCCGTCATCGGCGGTGTTGCCTACATATCGTCGCATATCGAAAGTCCTGGCGTGATCCGCCATACGGGGCTTGGGGCCAAGTTGGTGTTGGGCGAGCTCGACGGGCTTCTGTCGCCTCGTGTCGAGGCACTTGAAAAAGTGTGCAATGCGGCCGGCCTCGACGCCGCCGCGACCGACGACATTGCGCTCGCGCTGTGGTCGAAGTTTGCGCTTCTGGCGCCGATGAGCGCGATGTCGTGCCTTTCCCGCCTGCCGATCGAAGCGTTGACGGCCGTGCCGGAGACGGACGAATTGATGGCTGCGGCGATCGATGAAGTGACCTCCGTCGCCGCCGCCGCCGGCGTCCAAGTGCCGACCGAGATTTTCAAGTCCTACAAGTCGGCGACCCGCGGCGCCCAGACCAGCATCAAGCCTTCGATGCTGGTCGATCTCGAACGCGGCAAGCCGCTGGAGATCGATTATCTGTCGGGCGCTTTGGCGCGCCGCGGCCAGGCGCTGGGTGTGCCAACGCCGCTTCACGCCATGGCGGCCACAATCCTCAAACCGCATGCCGCCGGGGCCGCGGCAAATGAGGCGGCAAGCCAGAAGTAGGGCCCGATTTTCCTTGCGCCCCGTGCGCCGGCTTGAAAACATGGGCCGATAACAAGGTTAGCGGCAAACTGGTCCGCGCGCCCCAGGGAGGTGAGTTGAGTATGGTGAGTTCAGGGACGTCCGAACCACGTACGATTGCAATCGTTGGCCCCTACCTGTCGGGCAAGACGACGCTTCTTGAGAGTCTCTTGTTTGTGACCGGCGCCATCGGTCGCAAGGGCAAGGTTACCGAGGGCAATACGGTCGGCGATTCCTCACAGGAAGCGCGAGAGAGGCAGATGGGAGTGGAAACCAATCTCGTCAAAGTCGAGTACCTCGGCGACACCCTGTTCTTCCTCGACTGCCCCGGTTCCATCGAAATGGCCCAAGAGGCCTATGACGCGTTGATGGGGGTGGATGCGGCGGTCGTCGTCAGCGAGCCAGACGTGAGCAAGGCGATTTCGATGACGCCGCTGTTTCGATTCCTCGAATCCCACGAGATCCCGCGCCTGCTGTTCGTCAACAAGATGGACAAAGGCGGCAGCGAGCTCGACCTCTTTATCGAGGCGATGCAGGGCGTTTCCGCGGACCCGGTGATGATCCGCCACATGCCGATCCGCGATGGCGAAGACCTGACCGGATACGTCGATCTCGCCAGCGAACGGGCCTACGAATACAAGGAGGGCGCGGCGTCCGAAAAGATCGAGATTCCGCCGTCGGCCGAAGACGAAAGAGCGGACGCCCGTTACGCGATGCTGGAAAAGCTGGCGGATTTTGACGACGATCTGATGGAGAAGTTGCTGGAGGAGCAGGAACCGGGCCCCGATCAGGTTTATGCCGATCTCACCATTGCCTTCCGCGAGGGCAACATCGTCCCGGTTCTGTTCGGGGCCGTCGAGCACGAACACGGAGTTCGAAGGTTGCTGAAATTCTTGCGTCACGAGACGCCTGCGCCGTCGGTAGCGGCGGCGCGCGCCGCCGTCGAAGACACGGGGCCGCCGCTCGTGCAGATCCTCAAGACCTATCAGACACCCAATTTCGGCAAGCTGTCGCTGGCGCGGGTGTGGCGGGGTCCGTTGCAGGATGGTGTCACGCTGAACGGCGATCGCGCTTCGGGACTTTTTCACATGCAGGGTCAGGCGACCGAAAAGATCAGCGAAGCCGCTGCGGGCGAAATCGTCGCTATCGGCCGCCTTGAGAAGGCGATTACCGGCCAGACCCTAGGAACCGGCAAGGAAACGGATCAGCTTGCCTCGGCAACAGTCCTCTCTCCGGTTTATTCCCTGACGATTCATCCCACCAGGAGGGACGACGAAGTGAAGTTGTCGGGGGCTCTTGCCAAGGTGCTGGACGACGACCGTTCGCTCACGGTCGAGCATTCGCAGGATACCAACGAGACGATCTTGCGGGGCCAGGGGGAAATCCATTTAAGGGTCGCGGTTGCCAAACTCAAGAACCGCTACAAGCTCGAAGTCGAAACCGGTCATCCTGCTGTGCCCTACAAAGAAGCGATCCGCAAGCCGGTTTCCCAGCACGCCCGATTCAAGCGCCAAACCGGCGGCCATGGGCAGTTCGGCGACGTGCGTCTGGACATCAAGCCGCTGCCTCGCGGCTCGGGCTTTTCCTTCGACAACTCGATCGTCGGCGGTGCGGTACCCAGGCAATACATCCCGGCGGTCGAAGCCGGGGCACGGGATTTCCTGCGCCGAGGTCCGCTCGGGTTTCCGGTGGTGGACATATCGGTGACCCTGGTCGACGGCGCCTATCACAACGTCGATTCATCGGAAATGGCGTTCAAGACCGCGGGCCGGATGGCGATGAGCGAGGGCCTGCCGAAGTGTAGTCCGGTACTGCTGGAGCCGATCCTCGAGGTCCGGATCGCCGCGCCCTCGGATCACACGGCCAAAGTCAATGCCTTGATCAGCGGCCGCCGCGGCCAGATCTTGGGGTTCGAGCCGCGCGAAGGATGGGTCGGCTGGGACGAGGTGTCGGCCAATCTGCCGCAGTCCGAGGTTCACGACCTGATCGTCGAACTGCGGTCGCTCTCCGCGGGAGCCGGAAGCTACACTTGGAAATTCGACCATCTGCAGGAACTGACGGGGCGCTTGGCAGACGACGTGGTCAGTTCACGTAAGGCCGCGCTCGAAAACGCCTGAGGCCGAAACCATCGCAATAGTCTCACGCGCCCTCACGGGGGTTTGAGTTGTCCGAACCGAGGGTGAGGACTAAGTCCTATGGATCCATGAACGAATCGGGACACTGCGATGTTGATCAAGATCCCCCGCGGATGGGAGATTCCAGAATATGAGGCGACGCCGGAGAGCGTCTATCTGAACCGGCGCGAGTTGATGAAAGGTGCTGCGGCGGGCTCAATCTTGGCCGCGGCCGGACCTCTTCTTGCCTCCGGGCCGGCGTATGCCGCGAATCCCTGGGACGATGATCCCTCTGCATCG
This sequence comes from uncultured Alphaproteobacteria bacterium, assembly GCA_964611585.1. Taxonomy (GTDB): domain Bacteria; phylum Pseudomonadota; class Alphaproteobacteria; order SHVP01; family SHVP01; genus CAZTAK01. The sequence continues at coordinate 10,043 of CAZTAK010000063.1, forward strand.
CTGTACCCGTTCCCGCGCAACGAAACCTACGTCCTTGACCGGCCCGTCACCGATGAAGGTATTAACTCCCGCTACAATAACTTTTACGAATTCGGGTCCCACAAGGAGATTTTCCGGGCCGCCAAGCGTCTCAGCGTGCGCCCCTGGACGATCAAGATCGACGGTATGGTCGAGCAGGAGATGGAGCTCGGCGTTGACGATTTGATCGCGAAGATGCCGCTCGAAGAACGCCTGTACCGGCACCGGTGCGTCGAACGCTGGGCTATGGCGATTCCCTGGAGCGGCTTTCCGATGAAGGCATTGGTGGACTTCGCGCGTCCCCTGGGATCAGCCAAGTACGTCCAGATGATGACCTTCTTTGATCCCGATGTGGCGTCGGGCCAAAAACAATTCTGGTATCCCTTCCCCTATGTCGAGGGTCTGACAATGGCCGAGGCCACCAGCGAACTGGCGTTCATGGTCACCGGCACCTACGGCCACCCGGCCCTTAACCAGCACGGGGCGCCGCTGCGCCTTGCGGTACCGTGGAAGCACGGATTCAAGTCCATCAAGTCGATCGTCCAATTCACGTTTACCGATCAGCGGCCGAAGACGTTCTGGGAGGAGGTGACTCCAGCCGAATACGGCTTTTGGGCGAACGTTAATCCCGAAGTCCGCCACCGGCGATGGCCGCAAAACGTCGAGCGCATGCTCGGGACCGACGCGGTGGTGCCAACCCTCCTCTACAATGGGTACGGCGAATTCGTCGCCCACCTCTACAACGGGATGGAAGATGAACCGTTGTTCATGTGAACGAACTTCGATGCAGCGACAAAAGGCCGGCCCCGTGCCGGTCTTTTTTTTGCAATGCCCCCGGGCCGCGGAAACTCATCTTGGATGACCGGCGGCGTGCCTCGTCACCGATTAAACCGGGGCGGAAAG
>CAZTAK010000063.1:11063-15592 GCA_964611585.1 uncultured Alphaproteobacteria bacterium
CGGAAAGTTTGCGAATATCAAATCGTTGCCAGGCGGGGGCGCGTGTTTCAGGTCGAGCGTGGCGGCGTCAATCACGAATCCGACGACGCCGCGGAAATCCTTTGTCGCCGCCGCCGATCCCCGGCGTTCGCACAAGGTGCGTTCTTTTCGAATCGCCCCTTGGACCAGGTTGCAGTTACGCCCGGTGACAAGGCTGACGACGTGATCGCTCAATCCCTTGCCGGTTAGTCCGGTCGATACGATCGCCGTTGCGGCATTGAATTCATTGAGCGTGACTCCGGCAATGAGGGGCAGCCCGCAACCGGACAGAATGCCCGCCACGATCGCCAACACCAGGCTGCGTCCCACACGCGCCATCGACCCCACCTCGCTTTGCCGGAGAAGCTTGTTTTCACTAGATTGTTCAGCAATGTCAAATGTTAGCGTCGGCGATTGAGGTTCCAAAAGAGTCTGTTTTGCAACACTTTTCCCTGTGAGGCTTTATTGGCGGTGTCTCCTGAGGCGGTTTTTCAGGGTCCAAACCGCCACTGACTGGAGGGATTCATGCAGATAATCGAAAGTAAGGATGGCACAACGCTCGCGGTTTACGAGTCGGGGCGCGCGGAGGGAATGCCGCTGTTTCTTATTCACGGATTTTCCCAGGCGGCGATGTGCTGGCGGCGGCAAACCGAAAGCGCGCTCGCTGACGAGTTCCGCGTGGTATCGCTGGACGTGCGCGGGCACGGCGCCTCCGGCAAACCCGGTGTGGCCGGGGCCTACGACAACTCCAGATCGTTTGCCGACGACTTCGAATCCGTCCTTGACGCGCTTGACATCGAAAGCGCCGTGCTTGTCGGCTGGTCGATGGGCGGAAACTGGATTTGCGATTACCTGCGCCACTATGGCGAGGGCCGGGTACGGGGAATATTTCTGGCAGGCGCGACGACCCAGCAGGGCACCGATATCTCCCAAGAAATGTTCGGCGCCACCGTCGGTGAGAGCTTGGGCGGGATGTTCGAACCCGACCCGCAGACCAATATCGCCGCCACCCAGGCCTTCTTGCGCGCCTGCACGGCAGCGCCGTTGCCGCCCGAGGAATTTTCCGATTTCTTGGGCTTCAACATGCTCACTCCGCCGGAAATCCGGCAGTGGGTTCTGAACCGGGTTGCCGACAACAGCGACGTAGTTGCCAAGATCACAGTCCCGGTCACCCAGGTGCACGGCAGCAACGACGGTATCGTTCTGCCGTTTGCGGGCGAATACACGATTCAAGGGATCAGCCACGACCGCGGCGAGCTAATTCTGTACGACGACACCGGCCACTGCGCGTTCTGGGAGCGTGCCGACCGGTTCAACGCCGATCTGGCGGCGTTTGCGCAGGGAATTTGAGAAAAAGGCCGGAACCCAAAGGTATCCAGCAAGTAATACAGGGAGGCCTTACGCTTGGGAGAGGTATGGGAGATTCCGGAACTCCCCTCCTGAGAGCCAGAACAGCCCTCCGCGGCGATGGATGGCTGGGCCGATGAGGTTGGAGATCGCGGGCGACGCTTCGAACGACTGCGTGGACCGGGTGGGCAACGACGACAAGGTGGACGTGAACGTGAGCGGAAACATCGCGGTCGAGAACCGCGGCGACGACGAACGAGAGCGACGCACCCGAACAGCGCTAGCCGCGCTGGGCGTGCAAGTGCCTGATCGCTGGTGGACCGGGGCGGGGGATCGAAAAGGGGTCCCGCCTCGAAAAGTAGAATTCCCCAGAATCAAATGACACCGCGCCCGATGGGGGTATTGGCCATCTTCCATTAATGACCTTTGCCTCGAAGGTCCGGCACTTCCCACGCTGAACAACGCGAGGCTAATTCGCAACTTACAATCGCGAAGATAATCCGCAACGAAGAAGATGAAGCCGAAATTGGGTTGGACATACTGAACCTGTTGGCGACACGCTATCGGCGCCTCAGAAGCAAGACCATTGCCGCGCCCCAAACTGCGAAACTAGCTACCAGGATCAGTTCAGGCATATCTCTTGACGGAAGAAGGTAGAGCGCCAGGCCGTAGCCAAGAAGTGGCAGCGCTTGTCCCGGCCAGTGCTGGACTGAGACAAGGTGTGACCGCGCAAACAGAAGACGAGGCGCGCGAGAAATTCTCACGGACGATTGATAGGGGGCTAGAGATTTTGGCGTTTGATGCGATGGCAAAGATGAGCTCCGAGCGGGGAACATCGGTAAGGACCTTCGCTCATCGGATTTAGGACACTTCGCGTCTACTTAGGACAGCGCCGAGGGAAGGCTCGATACGGCCGCGTCCCCACGTGGTTGAAGCCGGACTCCGTTTTCCCAGTGTCCTACTCTCCGGCGCCGGCGGTTTCTACACGAGCGCACTGTGCGGTAGGGACGACGAACAAATCGATCGATGCGAGACCGTTCGCGTGGTTGGCGAGAAAGGCCCTCCAAGTCTGCGACCGTGGCCGACCAGGGCGGGCTATCTTATTGGACACCTTACCCTGGCAACGGGCGCACTAACGACTGTTGGCCAGAACATGTGTGCAGGATTATTGAGCTCTACATCTCGTTTGGCGGGACTTACGAGCTTTGATGCAGAAACCGCAGTCGCGAAAATCCGGAAGGCAGAGCCGGCTCTCTCTTCTTGGGCTTTGCTGTAGCGATCGACGACGCACTGCCACAGGAATACCGTCGACGAAGTATGGGGCCAGAATATGCCAAGGCAATCCGTCGAGCGCACAAAAACGCAAGAAATCGATAGATTGAACGAATGCGCACCCTCCTAGCCGCAGTGACTGCCCTAGTTATATTCTCGTGCCAAAGCTGCACTGCGGCGTGATCAATGGACGCTAGAGGCTACAGCAGGCGAAGTGGCGTTCTGATGGGCGCTCCTGTAAACTTGGGACACGAGATCCGGTCGGTCGATCTCACGACCCCTCCTGCAGCACTGGCTCACGGCAGGCTCTCATGAGAGAGGGTTGGGTTGGCGGTGCTCGGCTGTTAAGGACCGGGCCCCCGGGGGACTCAGTTGCTTGCGGACTGGGTTAAGTCATCTGTCGGAATGTGTTGCAGAAGTAAATGCGATGAAAAGAAACGTGCGGCAAGAAGCAGACGCGACGGTGGCTGGCCAGCCTGGACAGCCCGGCATGTACAACAGCGAAAATGAACATGATAGCTGCGGCGTCGGCTTCGTAGCCGACATCAAGAATCGCAAGAGCCACGAAATCGTTCGCCAGGGACTCGAGATCCTGGTCAATCTCGACCACCGGGGTGCCGTCGGTGCCGACCCCCTGGCCGGAGACGGCGCCGGCATTCTGATTCAAACTCCCGATCGGCTGCTGCGCGAGGAGGCCGGAGCGCTGGGTATCGAGTTGCCACCGCCGAGCGAATACGCTGCTGGCAACGTCTTCCTGCCCCGAAAGCCGGTTGGCCTCAAAGCCGGCATGGCGGCCTTGGAAAGCGTCACGGTCAAGGAAGGCCTGGTGGTGCTGGGCTGGCGCGAGGTGCCGACTGACAATTCCTGCCTGGGCGAGAGCGTCAAGCCCAATGAGCCGGCGATTCGCCAGATTTTCATCGGCCGCGGCCCCGAGACGCCAGACCAGAACGCTTTCGAACGCAAGCTCTTCGTCATTCGCAAGCAGGCCCATCGTGTGCTTTGGGACGGCGGCAACGAGGACAGGGACGCCTTTTACGTCTCTTCATTGTCGTCGCGCACGATCTGCTACAAGGCCATGGTGCTGGCCCCCAATCTTGCGGCCTACTACCGCGACCTGCTGGACGAGCGAATCGAATCGGCGCTGGCCCTGGTGCACCAGCGCTTCTCGACCAACACTTTCCCGTCATGGAAGCTGGCCCAACCCTTCCGCTACCTTTGCCACAACGGCGAGATCAACACCTTGCGCGGCAACATCAACTGGATGGCGGCGCGGCGCCATTCCATGAAGTCGGCGGTGCTGGGCGACGACCTTGAGAAGCTGTGGCCCCTGATCGGCGATGGAGTTTCGGATTCGGCGACCTTCGACAACGCGCTGGAGCTGTTGGTGGCCGGCGGCTATTCGCTTTCGCATGCGGTCATGATGATGATCCCCGAGGCCTGGAACGACAACTCGCTGATGGATGACGACCGCCGCGCCTTCTACGAATACCACGCGGCGTTGATGGAACCCTGGGACGGCCCCGCCGCCATCGCCTTCACCGACGGCCGCCAGATCGGTGCCACCTTGGATCGAAACGGCCTGCGCCCGGCGCGTTACGTGGTTACCGACGACGACCGGGTGATCATGGGCTCGGAGGTCGGTGTACTGCCGATTCCGGAGGAAAAGATCGTCAAGAAGTGGCGCCTTCAGCCGGGCAAGATGTTCCTCATCGACCTCGAAGAGGGCCGCATCATTGACGACGCCGAGGTCAAGTCCAGCTTGGCTCAAGCGAAGCCCTACCAGCAGTGGTTGGACGTCACCCAGATCCACATCGAGGATCTGCCCAGTGAGGTCGGGCCCATGCCGCCCGATCCGCAGACCTTGCTCGATCGCCAGCAGGCCTTCGGCTACA
>CAZTAK010000064.1:0-10246 GCA_964611585.1 uncultured Alphaproteobacteria bacterium
CCCCGTTCGACCTCGCCATCGAACCCGGATTCGATCTCGCCGGCGCGCTTGGCGCCGGACGCCTTGCCGTCGCCGACCCGGCCCATGTGCCGGCCGGGACCTATGCGCGCGAGGCGCTGATCACACTCGGCGTCTGGGAGGTTGTCCGCACACGGCTCGCGCCGACGCAAAACGTGATCTCCGCCGTCACGCTGGTGGCGCGCGGCGAAACACCGGCGGGAATCGTGTACGAAAGCGATTCCCATGCCAGCGACGCCGTCACCGTGGTCGGGTTTTTTCCGACCGAAACCCACACGCCGGTGCGCTATGAAGCCGCCGTCGTTAAAGGCGCGCGCGAGGGCGCGGCCGCGTTCCTCGACTATCTCACCTCGCCCGAGGCGCGGGCGGTTTTCCGGCGCTTCGGATTCACCTTGCCCGAATCGCCCGGCTGATCTTCGCCATGTCCCCGCTCGAAACCGAAGCCCTGCTGCTCTCGCTCCGGGTCGCCCTCTGGAGCACATTCTGGACCCTGCCGCTCGCCCTGTTTGCCGCCTGGCTGCTGGCGCGGCGGCGCTTTCCGGGCAAGGCGGTGGTGGACGGGATCATTCACCTGCCGCTGGTGCTGCCGCCGGTGGTGGTGGGTGTAGTGCTGCTGATCCTGCTCGGCCGGCAGGGCTGGATCGGCGGGCTGCTGTTCGACTGGTTCGGGGTGACGATTGCCTTCACCTGGCGCGGTGCCGCGGTGGCCTCGGCGGTGATGGCGTTTCCGCTGATGGTGCGCGCCATGCGGCTGTCGCTGGAGGCGATCGACGTGGCGCTCGAAACTGCGGCCCGGACCTTGGGGGCGGGCCCTACGCGGGTGTTCGCGAGCGTCACGCTGCCGCTCATCCTGCCCGGCGTTCTGACCGGCGCGGTGCTCGGGTTTGCGCGCTCGCTGGGCGAATTCGGCGCGACGATCACTTTCGTTTCCAACATCCCCGGCGAGACCCGGACCCTGCCGCTGGTGATCTTCAACCTGATGCAGACGCCCGAAAGCGGCGACGCGGTCCTGCGGCTGGTGCTGATTTCAGCCGCCGTGGCGCTGATCGCGCTGGTCGCCTCTGAAGTTTTGGCGCGGCGGATTTCGCGGCGCATGCGGGGACGCACATGATCGAGGTCGAAATCGGCCATGCGGTGCCGGAATTCTCGCTCGATGTGAAATTTGTGGCGGGCCCCGGCGTGACCGCCCTGTTTGGACCGTCGGGCGCGGGCAAGACCATGGCCGTCGGCATGATCGCCGGCCTCGACCGGCCCGCGCGCGGGCGCATCGCCATCGACGGGACGGTGCTGTTCGACTCCGAATCGGGTGTGAACGTGGCGCCGGAACGCCGTGGCGTCGGCTACGTCTTTCAGGAAGACCGGCTGTTTCCGCACATGTCGGTGGCGACGAATTTGCGCTATGGCCGGCGGCGGCGGCACGGGGCGGGTCCCGCACCGGCGCCCTTCGACGACATCGTCGCGCTGCTGGATCTCGGAAACCTGCTTGAGCGCCTGCCGCATAACCTGTCGGGGGGCGAACGCCAGCGCGTCGCCATCGGGCGCGCGTTGCTGTCGCGGCCGCGGGTCTTGCTGATGGACGAACCGCTCGCGGGTCTCGATGCGGCCCGGCGGGAAGAGATACTGCCGTTTCTCGAATCTCTCCGGGCGGCGCTGGCGGTTCCCATCGTCTATGTCAGCCATTCGCTGGACGAGGTTTCGCGGCTGGCCGACACGCTTGTGTTGCTCGACCGCGGCCGCGTTACGGCGGCGGGACCGTTACAGGAGGTGCTCGGGCGGCTCGACCTGCCGGGGCTCGATTCGCTGCCCGATGCCGGCAGCGTTCTCGATGTGACCCTCGAAAGCCACGACGATGCCGACGGCCTCAGCGTGCTGGCGGCGGGTGGGGCGCGCCTGATCGTGCCCCGCATCGAGGCCGACCCGGGATCGCTCTTCCGGATTCGTATCCAGGCCCGCGACGTCGCCATCGCCCGCGAAGCGCCGAAACGCATCAGCACCCTCAACATCCTGCCGGGGACCGTGACCGCGGTCGGCGGCGAAACCGGCGCCACACCCGGAAACCGCTGCGATGTGATGATTGATGTCGGCGCGCCGCTGCGGGCGCGATTGACGCGGCGCTCGGTGCGCGAACTGGAACTTGCGCCGGGGGTCCGCGCCTATGCGGTGATCAAGGCGGTCGCGGTGCGCCGCCGCGGGACGCCGGAAACGGGTCTCTGAGGGGCTCTTGCGCTATCCGTTGGCCGGGTTGATCGGGAAACAATCCGCTTCGCCCAGCGTTTCCACGCACTGGATCGTCTCTGCCGGCACCGGACGGGGTTTCTGAACCCGGAAATACTTGCCGAGTTCGTTGGTGGGAGCGCACCAGAACTCCCGTTCCGGCGGCGCGCCGAATTCGTTGTTGCAGGAAATCGCGGTGCCGCAGGCGGCCAATATCCCCGCCAGAACCGGCACCAAGGCCAATCGCCGCAATCGATTCATCGCTCCGGCACCTCCATTCGGGCCGCACGGTACCGGCAGGCGGCCGCGCGCGGATCGAATTCTACCAAATTGTCACCCCCGGTCCCTGCACGCCGCGTGCCACCAATTCGGACCGCGACCGGCGCCAAGATCGGGCCCGGGCCGAAGCGACGTCCACGGCAACGCCGAGGCCCTGTGCATAATAGATGCCGACGTTCCACTGCGCCTCTGCATTGTCGTTGCTGGCAGCCCGCATGTACCAGTCGAACGATGTCTTTTGGTTCGCAGCAACGCCGTAACCGTTGCCGTACATGATGCCCAATTGAAGCTGCGCTCCCGCATGCCCCTGTTCGGCCGCCCGGGTATGCCACTGGAGCGAAATCGCGTCATCGCCCGTCTGAAAATCCGCAGAGGCGGGAAACACGACGAAGAATGAAAGAAAAACGACCCCCGCAATCGCCAGCAATGGTTCTCTCACGCTGCTCTCCTCATCGGCAAACAGAAGCCAAGTATATCGGTCAATCCGGGGAAAGGATTTTGAAATAACAGAGATTGCCGGGAGCCCTGCCCGAACGGAGCGGAAAGCCCCGCATTCACCTGCGCCTAGGCGATGGCGCGCCCTCCAGGATTCGAACCTGGGACCTGCGGTTTAGAAGACCGCCGCTCTATCCAACTGAGCTAAGGGCGCCTGCCCGGCTGTAATAATTAACCCCTCGGCGCGGACTTGTCAGGTGCCAGGTGTCAGGTCCAAGGCGTCCCGCCGCCTGCCGGCAATCTCATGCCGGCGGGTGAATCGAGCGAAGACGAGGGCCTGGCGCCGCCAAGGGCGCCGACGCTGCCGGGGGCGCCGCCGAAGCCAAGGCCGCCGCCGCAGCCGGGTTCAGCGCGGCAGGTCGGGGCGAAAGTTGTCCGAATAGGACTTGGGCCGCACCCGGCGGCCGTGGGGCGCCGCCACATCGCAGTCCAGACCCGAGCGCGCGGCGTAGGCAAGCGCCTCTTCCATGGTGTCGAATTCGATCCGCACCTGCCGGCCGGTGTCGTCCGAACCGGTCCAGCCCATCAACGGGTCGATCCGGCGCGCGCCGGTGGGCTCGAACTCGAGCACCCAGCGGCCATCGGTGGCGCGGCCCGACTGCATCGCGTTCGGCGCGGGTTGGTAGAGGCGGGTTTTCACGGGCGGGTCTCCTGGGTTGGCACGGTCGGCTTCGTCTCGGAGGCCGTAGCGATTTTGGATTCAGATACACAATCCCGCCCGCCGCGGCAAGGACCGCTCCGGGGCGCCGCCGGGCGGAAGCGCCGGGCCTGTGGTCGGGGAGACTGGATTTGAACCAGCGACCCTCTGCTCCCAAAGCAGATGCGCTACCGGGCTGCGCCACTCCCCGTCGCAGGTTTCCTAGGGTTTTCTGCGGTGCCGGTCAATGGCTGGTGCCACAGATGGACACCTGCGGCCACAGGGTCGCGGCGGATTCCCCACTGCCGCGCCGGTTTACCCGCTTGATCGCCCGCAAGCATCCCGAGACGAGCGGCCCTTGGTCACGGGCGGCCGATTACACCCGTCGTTGCGGCCCGTCGCAGCGCCCTATCCGGCGTGACCGCCGGATTCAGCTTTTTCCGGCTCGATCACGCACACCACATCCGCGGCTTGACCAGGAAATATCGCTCCCAACAGACCAACAACCGCGCGCCCGAGCCCCGTGGCCCACAGCAGATTGTGCAATCGAAGATGAGGAGAGAAGAAGCCGTACGCTTCAACCCGATCCACCTTGAGACCGGCGCGCAAAACTGCGGCCTTGAGCGTCCGCGCGGTAAAGAAATGCACGTGATCGGTGGTTCGCAGAATGGAACGCTGAAGCAGGTTATTGCGCAACTGCGCCATCAGGCACCCCTCGTTTGGAACGCCAACCATCAAGAGCCCGCCGGGTCGCAACATTCGCCCGAGTTCGCTGAGCGCGGGGCCGGGATCGTCAATATGTTCGATGACGTGATTGCAGAGGATCACATCGAAACTCGCGCCGGCGATCGGCGCTTCTGCCAGTGAGGCCATGAAGACACCGCGCACCGCAGGGTTGGCGCCGATTTTTTCGATCCGCAGCGGATTGTAATCGCAACCGTATAGGGTCGCGGCGCGATCGGCGCTCTCAAAAATGCTTCCCAGCACGTTGAGATCGAGGCCGTCGCCACAGCCGGCGTCAAGCACGCGGAATTCCCGGTTGCCGTCGGCGACCGCGGAAAGCCAGCCGGTAATGATCTTTTCAAGCAGCCGCCAACGCGCCGCCGCCGCCCGGCGGCCGCCCTCGGTCCCAAGCGCCGCCTCAAGCTGGTTTTCCGTGTACCACGGATTGCCCGCGGCAATTTCCGCTTTCGGGTTTTTGGCGCGATCGCTCATCAGCTTTTATTGCATACAATGCCGAGCGCTGCGCGCTTGCCCAACGGCGCGCGCGTTTTCGGCCCCGGGGTTCACCGCATCGACGCGTGCCGGTGAAGGTGTTGATCCCCGCCAGCGACCTTCTGCGGCCAAAGCAGATGCGCATCCAGGTTGCGCCACGCCCCGGTTGCGGATTCCCTAAAATCCTCTGCGGTACCGGTCAATGGAATCAATCAACGCAGGCCGCCGGAGGACACGAACGGTCCCAACGTCGCGGCGAAAGTCCCGGTGCTTTGTTCGCGGGGCGGCCACCCCTACCACTTCCGTTTCAGCAATTTGAACACGCCCGAGGCCCGCAGCACCAGGTGCGAGCGGCAGGCGATCGTCGCATCAACAAAGACCATCGAACCGGTTTCCTTGGTGACCGTGGCGCGCCCCTCCAGCCAGTCGCCGAGGCGCGAGGCGGCGACATAGTCGGTCACCATGCGAACCGTCACCGTGACCCGCGAGTAATCGCGCGATTCGAACTGGCCGAGCACCACATCGGCGAACGAGGCCATCATGCCGCCGTGGGCGATGCCGCCAAGATTGACGTGTTTTTCGGCGATCCGGACACCGAAGACCCGGCCCTCGGGCGTCGCTTTCTCGTAGACCGGGCCGATCAGCCTGCCGTAGGGCGAGCGATTGGCGAGGACGACGAAGCCTTCCGGCACATCGTCGGCGGCACGCGCCGATTGCGCCGGGGCCGCCGGGGCCGCCGGGTCGCTCGGGGTCTGCCCTTTGGCTCCCCCGTCCGCCGCCGAATCACCCACACCTAATCCGCGTTGCCGAAGATCGGATGGACGACGGTATCGCCGGGGATGATGCCGAGCTGGTCGGTCACGCCCGCGTTGACCTCCAGCACCGCACGAACCGGCTCCGGCGAAGGCACCGGCACCAGCGATTCCGGGATCGTCCGTTTGGCGATGTGGACGATCTCGCCGCTCGCCCTGATGAACAGCATGTCGAGCGCGATGTAGGTGTTCTTCATCCAGAACGACACCGGCTGCTCGGTTCCGTAATCGAACAGCATTCCCTCGTCCGCGCCCATGGTGCGGCGGCCCATGAGCCCGCGCGCACGTTCTTCCGCGGTTACGGCCATTTCGATCTTGAAGGCATGGCTGCCGTCGCCTGTTTCGATTTGGAGCGTGCCGGCGCCGAGCCGGTCATCGCCTGCCCCGCCCACGGGAACGTCCAGCAACTGGGTCGATGCCAGCGCCAGGAGCAGCAAGATCAGAATGTATAGAAACGGCTTGTGCACGCCCGCCCTTTTCCTTCTTTTGCCCTCGGCGGACGGCGATCGCAGCCCCCAAAGTCATTTCCTTTATATCACGGCGGCGATATAGTCACAGTCGCCACTAGGGGGAGCCGCGCCAACGGCTGAGAGGTTCCCGTTCCGGGAACGACCCCTCGAACCTGATCCGGTTGATACCGGCGGAGGGATCAGTGCGTTATGGCAGACCAGGCTGACAGGCCGGTCCCGGCAACCGGGACCCGGACCGGTGCACCCGCAATCGGCGTGTCGATTCGCGGGGCGCGGTTTTCCTACCGGCAGCACCCGTTGTTCGAAGATCTCACGGCCGATTTCGAAGCGGGCCGCACCACCTGCCTGCTGGGACCGAGCGGCGCCGGCAAGTCGAGCCTGTTGCGTTTGATCGCCGGGCTCGCCCGCGCGGACGCAGGGACTGTGACGGGAAGCGACGGCCGTCCGCTCGCCGGGCGTATTGCCTACATGGACCAGCGCGACCTCCTGCTGCCCTGGAAATCGGTGCTCGGCAACGTCACGCTGGGAAGCCGGCTGCGCGGGGAAGGACCGGATCTGGCGCGCGCGTCGCAACTGCTGGCCGCCGTCGGTCTCGAACGCAAAGCGCCGTCGCTGCCGGCGGTGCTGTCCGGGGGCCAGCGCCAGCGGGCCGCGCTTGCCCGCACCCTGATGGAAGACCGGCCCGTGGTTCTGATGGACGAACCCTTTTCGGCGCTCGACGCCATCACCCGCCACCGCATTCAGGCGCTGGCCGCGGGCCTGCTCGAGGGGCGGACGGTGGTGCTGGTGACCCACGATCCCTTCGAGGCGCTGCGCCTCGGCCACCGGGTCCACGTCATGGCGAGCCAACCGGCACACCTTGGCACCGCCTTCGATTTGCCCGGCGACCCGCCGCGCGATCCGACCGATTCCATATTGAACCGGCTGCATCACCGCCTGCTCGAGGAACTCGCCGCGGCGGATGATGAAGCCCCCGCCGCCGCCAATGCCGCGACTTCGGGCGCGGAGGTTCGGCCCTCGCCATGACCGCGGCCCGCATGCTCGTAACCGGCGCCGGCGTGATCCTGATCTGGCAGGCCGCCGTGTGGCTGACCGGGGCGCCGCCCTACATCCTGCCCGGACCCGTTGCAACCGCCGCCGCGTGGGTTGCCAACGCCGAAAGCATTCTCGGACACGCCGCGGTCACAGCGGCAGAGATTCTTTTGGGCCTTGGGCTCGGAACCGTTCTCGGCACGGCCAGCGCCATCGTCATCATCCTGTTCCGGCCGGCGCAGCGGTGGTTGCTGCCGGTGCTGGTGGCGAGCCAGGCGCTGCCGGTGTTCGCGATCGCCCCGGTGCTGGTGCTGTGGCTCGGGTTCGGCATCGCCTCGAAAGCGGCGATGGCGACGTTGATCATCTATTTTCCAGTCGCCACCGGCTTCCTCGACGGGCTGCGGCGCACCGAACCCGGTTGGCTCGACCTGGCGCAGACCATGACCGGGCGGCGGGCGCGCTTTCGGGCGCTGATCCACATCCGGATTCCGGCGGCATTACCGTCGCTCGCATCGGGGATCCGGGTGGCGGCCGCGGTGGCGCCGATCGGCGCGATCGTCGGCGAATGGGTCGGCGCCGGGGCGGGCCTCGGGTATCTGATGCTGCACGCCAACGGCCGGGTGCAAATCGACCTGATGTTCGCGGCGCTGGCGACTCTGGCCGTCGTCGCGCTCGGTTTCTACTTCACTATCGATTTTCTGCTCCGCCGCGCTCTCTACTGGCAGCCCGGCGAAACCGCTTTCCCCGAATGACAGGAACCGACATGACCATTGCCCTGCGATGCCCGCGAACGGTCGCGCGCGTTTTTGCCGTACTGATTGCGCTCGCGCTCATAGCGGGACCCGCCAGCGCCGGCCAAAAGTTGACCGTCCTGCTGGACTGGTTCGTCAATCCCGACCACGCCCCGCTGATCGTGGCGCTCGAACGCGGCTATTTCGCGGCGAACGGTCTCGACGTTAAACTGATCGCGCCCGCCGATCCCAGCGCGCCGCCGAAGCTGGTGGCTGCGGGCCAGGCCGGGATCGCGGTGTCGTATCAACCGCAATTGCACATGCAGGTCGCGGCCGGGCTTCCGGTACGGCGTATCGGCACGCTGGTGGCGACGCCGCTGAATTCTCTGGTGGTGCTGGCGGACGGACCGATTCAAAGCATCGCCGATCTTAAAGGCCGCACGGTCGGCTTTTCGGTCGGCGGATTCGAGGACGCATTGCTCGGGGCGATGCTGGAGAAACATGGGCTCAGCCTCGACGATGTCGAACTGGTCAACGTGAACTTTTCTCTGTCGCCATCGCTGATGAGCGGCCAGGTCGATGCGGTGATCGGCGCCTTTCGCAATTTCGAGATCCCGCAAATGGACATCGCCGGCCGGCCCGGGCGCGCCTTTTTCGTCGAGGAGGAAGGTGTCCCGGCGTACGACGAACTGATCCTGATCGCGCACGCCGACGCCCTCGACGATCCGCGCCTGCCTGCATTTCTCGATGCGTTGGAAAAGGGCGTCCAGTACCTAGTGAACCATCCGGACGAAAGTTGGAAACTGTTTATCGCTTCGCACCCCGACCTCGATGACGAAATCAACCGGCGTGCCTGGGCGGCGACGTTGCCGCGCTTTGCGTTACGGCCCGCAGCGCTCGACCATGCGCGCTATGCCCGGTTCGCTGAATTCCTGCAGGCGCGCGGCCTGATCGACGTAGCCGGCGGCGTCGCCGACACTGCGGTGGAATTGCGGCGCTGAGCGGGGGCCCGGAAGGGCCGGCGGATCGGGCTTTAGGGGATTTCGATGTCGGCGACCTGGGGGCCCTTGGGTCCCTGGCCGACGCGGACGCGCACTTCCTGGCCCGGCATCAGCTGTTCGATGCCGACCCGGCGCAGGGTCTTGATATGGACGAACAGGTCGGGCGCCTCTTCCCCACGGGTAATGAAGCCATAGCCCTTTTCGATGCTGAACCACTTGACGGTGGCTTCGAAGAAATCGCCTTCGGCCTCGATCTGGCCGATATTGCCGTCCGAAAATTCACTCTCCCGTGGCGCCGACGGTCCGGCCGTCGAGGTATCGACCTCGACCACTTCAACTGCCTGCAGGCCCTTGGGACCTTGAACCACTTTGCAGACGAGTGTCGACCCCTCCTCGACCGCCTCGTACCCCGCCTGGCGGAGTGCCGAGAGGTGAAGAAAGACGTCGCTGCCACCGTCTTCCGGCGTGATGAACCCAAAACCCTTTACAGAGTTAAACCACTTAACCTTGCCACGAATCTCTTCAGTGTCACCCTGTAGTCCATCGGCCTCCGGACCCCCCCCCTCAACCATCACACCGATCCCGCCCCAGTACCCACAAACACGGCCTTTCTTCGGAGACCGTTGGTATTTTGTTATTTTTTTAGCATATTCTCCGACTCATCACAATTCGGGCGCGCAATGAGGTCCCGCGCCGACCAGCCAAAATAGGGCGATTCTCCTGGAATCATATTTCGTTGCTGGTACCGCCGTTGTATGCGCGCCGGACGCCAAGTACATTGTCGGCAGTTTTCGCGACCTTTCGGCGGCAACGCCGCGGCGAGCCCAGCCGATGTATCCACCTTCGCCCGGCCAAGGGAGGCCGTTATTAGGACAGTTAGCCTTACCTTGTTTCTGGCGGCCGTATGGATCTTGCTGTCGGGCCACCCCGATCCGCTGCTGCTGGCGTTCGGGGCGGCGTCGGTCATTCTGGTGTTGGTCCTGGCGCACAGGATGGATTTGGTCGATGCCGAAGGGCACCCGGTCCAATTGAGCTGGAAGGCGCCGCTTTATGTGGTTTGGCTAGTGGGTCAGATCGTCGTCGCCAACGGCACGGTGGTGCGCGAGGTCTTGCGCCGCAAGGTGACAGTGTCGCCGCGTCTGATCCAGGTCCCGGGCGGCCAACGCGACGACCTGCATCAGGTGATCTACGCCAATTCCATTACGCTGACGCCGGGGACAGTTTCGGTGCGCCTTCAGGACGGCAAGATCGTTGTCCATGCCCTGACCGAAGACCTCGCCCGTGACATCGAGGGCGGCACCATGGCCCGCCTGGGCGACGCCGACATGGATGCCAAGGTGGA
>CAZTAK010000064.1:10256-13619 GCA_964611585.1 uncultured Alphaproteobacteria bacterium
GCCGCCTGACCGGGGACGATTGATGTTTTCCGCCGCCGCGATCGCCGTTCTTGTAACCATGTCGCTGGCACTGGTCCGCGCCCTGTTGGGGCCGACCGTGTTCGACCGCATCCTGGCGCTGAACATGGTCGGTACCAAGACGACGCTGCTGATTGCGGTCTTGGGATTCCTGACCGACCGGCCGGAATTTCTCGACATCGCGCTGGTGTACACGCTGATTAATTTCATTGGCACGATTGCGATTCTCAAATTCTTCAAGTACCGCGAACTCAACACCCGCCGCGACATCCCCGGCGAGAGCGTCTGAAGATGGCCGGTCTCGCAACGCCTCTGTGGGCAGATATTGCAAGCTGGGTGCTGATTCTTGCGGGCGGATTCCTGTCCGCGATGGGCGGCCTGGGGCTGCTGCGGTTGCCGGACTTCTATTCGCGCCTCCATGCCAGCGGCATTACCGACACGATGGGCGCCTGGCTGTTGATCGCGGGAATGATGGTGCAGGCCGGATTGACCCAGGTGACGATCAAACTGGCGTTGATGGCGATATTTATCTTTTTTACCAGCCCGACCTCGACTCACGCGCTCGCGCGCGCCGCGCTTGCAACCCGCCTCAAGCCGTGGACGCGGGCTGGTGTGAATAGCCTCGACGTCGATGCTGCCAACCGCGAACGCCTCGGTGGACCGCCCGCGAACCCTGGCGCTGGTTCCTGATGGCCGGCGTCGTCGACATTGTGTTGCTGGTGTTTCTGGCCGTGGTCGGCATCGGCATCGTGCGCCTGCACAATTTGTTTGCAGTGGTCATGCTGTCGGGGATCTACAGCCTGGTGATGGCGGGCGTGTTCGTGTTGCTGGATGCGGTCGATGTGGCCTTCACCGAAGCCGCCGTCGGCGCCGGGATCAGCACGGTTCTGATGCTGGGCACCTTGTCGCTGACGAAAAGCCGCGAGCGCATTCCCGTCCGCGTTTCAATCGTGCCACTCCTGATCGTCGCAGCGACCGGCGCGGCCCTGATCTACGGCACCGCCGATCTGCCGGCGTTCGGCGATCCGGACGCGCCGGCGAACCGACACGTCGTGCCGCGCTACCTCAACGAATCCGAGGTCGAGATCGGCATCCCCAACGTCGTCACTTCGGTGCTGGCAAGCTACCGCGGCTACGACACGCTGGGCGAAGTCACGGTGATCTTCACCGCCGGGATCGGCATCATGCTGCTGCTGGCCGGCGGCGTCAAGCGCGCGCGCGGCGGGCGGGAACGGCAACGGCGAAACCGGGCGCGGTACGGCATCGTCCGGCCGCCGCGAGGGCGAGACATGAATCAACATCTGATTCTGCGGGTCGTCGCCAAGATGCTGATTCCCGGCATCCTGCTGTTTGCACTGTATGTGCAGTTCCACGGCGACTACGGTCCCGGCGGCGGTTTTCAGGCGGGCGTGATTTTTGCCGCCGGGGTCATCCTCTATGGACTGGTGTTTGGCATTGAGAACCTGCGCAAGTTCGCGCCGCCCGCGGTTGTGACGTTTTTCATCGGCCTCGGCTTGTTGATCTTCGCCGGCGTCGGCGTCGCCAGCATGATTATGGGCGGCAACTATCTCGATTACGGCGTTTTCGGCCACGATTTTGCCGAAGGCCAGCACCTCGGCATCCTTCTGGTCGAACTCGGCGTCGGCATCACCGTCGCCGCCGTCATGATCATGATCTTCTTTCTCTTTGCCGACCGGGCGGAACGCTGATGGACCTGCTTGGCGGATTCAATTACGTCGTCTTCGTCGTGCTGATGATGATCGGACTTTACGCCCTGATCGCGCGGGGGAATCTGGTCAAGAAGATCGTCGGGCTGAACGTGTTTCAAGCCTCGGTATTCTTGTTTTTCATCAGTCTCGGCAAAGTCGATGGCGGCTCCGCGCCGATCCTGGCCGAAGGTATTACGCGATACTCGAACCCGTTGCCGCACGTGTTGATCCTGACCGCAATCGTGGTCGGCATATCGACGACAGCGTTGGGGCTTGCGATCATCGTCCGCATCCGCGAAGCCTACGGGACGATCGAAGACGTCGAGATCGATCGCCTGGACCGCGACCTGTGATTGCGCACCTGCCCGCCCTGCAGATCGTTCTGCCGCTGATCGCGGCGCCGTTGTGCATCGTGCTGCGCCGCGGTGCGCTGCCGTGGCTGTTGGCGCTGATTACCAGTTGGGTGGCGTTCGCCATTGCCGCGCTTCAGTTGTCGCGCGTTCTCGAGGCCGGCCCGGTTTCCTATGCGCTGGGTGGCTGGTTGGCGCCGTGGGGAATTGAATACCGGATCGACATCTTCAACGCGTTCGTCATGCTGATTGTCGCCGGGATCGGCGCCGTTGTGCTGCCCTACGCGCGGCGCAGCGTCGCCGCCGAGATCGACGCCGACAAGCATTATCTGTTTTACGGATCGTTTCTGCTGATGCTGACCGGTTTGCTGGGGATGGCGGTCACGGGCGACGCGTTCAATCTGTTCGTCTTTATCGAGATTTCGGCGCTGTCGTCCTATGCCATGATCGCGCTGGGCAGGGACCGGCGCACGCTGCGGGCCGCATTCACCTACCTCGCAATGGGAACGGTAGGCGCCACGTTCTTCCTGATCGGCGTCGGGATGCTGTACGCAGTCACGGGCACGCTCAACATGGCCGACCTGGCCGAGCGCCTGCAACCTCTCCTCGACACCCGCACCGTGCTGGTCGCGTTCGCTTTCATCGCCGTCGGCCTGAGCCTCAAATTGGCATTGATGCCGTTACACCTGTGGCTGCCGAACGCCTATACCTATGCGCCGTCGGTCGTTACCGCATTTCTGGCCGCGACCGCCACCAAGGTCGCGATCTATGCGCTGCTGCGGTTCGTGTTCACCGTATTCGGGTTCGAGTTCTCTTTCGGCGCCCTGCCGCTGAGCGAGATTCTTCTGGCGCTGGCCGTGCTCGCCATTGTCGTCGCTTCGACCGTGGCGATCTTTCAAAGCAACCTGAAACGAATGCTCGCCTATTCGAGCCTCGCGCAGGTCGGCTACATCGTCCTCGGTTTGGCCTACGCCAACGTCTTGGGCCTGACCGCGAGCGTGGTGCACCTGTTCAATCATGCCGCCACCAAGGGGGCGCTGTTTCTGGTGACCGGCATGCTGGTTTACCGGCTGGGGTCGGCGGAGATCTCGGATCTCAACGGCATCGCCAAGCGCATGCCCTGGACCATGGCGGGGTTTGTGATCGCCGGCCTGAGCCTGATCGGATTGCCGCTGACGGCCGGCTTCGTCACCAAATGGACGCTGGTGATGGGCGCGATAGAGCGCGGCTGGTGGCTGGTGGCAGTGCTGATTCTTGCGGCTTCACTGTTGGCGGTGGTTTACATC
>CAZTAK010000065.1:0-13196 GCA_964611585.1 uncultured Alphaproteobacteria bacterium
TCCGCGGCGCTGGACCTTTGAAATCGAGGAACGCATCGACGCCGAAGGCCAGGTGGTGCACCCGCTGCACGAGCCCCAGGCCCGCAGCGTGCTCGACTCCCTGAAGACCCGTGGTTTCGAGGCGATCGCCGTTTCGTTTCTCTGGTCGGTCGCCAACAGCGCCCACGAGCTTGCCATCGGACGCCTGCTGGACGAAATTCTGCCCGGCGTCCCCTACACCCTTTCCCATCAGCTTATCCCGATCGTGCGCGAGTATCGCCGCGCCAGCGCCACCGCCATCGACGCCTCGCTCAAGCCGCTTATGCAGCATCACCTGAGCGAGATGGAGGAGGATTTGCGCGCCGCCGGATTCGGCGGCGAAACCCTCGTCAGTACTTCGGTCGGCGGGTGCCAGCATGTGGGCGAGCTGGTTGAGCGCCCCATTCACATGCTGAAATCCGGCCCGGCGATGGCGCCGGTTGCGAGCAAGGCCTACGGCACCATCGAGCATTTGGGCGGCGACGTCATTGTCTGCGATGCCGGGGGCACGACCTTCGACGTCGGGCTGGTGCGCGATGGCGGACTGGTCTACACGCGCGACAGCTGGATCGGCCCGCAATGGCTTGGGCACCTTGTCGCCATGTCGACGGTGGATGTGCGGAGCGTCGGCGCTGGTGGCGGCTCGATCGCCTGGATCGATCTCGGCGGATTGCTGCGCGTCGGCCCGCAAAGCGCCGGCGCCAACCCGGGCCCGGCCTGTTACGGCCATGGCGGCGAACAACCGACCGTGACCGACGCCGCGGTCGTTCTCGGCTATATCGATCCCGCTTATTTTCTTGGCGGCCGCATGACGCTCGACGTCGCTGCGGCGCGGCGCGTGATCGAAAAAATTGCCGCGCAACTCGGCAAATCGGCGGAGCAGGCAGCAGCCGATATTCTAACCGTCACCAACGAGCTGATGATCAAGGCGATTCACGAAATTACCGTAAGTGAAGGCCTTAACCCGCGTGAAAGCGTCATTGTCGCGGGCGGCGGGGCGGCCGGGCTCAATATCCTTCCGATCGCCGGTGAACTCGGATGCGAAACGGTCATTCTGCCCAAGACGGCGAGTGCGCTTTCGGCCTGCGGCATGCAGTTTTCGGACATCATGAGCGAGAAGACCATCAGCCGCGTTACGCTCTCGGGGCGATTCGATTTCAAGGGCGTGAATGCCGCCCTCACCCAGATCGACGACGAGCTCGAGCGTTTCCGCAAAGCCTTGCCGGGCGGGGGCAGTGCCGACTACCGCAAGAAGTATTTCGTCGAGGCGCGCTATCAAGCCCAGGTTTGGGAGCTCGATACGCCGTTGCCGGTAACACGCTTTCAGGACGAGGGTGACGTGAACGCGCTGATTGAGGCGTTCCACACCGTTCATGACCGCGTCTACGCCGTGCGCGATGAGGGCAGCCAGGTGGAATGCGTCAACTGGAAGGGCCGGCTCTCGGTTCAGCTCGGCGGCGCAGTTGTGACCGGGACGGCCGGCAACCTCACGTCCCACACGCCACCGGCACAGATCGTACGCACGGCCTACTTCGCCGGCGGCGGCGAGAAGGAAATTGCGGTCTATCGCGGCCACGAACTGAACCCCGGTGGCCTGATCGCCGGGCCAGCCATCATCGAGGAACCAACGATGACCATTGTCGTCTATCCCGGCACCCAAGCTGCCGTCAGCGATGCCGGAAACTACGTGCTGAACAATCAGGCGTAAGGCGAGGAGAAACCGATGACAACGCAATCGCAACCGGCCGCGCTTGATCCCGTTCTGACCACGATCATTGCGAATCGGCTCGACGGAATTGTCCGTGAAATGACCAATACGTTGCTCAAGGCGGCGCGCTCGGCGGTCATATCCAGCGCGCGGGATTTCTCGTGCTGCATTGTCACGGGCGACAGCCGCTTGCTGGCCTCGGCCGAAGGGCTGCCGGTGCATATTTTCGGCTGCCATCTGCAAGCCGCCCGGTTGGCGGAGTTCCATGCCGGCGATATCCGCGAGGGCGACGCCTATCTCGACAACGATCCCTATGGCGGCAATACGCACGCTGCCGACCATACCTTCATGGTGCCGGTCTTTTTCGAAGGCGAGCACCTCTTTACCGCTTGTACCAAGGCGCACATGGCCGACATCGGCAACAGCATTCCGTCGAGCTACTATGCCGCGGCGGCCGACCAGTACGCCGAAGGGGCGTTGATCTTCCCCGGCGTCCGCGTTCAGCGCGACTACAAGAATGTCGAAGACATCGTGCGCATGTGCCGCGCCCGCATCCGCGTGCCCGACCAGTGGTACGGAGACTTCCTCGCCGGCCTCGGATCGGCGCGCATCGCGGAACGGCGCCTGAAGGCATTCTGCCAGAAGTATGGCAAGGAAACGGTGAAACGTTTTATCGGAGACTGGATGGATTATTCCGAGCGCCGCATGGTGCAGTCCATCCGTGCCCTGCCCAAAGCCCACCTCGTCAATACCGGCCGCACCGACCCGCTCGAAGGCATCCTGCCGGATGGGCTGGAACTCAAGGTGGTGCTCGAGGTGGACCCCGACGCGGCCATGATTCACGTCGATCTCACTGACAATCCGCCGAGCGTCGATTGCGGTCTCAATTCATCGGAGGCCTCGACGACCAGCGCCGTGATGGGTGCGATCTTCAACAGCCTCGAGAGCGACCTCCCGCGCAACGCCGGGTCGTTCCGCCGCATTACCTTCAAGTTTGCCGAGGACAGCGTCGTCGGCGCACCGAAATTTCCGCACAGTTGCTCGCTCTCCACCACCAACGTTGCCGAGCGCCTGGTCAACATCACGCAGAGCGCGTTCGCACAGATCGGCGAGGGCCACGGACTGGCGCAGGGCGGCACCGGTCTCGGCGCCGGCATGGCGGTCCTCTCGGGCAAGGACCATCGCCACGGCGACGCCCGTTATGTGAACCGCCTGATGCTGTCCACCAATGGCGGTCCCGCCGGCCCCGAGGCCGATGGCTGGGTCAACTACGCGATCCCGGTGATCGCCGGGCTCATGTACCGCGACTCGGTCGAAGTGGATGAACTGAAACATCCCTTCCGCGTCGAGTCCCTGGGGCTGGTGCCGGATTCCGCAGGCGCGGGCCGCTATCGCGGCGCCCCGAGCCAGCAGGTGACCTATACCCCGCTCGAAAACGACGTTACCGCGATCATTCCCTGCGACGGCCAGGTGGCCGCGCCGCGCGGTGTGCTCGGCGGCGAGGACGGCACCCCCGGCTCGACCTGGATTATCGGTACCAATGGTGACGAAACGAAACTGCCCAACTTCGTAAACATGGTCGTTCGCAAGGGCCAGACCGTGCGCGGGCAGGATTCGAGCGGCGCCGGTTATGGCGACCCGACCAGGCGCGATCCGGCCCGGGTTCTGCGCGACGTTCTCGAGGGGTGGAAAAGCCGCAACAAGGCGGCCCGCACCTACGGCGTCCTGTTTAGCGGCAAGATCGACGACGAGACGCTGGCCGTCGACGAGGCCGCCACTACCGCCCACCGGTCCGAGATTGAAGCCGCGCGCGCAGCCGGAGGATAAGCGCCGCGACAGCGGAACGGGCCGGCATTGATGGGGCCGTCGTGGGATATGCCGCCCGGAGGACGATCGTTCTTCAAGCATGGCCCGGCGGAACATGGTTGGAGGTCTTCCAAACTGGGTGCCGGCCTTCATATCCAGCGAGACGCCCTTTTTTTCTGGCGAGACACCCTTTGACCTTTCCGACAGGTACGTCGTATCAAGGGTTTTGATCCCCACCAGACAGAAAGAACCTTTGCGATGGCCAAAAAATCCTCAAAGAAATCAAAAATGTCTCGAGCGACCAGAAAGCCAGCAGTCCGTTACAAAGCCACGCCAGCGGGCACCAGAGACCGCCAGCACCTGATCAACGTCATCCAGTCCGGAACAGGGTGCACGTCGGCAGCCGCCCGGGAAACACTGACCGCGGTCATCGGCACCATCACGGCTTCGCTGAAGAAGAACCAGCGGGTTCTCTTGGCGGGATTCGGCTCATTCACCGTTGCGAAACGTGCGGCCCGCGACGGTGTGAACCCTCGGACCGGAGAGGCCATCAAGATCAAGGCATCCAAATCGGTGCGCTTGAAGGCAAGCCGGACACTGAGAAATTCGGTCTGATCGACTGCCGCCCCAATTTTAGGGGCAAACCGTAGCGGCCGGCCGGTAACCAGCCCGGTTCAACCCCAGCGGCCCGCCAACGGCGCGAAGGTTTCCGGTTGTTGGGGCAAAACCGAGGGGCACGGCGAATCCGCCGAGGGTTTCAGATTGTTCCGAACCGGGACGGTTCTGCCGGCGCCGTGGGCAGGTTTTGAACGATCTAGTTCTTTGTCTCTTGACTGGACATCGCCCAAGCGTCGCGTGGCGCCCGAACGTCGTGTAATGCCCGTACGACCTGTGGCGAGATTTTCCGGCCGGCGCCCCTGCGAACCGGGCATAATATTGCCGTCCATCAAGTAGCGTTTCGGGCGTCGCCGCGCGGCACCAGCGCCAGTGACAGGAACGCGGCAACGCTGCATCCCGCCACAACATAGGTCATGGGCAGTTGCGTGCCGTCGCGCAACATTCCGGCCACCAGAGTTGCGGCCGCCGCCGTCGACATCATCAAGAACCCGTTCAATGACGATGCCGTCCCTGCCCGCTCGGGAAAGGCGTTGATCGCCCCCTGCGACGAACTCGGCCAGGTATTGGCAAGCCCGAACAGGATCAGCGCCGCCGGTCCGACGATCGCCACGACCCCGGTTATGCCTGCAAGCGCCAATCCCAGCATGCTCAGTCCGCCCGCGCAAATGACGATTGAACCTAGTACCACCATGCGGTCACCACCCAGGCGCACGGTAAACCGGCTGGCCACAAACGATCCGAGAAAGTTGAACAAGGAGGGAAACAGGACAAACCATCCGTAAAGGTCGGGCCGCACGCCCAGCATCTCGATAAGGACGAACGGCGCACCCGCCATATAGGTAAAGATCGCGCCCGCACCGAAACCGTTCTGTAATGTAAAGGCGATAAAACGGCGCGAGCGAAGCATTGCCGGATAGGCCGCGAACATATCGCGTAAGCGCGAGCGTATCGCCGAAGCCGGCGTTGAGTTGGTCTCCTCAAGGCCGATCCAGGTCACAAACAACATCAAGGCACCAAGAGCCGACAAAAACACGAAGATCGATTGCCAACCGAAAGCCACCTGCAGGTATCCCCCCAGCACCGGCGCGAAGGCCGGCGCCACGACGATGGCCATGCCGACGTAGGCCATGATTTGGGCGGCGCGGTCGCGCGAGAAAGAATCGCGCAGGACGGCGCGGCTCACCACCGGACCGGAGCAGGCGCCAAAGGCCTGGACGGCGCGGCCGACGGTCAGCACCTCGATGGAGGACGCCAGGAAGCAGATGGCGCTTCCCGCGATGAACACCATTAGACCAAGAAACAGCGCCGGCCGCCGCCCGCGCCGGTCTGCCAGCGGCCCGTAAACCAGCTGCGCAATGGCGAAAGCGAACATGTAGACGCTAATCGTCATCTGCACTTGCGCGCTGCTGGCGTCGAAATAGGCGGCGATGGCCGGCATCGACGGCGTGTAGATACTAAGGGTCGAGAAGCCGACGGCCATCAGTCCCAGCATCCACACCACCAACAGGCCGATGTTGGCAGGCACCGCCCGTACCTTGCGGGCGCCTCCTGAAGGGGGGGACTGCGGCGGCAGGCCGGTCTGGTCCGCCGATCGCGGGACCGCTTCCTTATCCATTCACACCTGGTATCCGTTGAAGACCGTGCCGGCGGGCGGCAGGGAGGAATTCGCGATCGACGGTGCCACAAGGTCGGCACCGTCAGCAAACGTTGGTTAGGCCGTGCGAGCCCACATTAATCTAACCCTGCCTTCGTTGCAGGTCTCCGTCCAAAACTGAACGCCGCCTCCTGGTTGAGGTTGATGAAAACCGTTTGACGAGCCATGTGGCGAAAGACCAATTCGCCTGCGCGCCCGGCCGCGCAAAGAAGCTGAATAGTTGCTTGGATGTCGAGCTATTCTTGCGTCTCAAGTCCTTACCGGGAAGTTTCTCGACAGGCTCGGCCAGGAGGCGCCGTTCAACACGGCATAGAAACACGACCGCCCAGGGGTGGGCCGCCGGCATTTCTGGCCGGAATGCCCGCTCCAACCCACCGAGCAGGTTGGCGGGCGGTGGCGGCGGCGGCGCTGACCGTTGGCGGGCAATCGAGGTCATCGACATCGCTCCCCCGCCCGGCTTGCCTGTAGCTCGATCTCGGCCATGTCGAGCGCCACAGCCCCCGATTACCCTTGAGGATGGTCGTCGCGTTCAAGGTTGATTCTCAACGAGCCACGCGCGGCGGCTCAATTCCACCCCAGTGACTCGCTTGCGGAGGGGCTCGCCCGCCGGCGACGATTCTCATATAAGGAGATATCGCCATATCTGCTCGCGAAGGGAGACACCGAATGCAAATAACACAGGCCCTGCTGGGGGAACATGGCGTGCTCCATGCTCTCTTCGAACACGTCGAGGCGGGCCTTCCGGGGATGGAGACCCTGGCCGACGTGCAGGGAGCGGGGGCGACGCTGGTTGCGACGCTCGGCTCCCACGCCCGCATCGAAAACGAGATCTTGTTTCCCGCTCTGGAACCACATTTGGGATCTGGCGGACCGCTTGCCGTCATGCGCCACGAGCACGACGAAATCGAGGGGGCGCTCAAAAATGTCGTCAACGCCACCAGTCACGATACGGCTCTGAGCCAACTGCGCTACGCCCTTCAGGTCACGCGGGATCATTTCGCCAAAGAAGAACAAGTGCTGTTCGGAATGGCGCAGCAGGTGCTCGCCGCCGACGAACTCGACCGGCTGGGGGCCCGGTGGGCGGAGACACGACGTGTTGTGGCGCGATAATATTCGCCGGGCAGAGCATCGGGTCGAACGCTGCGCCGAACAACGCGTGCCGTCACAGCGTCGAGCGTCCCGGTTTTAGCCGATGGCCGCAGTAATTTCGGATTTGCCGGTTCAGTCGATGGCCTCGTAGTGGCGCGTGTCGGGTATGCCGTCCATCAGCGCCGCCGTCACCGCAAATTCGCTCATCTTCTTAAGTTCTTCGAAATACCGGCCGTGCGCCTCGACGCTGATCCACTTTTCGATGAGAACGATGTGATCGGGATCCTCGGCGTTGACGAGAATATCGATGCCTTGGCAATCGGCGTCGGCGCGGGCGTGCGGAATTCCGGCAATGAAAGCGTCGCGCAGTGCGGCGCCCTGCCCCGGCTTGGCTCGGGTATGAATGATGGCAGTAACCGTCATTGGGTGATGCCTCCTGGAACTTGATTTTTCGTTCGGGTCATTGACGCATTCTAGCACCGGTCGGAACCCCTGCCGAACAGTGTCATGCCCAGTTTGCGGTGACTGCGCGCAACAGAAGGACTAACGCCCTTGGTCGCCGCGCCGGACGAGGATGTAGGCGAACGTACCAAACACCGCGAAGCCGCCCACCAGGGGCAGGACCGTGCCGTCATAGCCAAGGCCGACCGCGGAGCCGAACAGAAGCGAAATGAAACCGGTCAGCGTACTGACGACCGCCGAACCGACGCCGGCGATGTGGCCGAGCGGTTCCATCGCCATCGCCGTGAGATTGCCGAACAGAATGCCCAGACAGAAGAACGTGGCCAGGCCATAGGTCATGAAAGCCCAGAAGGGCGGCTGGCCCGACATCGTGGCGGCGATAACAAAAAAGACGACCGACAGTCCAATGATGGCGATTAGTGCGCGGCCGCTCAAGACCCGCATGCCGTACCGAATCACGAGACGGGAATTGGAGAACGACGCGCTGCCGATCGCCAATGCGAGAACGGCGAAAAACAGAGGGAACAGGGAACCGAGTTGATAGGTATCCTGAAATATCTGCTGGGACGATGTCAGGTAGCCGATCATGGCCGCGAAGACAAACCCGGCCGCGGCGGCGTTGCTGAAAGCGACGCGGTTGGTGCAGACCTCGACAATGGCCCGGCCAATGCGGCCGGCCGCCAGAGCGTTGCGCCGGTCGAGCGGCAAGGTCTCCGGCTGGCGCGCCGTGAACCAGACAAACACGATTAGAGCGAGCGCGAGAAAAAAGACAAAGATTTCGCGCCAATCGGCGATGTACACGATCCCTTGTCCGATTGCCGGCGCGGCCGCGGGAACGAGTATGAACACCGCCATAATGAACGACATGATCCGGGCCATGGCCCGGCCTTCGTATTGATCGCGAATCAGGGCGATTGACACCGTGCGCGGTCCGGCTGCGCCCACCCCTTGCAGAATCCGGCCCGCCAACATCGTCGGAAAGTCGGTCGCAAAGGTGGACAGCAGGCAGCCCACCATGAACAGGATTAACCCGGCGTTGATCGCAAGTTTGCGGCCGACGCTATCCGAGAGCGGCCCGAAAACCATTTGCCCCAGCGCCAGGCCGAGAAAAAATGCCGACAGAATCCATTGATTGTTGTTCGCCTTCTGCACACCCAAATCGCTGCCGATTAGCGGCAACGCGGGCAGCATCGCGTCCGTCGAGAGCGCGACCAGCGAAATCATCAGCGCCATCAGCGGCACAAATTCGGCAAGCGGGCGCGTCCGCGCTTGTGGCGTCTGGTTCAAACTTTTCGTTCCTATTGCCGCAAGGCCACGCAGGGTTTGGCGCGAATGCGCCGCGGTGTCCCGCCCTCGGCCAATCGAGAGGCTGATGGGGCCCTAGAAGGACTTCTTCCTCGCTGTCCTGTCAACGTCGGAATAGGGGTTTCCGGGCAGCAACGTAATTGCGGGCCGAGGTCTCAGTGAGTCCCGGCTGAATATTGGAATCTCCATGGCGTCACGCCCGCGCCCGAACACCCTCCCCCAGTTGCCCCGAGACAGGATCGAAACCCTGTCATAGAATGGTGGCCGTTCTTCCTTTCCATGAACGCTGCGGACCGGGACCGCGTTGCAGCGACCAAGGGTTCACCATGTTTGGAAACATCACCGACGATATCGCCCACAACGCGCGCCGGCGCCCGGACCATTCGGCGATGATCGACAGCACACGGGCCCTCGATTACCGGAGCCTCGACGCCGATATCAAGCGAACGGCCAACCACTTGCGGGATCTCGGGATTGGCGCCGGCGATTTTGTCGGCCTCGCCATGGCCGACACCATCGACAATGTCGTTGCCATGCTCGGCATCATCCGCCTCGGCGCCGTTCTCATTCCCATGGACTGCCGCTGGCTCGCGGAAGAAAAAATCCGCGTCGCCGGGGCCTTCGGCGTCCCGACCGTCATCGTCGACGACGAACCGCTGGCGGGGATCGAAACCCTGATCGTCAACGAAGATTGGCACCGGGCGGTGGCGCAGAAAGAGCCGGAGGGCGAATTTCCATCCGACCCCAAGGCGCCGCTGTGGCTGTCGCTCTCGTCCGGCACCACCGGCGTTCCGAAGGGGCCGCTGGTCACCCATTACCAGATGTCGCTGCGCTTCATGTCGCAATGGGTCAGCGACGGTTTCACCGAGCACGACCGCAACATGCTGGCGACACCGCTTTATTTCGGCGGCGGGCGCGGCTTTACGATCGTCAATCTGATTATGGGCGCGACGGTGTTTTTCCACCCTCCGCCCTACCGACCCGAGGACCTGGTCGAGACCGTCAACAAACACCGCATCACAACGCTATTCCTCGTTCCCACCCTGCTCCGGCGGCTACTGAAGATTCCGGCTGGGCAGGGTCCGCTGATGCCGAGTTTGCGCGTCCTGCTTTCAAGCGGATCGATCCTCCATGTCGAGGAACGCGAACAGATCCTGCGCCAACTGTCGCCCTGTTTCTTCAATATCTATAGTTCGACCGAGGGCGGCGCGGTGTCCGTTCTGCCCCCCGAAGCAACGGGTGAAGCGGCGCGCTCCGTCGGCCGCGCAGCTTTTCAGACTGAATTCGAAGTCGTCGATGAAAACGACCGGCCCTTGCCGCCGGACGAAATCGGGCGTATTCGCCATCGCTCACCCTGGCTGCCGGAAGGGTTTCACAACAACCCGGAGGAGACCAAGAAAGTCTTCAAGGACGGCTGGTATTATCCCGGCGATCTCGGACGCATCGACGAGCACGGATTTCTCTATATCGTCGGCCGGGTCAAGGACCTAATCATCCGCGGCGGCGTCAATATCTATCCGGCCGAGATCGAGGAGATATTGATTCGCCACGCGGCCGTGCACGACGCCGCGGCGGTGCCCTGGGAGTCGCGCGAACTGGGCGAGGACGTGGCTGTTTTCGTGGTGCGCGGCGACACGGCCGACGGAGCTGGCGAAACCGAACTGATCGCCCATTGCCGCGCCCAGCTTGCGCCCTACAAGGTGCCGCGGCGAATCTTCTTCGTTGACGAACTGCCCAAGAGCTCGCTTGGAAAAATTCTGAAGACCGAACTGGTCAAGCGCCTGCCGCCGCTGGACGAGCCGCCGGAGCAAGCGGAACACAGCGCGGCGGAAACGGAGTAACGCGCCGGCGCGGCCCTCGCCCGGGACCCGCTCTCAGGCCTCGAACAGGGTCCAGAAATAGCCGTCCGGCGCCGTAAACGAGAACGCCGGCTGGCCGAACTCGTCCGGTATTATGTCGCTGATGGCGCCGGCCGCGCTATGGCGCACCTTGCGGTGCATGGCCTCGATGTCGGCAACCCTGTAGGTGTAGAGCGAATACCCGAGGTTGCCAGGCCGGGCGTCGGCAGAGCGGTCCGGGTCGGAAATACCGGCCGGCATCTGGAAGCAGCGCAACCGGCCCGAGCGGTGGCGCGATACCACGTCGTCTGACTCGGCGTCGTCGAAATTCACAAAGCGCAGCAGGTCGCCGGGTTCGAGCGCGTGCATTGTGGTCGCCATCCACGAGGTCTCATGGTCGATCTCGCGCTGGCCCCAGCGCTTCAGGCCGAACACATCCTCGTAGAAATCATAGACACTCATATCGTCGCCCTTGGTGACGATGGCGGCGTGACAGACCTCGCTGGTCTTGAACAGGCAATCGGGATTGACGCGGCCGTAGAGGGGCATATCGAAGTTGTAGCGGGTCATGGCGACATGCTGGTAGTACGGCAAAAACATGATGAGGTCGCGCACGCAGGCAATGGGCTCGCTGAACGGACGCGGCTCGGGATGATCGGCATCGGGAATGTGCGGGTTCATGTGGGGGCCCAGTTTGTAGATGGGCCCGCCCAGGACCTCCTGCATTTCGGCGTGGTTGAGGCAGGTAATCATGTCGTCGGTCTTGTGAACCGACCAGCGCGTCCCCATGGTGCGCAGGGGCGCCATGTTGAGGCCGGGTCCCGTCGGCCGGTCCCAGACCATGAGCCGGATGAGCCCGCGATCGGAGTCCTGATGAAACAAACGCACCGAATTGAGTTCCGATTTCACGCCATACAGTGCCTCGGCCGCGGTGGCGTCGAGACCGCCGCGCTTGCCTTCGCGATAACCGAAGCGCTGCCAGTGAGCGATGCCATCGGCCGCGTCGGGCACGCCGACACCGATGTCATAGAGACCTCCCCTCACGCGCGCCGTCTCGCCCACCATCTTGCCCGCCCTCCAAAGCCGCCGGATCGGATATGGTACGCGGCGTCCTTCGTTCCCGGCAAGGCAAGCCCCACCTGAAAGACATGACCATGCCCCTGTTTCCGGTCAGCCACTCGATCCTCGATGCCGAGGCGCTGGGCACCGAAGTGGCACGCCGATATGGTTTTGCGGCCCCCCTCACCTGCCGGTTGATGGGTCACGGCATGAACGACTTTTACGCTGTGCACGCGGAGGGCCGCGACTATGCGCTGCGCGTTTCGCGCGCCGGCGCCGGCATGGAATCGAATCTGATCTACGAATTCGACCTTCTTCGCTTTCTCGAGGACGAAGGCATTCCGGTGGCGGGTCCGATCGCGGCGGAAGACGGTTCGCTCTTTTTTCAGGTCGCAGTGGGTGAAGGCGACCGCCGGGTCGCGTTGATGCGTGCGGTTCCCGGCGCTTCGCTTGCCAACGCCGACGATCCGGCGCTGGCCGAAGAAGCCGGCCGATGGGTCGGAACCATGCACCGGATCGCTGACCGCTTTCACAGCGACGCTGAACGCCGCAAGGACGTGGGCCGCCGCCTCGACGAATATGGGCCGACACTGATGGCGCATCTGGCGGGAAGCGAAGACGCAGACTTCGTCGCCGCGGTGCTCAAGGCTTCGGTCCGCACCTATGAGGAAATGGCCGCCTCGGGCCTGCCCCGGCTTCCGACCCACGGCGACCTCACCCGCGAAAACATTTTTCTCGACTCAGATGGCCACATCGTCCTGATCGATTTCGACGACTGCGGCGAGGATTTTGCCGTTGCCGATATCTCGAGCTTCTTGTGGCGCAACCGCTACGCCGGCGGCCCGGCAGAGATGAGCGAGCGCTACCTCGACGGCTACCGGCGCGAACGACCGCTTGCGGCCGCGGAAGAAGAGTTTCTGCCGCGATTTGTCGCCATCCGCAATTTCGAGATCGCGGCGGTTGTCGCCGTGCAAATGGGTGTACTCGGGCAGCTTCACGCCGTCGAACTCGAAATCGAACGCTTCGTTGCGCTCGGCCGCGCCCTTGTGCGCGAGTCGAAGCTGCTGTGACACCGCGCCCGGTCCTCAGAAACTCTTCTTGAAACGCCGCGACGACACGCGCGATTGGTATCCCATCTTTGCCACATTAGGAGTTTTGGTTCGGCGTCCGAATCCGACGCTCTTGACCCGTTAGGATTTCGGGACTACAACACCGCCGCAATGATTTGTAGAGGATCGACTTCGGCGATGACCGTTCAAGAAGGCTCCCTTATGGAAGCCGCCAAAAGAGCACCGACGTACCGGAATATACATTGGAATTCCGAAGAGGGGCGAGGTATGCTACGGTCGTAGAAGTACGTTCAAAAGCACAAACTGAACCCCTTCCCGGCCCGCCGTGGAGGGGTTTTTCATTTCAGGAACGGACTAGTTCCATGACCTCATACGAGACAATCGAAACCAGTGGAGCGCCGGTCAAAGCCTGGGTCCGGGGCGTCCCCCTGGAGGATCAGGCGCGCCAGCAGCTGATCAATGTCGCGTCGCTGCCGTTTGTTCACAGCCATGTTGCGGCGATGCCCGATGTCCACTGGGGCCTCGGCGCGACGGTCGGCAGCGTTATTCCCTGCCGCAAAGCGATTATT
>CAZTAK010000066.1:0-5295 GCA_964611585.1 uncultured Alphaproteobacteria bacterium
GCGACTGTTGTTCCATCGGCACGGCTCATTGGATCCATGCCATTCGCTACAATATGAACATGACCGTGTTGATGCACGACAATCAGCTCTACGGCCTGACCAAGAAGCAGGTTTCGCCGACGTCGCCACGCGGCTTTAACTCCAATACCACACCACACGGCAGCTATCTCGAGCCGCTCAACCCACTGAGTGTCACCTTGGGCATCACTAATGCCTCGTTCGTCGCCCAGGCCGCCGACTGGATCCCCGAAATCCTCTACGACATCATTTCCGCCGCCTTCCACCACCAGGGCTTTTCCTTCGTGCGCATTCTGCAGCGCTGTCCCGAATACGTGCCGACGATGTTCGATGAGTGGATCGACAATCCGGACAAGACCTTGATGCTGCACCATGAGAACGGCATGCAAATCCCCGCCAGCCTGAGCAATATTTACAAGACCCGCGAAGAACACGACCCGCTCAACCTCGACCGGGCCCGGGAGATCGCCGCGATGACTGACTGCGCCCCGATCGGCATCCTCTATCACAACAAGGAAATGCCCCGGTACGACGACGTTCGCGACCCGAACGAACTTTATAACGCCGGCACCATCGAATCGGCGTTGAACAGCGAACTCGATAAATACACCATCTGGCCCGAGGCCTAGGCGTTTACCCGCTGAACATGGATCAACCGAGACAATGAATGCAGAAGCCGGCCACGTAGAACTTGTCGCCTTTCACCTCACGGGTGACCGTTCCGGTGGACATCTGACGGATGTCGCCGATTTGGAATTGCGCCCGGCCCTTTTCGCCGGGTACGGCGACCTGACCGGGTTGCGCTACGACTACCCGCTGGTGTTGGTCGACACGAGCGAAGGCGAAGACGCGGTGTGCACGCTCTCCGGCATTATCGACCGCATCCTGAACCAGATCGCGCCGCAGGGCATCGAGGGCGAATTCGCCCGCAAACAGTTGCTCGGGCTTGAGCGCGAGTTGAGATCCGCCGTGGCCGGTGGTGCGGAGGGGACGCTAGTGGATTTGTGGCAGCAGGCCGGCGAGCGCATGCAGACCGCTGCGGACGAGGAAACCGCCAATGACCTCGCTGCTATTCTGTCGCAGGCCGAATCCGAACTTGACGTCGATGGACGGGTGATCGATTGCGATGGCGAAACGCCGGGCCGGGTGCTGCGCCATCTTTGGACCGGCGGCCAGAGGCGAAAGAACCGCCGCCTGCGCCATCGCCTGGACAAGTTGATTCTGGGCCTGAACGCCATCCTGCGGGCGGACTTCGGCAAATCTGAAGAAGGGCGCAGTCCCGAACAGCTCAAGGGCGCGATGGGCGGGGCTTTCGAAGCCGCCTTCGATTTCGACGCCATGTCGAAAATCTTGCCGCAAACCGCGCCCGATTCCAGCCTGCCCGAGGACCGGCGCCTGCGTCTGCGCGCAACCCTCAAAGTGCTGGAAACACAGCGCTTCGTCCCCCCTTCGGCGTTGTTTGGACAGGGCACCGCCGAAGCGCCCTACGATTTCGTTTTCGATCGTTGCAGCGGCGCCAGGGAAGCGTTTGCGGAACGGCTGCCCGAACTTGTGGGCCTGGCCAAGGCCCTGTCGGTCGCCGAACTTGAATTGGATAACCGCTACAAACCGTTGCGGCACGAGCAGTATTTCGAGGCCTTCGACCAGTCCTCGCTGCGGGCGGAAGATCTGGCGCAGTTTCCCAGCTATCTGGTGTTGCTGACCGACGGCGATGCGGAAACAGCGGCGGTCGAACGAGCCACGGCGATCGAGCTGTTGTCTTCCGGTCTGCCGATCAAGGTGCTGGTCCAGACCGACGACCTCTTGGGCGAGAACGGCATCACGCCCGGACAAATCGCCCTTGGCGGCAACAATCTGCATTTTGCCAATATGGCAATCGGCCTCAACAGCGCCTATGTCTTCCAGTCCGCCAGCGCCCGTATGTACCGGCTGCGGAACCGGATCATGCAGGGCCTGGACTACGCCGGCCCTGCGCTATTCAGCATATTCTCCGGCGGTGGCGGGGCGAACGGCTCACGTGCGTCCTATCTCGCGGCCGCTTCGGCGGCCGAGTCCCGCGGCTTTCCGGCTTTCATCTTCGATCCGACGGCCGGCGCCGACTGGGCTTCGCGCTTCTCGATCGCGGACAACCCGCAGGTCGAGGCCGATTGGCCCGAACACAGTCTCAACTACGAGCTCGATCACCACGAGCGGGTCGACGAAAAACTCAATTTCACGTTCGTCGATTTCGTCGCCGCAGACCGGCGCTATGCCAGGCACCTTGCCGGTGTGGCCGACAGCGGCACCACCAACGGCTTGATGCCGGTCGGCGAATTCCTGCAACGAAAACCTGACGAGCGCCAGGATAACGTGCCCTACGTGCTGATGGTCGACGGCGAAAACGTACTGCGCAAGATCGTCGTCGCCGAGACCCTGATCCGGGCCGCCGAACGGTGCAGCGAAAGTTGGCACGCCCTGCAAGAGTTGGGCGGCGTGCATAACTCGCATGCAACCCGGTTGCTGGAAAGTGAGCGCCAGCGCTGGGACGAGGAAAAGCAGCACGAATTTGACGAACTGCGTGCTCAGGCCCAGGCGGCCAGCGCGGGCCCGGCCCCGGCAACGCCGACGTCGGCTCCGGCGAGCGCACCGGTATCCACAGGCGCCCCTGCCGAGGCTTCAGCCGTCGAAGAGGCGGAAGCGGAGGAACCGGAGGCGCCGGCCATAGACCCGGACGAACCGCGGATCGAAACCGCCCGCTGCACCACTTGCAACGAGTGCACCGATCTCAACAATCAGATGTTCGCCTATGACGAAAACCAACAGGCCTACTTCCTCGACCTGGATGCGGGCACTTTCCGCGAATTGGTCGAGGCGGCCGAGACCTGCCAGGTTTCGATCATCCACCCCGGCAAGCCGCGCGACCCCAAGGAACCGAACCTGGAAGAACTGATCAAACGGGCGGCGCCGTTCATCTAGGGATTTCTTGACCGGCGGCGCACCTAGAGCCCTTTCCGACCGGATTGAATCGATTTGATGGCGGCAAACAGGCTTTTCGGAGAGGCGCGGCGGGAGCGAGAAATCCTCCGGCGCATTTCGAATCAATAGATCGAAACCTCTCGACCGGCATGACCCGGGGGGACGCCCCGGCGTGCGCCCCGGCACGCGCCCCGGCACGCGCATTGAGGTTCGGTCCTCCGGGAACCGCCGCCTCCGCGGCCGGGCGTTTCGAGAAGGCGGCCGGATGAGCCTGAAAGGTCACTCCGGAATCGCCGCACCTATCCGGTGGTTTGTCGCGAGCTCGTGCCGGCGAAACCGGCCTCTATCCGAACTCGTTCTTGATCTTTTCTTCGTGCAGGATTTTGGCGGCGCTAAGAGTCAGGGAATGTTGCGAGTACCAGGCATTCGTTATGCGGTTGACCGGAAGCCGGTCGAGGCCCGATGAGGAGGGCCACCCGAACCGGAGCCAGCCTTTGCCCGCCCAGCACGAGTGCACTTTGGGATCCTCGAGCGTAATCCAGACGAGTTGGCGCAAAGTCGGCCAATCGGGATCGGGACTCGGAATGACACGCATGAAGGCGTATTCCGACGACATCGGCATGTCTTCGGGCGCAACCTTCTTCTCGATCGTGATCGACATCTCCAACATCGTCCGCCCTTCGCGTCCTAGTTTGCCAAAGGCCTCGTTGCCGGATATTTCGAGCCGGTCATGATCGCACATCAGTTTGGGCATGCCGTAAAGTTCGCGCCCGGCCAGCATGGCAGTGTCGGTCGAAGTCCAGAGATAGGGGATGGTGATCGCCGGGCGGCCTTCATAGGTCACAGACTGAACGATCCCCGCTTCGTGGTAAAAGAGCGAGTGCGGCGTTTGCCGGTTGTCGGAGACGAAGGCGAGCAACCGATTGTGCTCAGCGGGCTTGAGGGGCGCCGGCGTAATACGCCGGATTTCCTCCGGGTCGGTCTCGAATTCGATGATGATGCGTTCGGAACTCTCCATCCAGTATGGCGGCGGGCCGAAAGGCGAACTCCACACCGGCATGAACATGCCGTCCTTCTGAGATTCCATCGTGAGCCCCTCCTGGCGTTGACGGCATTTCGCCGACCGATCCCCCTTGCCCTGCAAAATATTCCACCCAACACAGGATATCCACCGCTTTGGATCGGACGACGCCAAACCATTCGGTTGATTCACCGGATAACGAACCGGCAACGTCGGGCGCCGCCGGCCTCACGAGCGACGCTTCGCCGGTTCCGCGCGGTGCGTGGTCGAAGTTTTCGCAAACCGCGGCCGAGCCGGTTCCCCTAGGTCATCTTCGGCGCCCTAGTCCGTGACTTGCATCGGTTGATGCGAAAACGGCCCTCTCAGGCCACCAATTCGTTTCCGATGCACAGGATCGTGCAGCCGATGTCCGATTTCGGCCGCTCGGTCCAACCCAGCGACGTGCCGGGTTCCCAGGCAAGGTAGCTGCCTTCATGCACCGAGACGGTCTCCGCCTTGCCGCGATCCGGAAAGACGGTCAGGGTCAGGTCGCCGCCGAGAACATAGAGCCAGGACCGGTGCGGGGCCGGTTTCCCCTTCAAGGGAAGCGAATCGGAATTCCAGTCCGGTGGAAGGTGAAGAATTACATCGCGCGTGGCCCCGTGGCCTGCCTCGGCCAAAACCTTTCGCTTCCATCCCGTCATCGTCGGGTGGTTTTCCCAAGCGACACCTTGGGTATCGAAGACCCGCGCCGCGGTGAAATCGTCGCCCAACGCTTCGAGATCCCCCTCGAACGGCACGTCAAGGGTTTCGGCGGTGGCTAACGGCGAACGGATGCCACAACCGCCTCCCGTGTTCCAGTAGATGAGATGACAGCCTGTTTGCGAGACCGGTGCGGCATCGATGCCATGAATGCTGCGCGGCGGCCGGTCCATAAACCAGCCGCGCCGGAACAACACCATCTCGCCCTTTGTTTGCGTCGGACCGTCGTCATATTCCCAGTGCGGCAAATCACCGGAAAAAACGAAGGCGCGCTCCGTCACCGTAGCGTGGTAGTGGCGGTGCGGAAAGTGGTCGTGAACATCGCTGCCCCAGCCGGGTGGAAGGTACCACTGCTTTGCTTCCGCATCGGTGTCAGTATCGAGGTAGAGAACACGCCGGAAAAATCCGGGAACGTCGGGATCGACCTCCCAGGGCAATTCCTGGGTGTCGATCAGTTCGTAGGATGCCGTCGTCATGGTTGCCCCCTCTCCGTCTCGCGGGTTTGTGCCTCAGACCCTAACTGGTCTGGAGATAGGCCGCATCAGTTCTCCACAACCAAA
>CAZTAK010000066.1:5395-12346 GCA_964611585.1 uncultured Alphaproteobacteria bacterium
ACGGACGTAGCGGCGCCGCGAATTGCGATCGACAGGGTTAACGCGCCCCCGTCCGCCAACGGGAAGCCAAATCCTGCCGCGACCTCAAACAGTCGCCTCTTTACCGCGCGACAAAGGCGTCGTGCGTGAGTTTCATCGTTCGGCCCGGTATCGCAAAACCAAGGTGCGCCGTGCGCGGCCCAGATGCGGGCTCTGGCGCACCGCCACCCTGCCCTTTGCGCGCCCAATGCGCGCCCAATGCACGCCCTGGCACCTGCGACAATTTGTAGCCGTTCAAATTGACCGTAAGCAATTTGCTGCCGAGGCCAAGTGATATGCTCGACCCTCGTAGCGAACCGACCGGCCGACCCGGAGGCATAGCGAAGCCCAAAAGGGGGGAATAACGATGGGCGAAGATCACAGGCGAGTGAGACGATGGGTCCCCGGGGCGGAATCGTCTCGTCTAGGTACACAATCGCCTGTCGATGGCTGGTCCTGCGGTCATATTGCAAACCAAGGCAATTGTTTATGTTGAACAACCGAGTTTTGTTGCCCAATCCAGATCGCTTTTTCGAGCTCCGGTTCGAATCGATTGGCGGCCTCGGTGCGCACGCAGCCGGACATATCCTGGCGACCGCCACAGTGCTGGGCATGGGGCTCAATGGCGCTCATTTTTCTTCATACGGGTCGGAGAAGAAAGGTTCGGCAATCAAGACTTTCGTTCGGTTGGGTCCGCCTGAACGGCCGATCCGCACCAGCGCGCCCGTCGAGGCGCCGGACGTTATCGTCGTATTTCACGACGCGCTGCTTACCAATCCGGGCACGCTGGCCGGCATCCGGGCGGACGGCGTCCTCATTTTTCCCGGGTCCGAGGGGCACACCCCCGCCGGGCTCGAGCGCTTACCGAAAACCGTTCAAACCATCCGGATCGACGCCCAGCGGATCGCCTTGGAGGAGAGCTCGCGGCCCAATGCCGTGCTTATCGGCACCCTGGCGGCGGTAATACCGTTTCTGGATTCCGACATTCTGCTTGAGACCCTGGCCGAAGAGTTCGCACAAAAAAGGCCGGAAGCCGTGGCGGCCAATGAGAAGGCTTTCCGCCGCGGTGCGCAGGAATACGAAATCATTACCGGTTTGGGTACCGCAGAGGGCGATTTACCTGTTGCCCGTTCGAACCCGATATGGGGCTACGAAACCGCGCCGATGGGGGGTGTTCTTCCCGCTCCCGGAAGCACGGTGTGGAACGACCTTACGACTTCGCGTACCGGATGGTTGCCGGTGCTGGATAAAGACAAATGCATCGACTGCGGGATGTGCTCGATGGTGTGTCCGGATCTGTGCCTGGTTTGGACGGCCGAGGGCAATGAACCGGTACCGTCCGCGGCGCATCTGGTGGGCGTGGATTACCGCTACTGCAAAGGCTGTTTGCGGTGCGTGGAGAGTTGCTCCACCGGCGCCTTCAGCAAAGAGGCAGAGACACCCGGGATGGCCGAGCGCTTGGGGACGCCGCTGTTTCCGCAACTGTTCGAGCAGATTGGAGGCGGCCATGGCGCCTAAGACGGAGACTCTTGCAAGGCCGGCCGCCAAGGCGGTCGAGAGGCCACAATCGCCGGTCCGTCAGCTGCCTGGATTCTCCAGCGGCAACGAGGCCGCCGCCCTGGCCGCGCGCGACATCGGATTTCACCTGATGGGGTACTTCCCGATTACGCCCTCGACGGAAGTCGCGGAGAACCTCGCCAAGATGCAATCGCAGGGCGACCACGAAATCGTCATGGTCCCCGGCGACGGCGAGCACGGCGCCGCCGGGATCTGCTACGGCGCCGCCCTGGGCGGGGGACGGGTGTTGAACGTAACGTCGTCCCAAGGATTGTTGTACGCGCTTGAGCAGCTCCCTGTGCAGGCCGGGACCCGGGTGCCGATGGTGCTCAATGTGGCGACGCGGACGGTTTCGGGGCCGCTCGACATTCGTTGCGATCACTCGGATCTCTATTTCGTCTTGAATACCGGCTGGATCATTCTTCTCGCGCGGGATCCACAGGCGGTTTACGACCTCAACTTCGCCGCCATACGAATTGGCGAGCATCCGGACGTTCGCCTCCCCGTGATTGTCGCCTACGACGGATTCTTCACCAGCCATCAGTACCGGCGCCTGCAAACATTCGACGATCCTGAAGGGGTTCGCGCGCTTATCGGGCAGCCCGAAACGCCTTTCACGGCCCTCGATCCGACGCGGCCCATAACTATCGGGCCGTACATGAACGATCCGGATCTCATCAACAACAAGATGCAGCTATCGCTGGCGATGGCGGCGGCAAGGCGGGTCATTCCGGAAGTGCTTTCGGAATTGTCGGCCTTCTCCGGGCGGAGTTACCCGGTCGTCGATGCTTACAACATGGATGACGCGGAAGCGGCACTGATCCTGCTCAATTCAGCCGCCGAAACGGCCAAAGAGGTTGCCGACAGGTTGCGCGCCAATGGTAAGCGGGCGGGGGTGGTATCGCTCAATGTTATCCGGCCCTTCCCGGTCGCGGAGATTCGTGACCTGCTGCGCGGTGTCGACGCCGTTCTCATTGGCGACCGCGGCGATTCCTACGGCGCCGAAGGTGGCAATCTTTCGCTTGAAGTCCGCGCCGCTCTCCAGCAAGACCGCGAGAATCGCACCCTGGTCCTGAGCCGGATCTACGGCTTGGGCGGACTCGATTTTCTCGACACCGACGCGGAACAGTTCTTCGACGAGGCGTTTAAGGCGGCGCGCGCGGGTTCGGTCGAGACCCCCTTCGCCTATCACGGAACCTATGCCGGCAAACCGGGACAGGACCCGCCGGCGGGGCTACCGCCGATCGCCACCGAAGAGGTCTCGCGTGGCATGGCGAAAGTCACACCGGACCCCGAAACGGGCCTCCTTCAGGTCGAGCTTGAACCGCTCTGGGCGATGACCGCGGTGCCCTGCCGCGTCGCACCCGGTCACGGCGCCTGCCCGGGCTGTGGAATATTCCCGGTGTTGCACCAGGCCTTCAGCGTTCTCGAAGGCGATCTGGTCGTCCTGTTCCAGACCGGATGCGCAATGGTCGTGACGACGGCGTACCCGGCTTCGGCCCACCGCATCACCTACATCCACAACCTGTTCCAGAACGGCGCGGCGACGTTGTCGGGCCTGGTCGAAATGTATCTCGAACGGATGCGCCGCGGTGAACTGCCGGGGTCGCCCGACATCACCTTCATCATGGTTACCGGCGACGGCGGATTGGACATCGGCATGGGACCGGCACTGGGTGCCGCCCACCGCAACCACCGCATGATCATTCTCGAGTACGACAATCAAGGCTACATGAACACCGGCGCCCAGCTTTCTTACGCCACACCGATGGGCCATCGCACCTCGACCAGCGAAGTCGGGACCAAGCGCGCGGGAAAAGTCTTTCACCATAAGGACTCGGCCCAGATCTTTGCCGCCTGCCACCTTCCTTATGTCTTTACCGCCAGCGAGGGTTATCCCGAGGACTTCATGCGCAAGATCGCCAAAGCGCAGTGGTACGACAACCGCGAAGGCATGGTGTTCGGCAAGGTTCTGGCATTTTGTCCCCTCAATTGGCGCACCGAGGACGACGCCGCCGAGGAAGTTCTCCAAGCAGCCGTCGATTCTTGCTTTTTCCCCATCTATGAGGTCGAGCAAGGGCACACCGTTATTACCTATGATCCGGATGCCAACGGGCGCCGCCGGCCGGTTGCCGACTGGCTCGGACTCATGGGCAAGACCAAGCATCTCTTGTCGCCCGACAACGCCGAATACCTTGAGGCCGCCGAGGCGGAAGTGGAACGGCGCTGGCAGCGTCTGAAGACGATGCACGCGCAAGAGGGCCTGTAGACAATGACTAAGATAATCGAAAAACGGCCGCTTACCCCCGTGACCAAACTGTTCAGGGTTGAGTCGCCTCTAGTTGCGGCGGCCGCGCAGCCGGGACAGTTCGTCATCGTGCGCATCCACGATGGTGGCGAGCGCATTCCCTTGACCATTGCCGATTTCGACCGCGACCGTGGCGAGATCACCCTCGTGGTTCAGGAAGTCGGCGTTACCACCCGGCTCATGGGGGCCCTGGAGGAAGGAGACGAGATTCTCGATTTGGTCGGCCCGCTCGGCACCGCATTGGATATTGCGCCGGGCGGCCATGTTGTCGGCATCGGCGGTGGCTTCGGCGTGGCCGCCCTGCTGTGCCCCATGCGTGAGCTCACCGCCCGCGGCGACCGCACGACGGCCATTATCGGTGCGCGCGAGAAGGATCTGTTGATCCTGGTGGACGAATTGCGCGCCGTTTGTAACGACGTTGAACTGTGCACGGACGACGGCTCGGTCGGGTTCAAGGGCTTCGTGACGCAGCGGCTCGAGCAGCTCATCGACGGAGAAGGCCCGGGACCGCCGGACCACGTTCTGGCGATCGGGCCGATGCCGATGATGCGCGCGGTGGCGGAAACCACGCGCCCGGCCGCCATCCACACCGAGGTGTCGTTGGATCCCCTGATGATCGACGGAACCGGAATGTGCGGCGGGTGCCGGGTCACGGTCGGCAACGAGACGATGTTCGCCTGTGTCGATGGGCCCTTCTTCAACGCCCATCTCGTTGAATTCGACGAAACCGTACGGCGCAACAAGATGTATGTCGATATGGAGCATCAAGCCGCCGAACGGCAGGCCGCCGGAGGATCGGACTGATGCCCGTCAAACGCGTTGAAAAGACCGTCATGCCGACGCGGGAGGCGGACGAGCGTGCCCACGACTTCCTGGAAGTCAACGAGGGATACGATCTCCTCCGGGCAAGGTTCGAAGCCGAACGGTGTTTGCGTTGCCAGGACGAGGTGTGCGTCGACGGTTGTCCCGTGGGCATCCCGATTCCGGATTTCATCCATGCCATTGCCGCGGGCGATATGCCGCGCGCCGCATCCATCCTGCGTACAGCCAACCCGCTGCCCGCCATCTGTGGACGCGTCTGTCCCCAGGAGACACAGTGCGAAGAGCTGTGCCACATGACGACGCGTTTCGAGCCGGTAGCCATCGGTCATCTTGAGCGCTTCGTGGCGGATTGGGAATTCGCCCAGACTGAAAGCCTGGATCCGCAAAAACCGTGGCGTTCCGAGCGGATTTCCGTGATCGGTTCAGGCCCGGCAGGTCTGGTTTGTGCCGGCGAACTGGCGCGTCGGGGCTATTCGGTTACCGTATTCGAGGGGCTGCACGCCCCCGGCGGCGTGTTGCGCTATGGCATCCCGGAATTCCGGCTGCCCAACGCTATCCTTGACTGGGAAATTGCCACACTTGAGCGCCTCGGCGTCGAAATCAAATGCAACATCATCGTCGGCAAAACCATTTCCCTCGACGATCTTTTCGATCGCATGGGATTCGCCGCCGTGTTCGTAGGCACAGGCGCCGGACTGCCGAATTTCCTCGGCATTCCCGGCGAGAATCTTAACGGCGTGTACTCGGCGAACGAATTTCTGACGCGCATCAACCTCATGCGGGCCTATGACTTCCCGAACGCCGACACACCGGTAAGGGTCGGCAAAAAGGTCGCCGTCATCGGTGCCGGCAACACGGCCATGGACACGATACGGGCGGCCCGGCGCATGGGCGCCCAAAACGCGCTTATCGTCTACCGGCGCAGTGAGAACGAGATGACGGCGCGCATCGAGGAGTACCACCACGCCATCGAAGAAGGCGTCGAGTTCCATTGGTTGACCAACCCGATCGAGGTCATGGGCAACGAAGACGGGTGGGTAACGGGGCTCAAGTGCCAACGCATGGAATTGGGTCCGCCGGACGACTCAGGGCGCGCGCGCCCGGTTCCGATTGCGGGCTCGGAGTTTATCATCCCGGTGGACAACGTCGTGCTGTCGATCGGCAATAATCCGAACCCCCTGCTGCAAAGAAGTGGTGCCGGATTGGAAACCAACGAATGGGGCTGCCTGGTCGTCGATGAAGCAAGCGGCCAAACCTCACGCCGCCGCGTCTACGCAGGCGGGGACGCCGTCACCGGCGCCGCCACCGTGATTCTCGCAGCTGGCGCCGGCAAGACCACGGCCGCAGCCATCGACCAGGACCTGTCGGCCGCCGCCGAAAGCTGACAACAAGGTGGACGAATTGCTCGACGACAGTAGCGGGCAGACGATCCTGAACGGAATCAACGACGTAGCGAGGAAGGCAACGCCATGAGAGTTCATCTCGTGTTCGTTCCCGATGAGGACATTGCGCCGGAGCACACCCTCGACTTCGACATGCCGAGCGCACCGCAGGTTGGCGATTACCTGACGATTGTCCGGCCCGGCCAGTCCGGCAGTGCGACGTTGATCGTCCGCCACGTTTTCTGGACCCTCGATTGTCCCGAGGCCGCGGCCGCACACCGCGCCGATTCAGCCGCGGTCGGCGCTGTCGACTCGGTGACCGTCGAATGCGAATTCACGGTCGGACCTTATGCCTCCGAAGAACACCACGGGATCGCGGCGGTACCCCTTTGCGGCAAATGAGGCGTGGCGAATGAGGCCGGGTCCGCGGCGCTACGACAGGTAGCGTGGCACGTCATATGCCGTGGCGCGTCAACGGCGCCCCACCGTGACAATTCGATCAGCGGCGGCCGGATAGAGCTCCCGCGCGACCCGTAAACGAGGCGCCGGCCACCAATGCCACCCGACTAGCCGGACCGGTTCGCCGCAGTCCCTAGCCGGGCATCCGCGGGACTACGCCCTCGCTTTTCGAGTTTTCCCGCCGCGCCATCGTTCCACCCCCGGCCGAACGGATCGCAAAAGAGTGGCCGAGCGGCTGAACGCGTGCGCCTGAGAAACGTGTTTGCGGACCACCGCCCCGTGGGTTCAAATTCCACTTCCACCGCCTTCATCCATTGACGGGCTGAATGAAGGCGGCGCGCGATCGCCCGCTAGCGCAAATCCCGAGCCGGCGGAATCGCCGGCGACGACGATTTGCGTACTATG
>CAZTAK010000067.1:0-12122 GCA_964611585.1 uncultured Alphaproteobacteria bacterium
GTGGACCGGCTGGATCGTGTTTGCAAGTCTTGTCGCGGGCTCGGTGACGGCCTAGGGCTTTTCCCGTTCGCATGCGCTCACGCGAAAAGCTCTATCCCTTTGACATAGTACGCAAATCGTCGTCGCCGGCGATTCCGCCGGCTCGGGATTTACGCTAGGGCGCGGGGCAGGCCTTGTTGATGGCGTTGCGGGCGGCGGTAAATCCCAGCAAGGAATATTTGTCGGTGGTGTCGGTACCGCGCTGCGAGGTGCCCTTCACGATCATGTCGGCGCCCCGAACCATCGCCTGAACAATCTTCTTGTCGTCGCCGGTATTGTAGGCCCACGCGTTCTGGCCCGAGGTAAACATCCGGAATTCGGCGCTGCCGACTTCGACCAAGGCTT
This sequence comes from uncultured Alphaproteobacteria bacterium, assembly GCA_964611585.1. Classification (GTDB taxonomy): domain Bacteria; phylum Pseudomonadota; class Alphaproteobacteria; order SHVP01; family SHVP01; genus CAZTAK01. The sequence continues at coordinate 385 of CAZTAK010000067.1, forward strand.
CGGATTTCTCGCGGAACGGATATCCGACATAGATGGCGACCTCGTCGCGCACGCCCTTGGCGGGGCGGTGGGTGACGACGACGTAGATTTCTCCGCGCCGCACGTTGTCGGGCGCACTATCGACCGGGTCCGACTGGATGAAACAGATCTGGTTGCCGTTTTCCTTGTAAACGTACGCCTCCCAAGTGCGGTAAACGCCGATCTGGCGCGGCGCGTCCTGTGCCGAAACCGCGGCGGTTCCGATCAGCGAGACCAGCAAGAAGAGGACGAATGAAAAACGCAGAGGCATGACGGGTCCCTTAATAGCGGCGGCGCGCGGCAATATCCACCCCACCCCTTGGGCCCGCGCGCGCCTCAATCGGCCACCCGCTTGCGCACCTTCTGCGCGCCCCGGACATGTGGTGGCGTAGCCTCGGCGGCGCCCCCCGGGATCAACGGCCGCTCCCCGAAGCGCCCGAGACTGAGCACCCGGTCGTACATGACAATCGCACCCGCCGTCGCCACGTTGAGGCAAAACGAGGTCGGAATCTGGACCAGAGTCTCGCAGCGCTGGCGCAGAGCGGGCGACAGGCTGCCGCGTTCCGGCCCCAGTACATAGGCGGCGCACCGCGGGTGCCTGAACGCCGGCAGGACGATGGCCTCGTCCAGCAGTTCGACCCCGACCAGGGTACATCCGTCCGGCAGGGCGAGATCGGCCGCCTTGTCGTAAGCGTAAAAAGGAAGATTCTTGGGCGTCAACGAGGTATCCGAGCTCGCCTGCTGTATCGCCGGGACGGCATCGATGGCGAACACGAAACTGGCGCCGAAGGCGTGCGCGGTGCGGAACAGGTTGCCCGCGTTCATCGGTTTCGACAGCCGCTCCACACCGATTCCGAAATAACCGCGCATGGCCCGACCCTAGCCCGGTTTGCGCGGGCGCACCACGACCGGGATGCGTATAGTCGGCAGGCCATGAAGCATCGAGACCGCAACCGACCGTGAACCCGCGCCGCAAAAAGCCGCCCGCAGGCAGTACCGTGCGGGCCCAGTACGAGGCCCTGCCCTATCCGGCGCGCAACCCGGAAGACGAGCGCACGCGCCTGATCACCGGCTCACCCAGTCACCTCGACGAAATCAACCACTATGTGTTCGGCGGCCGCCTCGATTTTTCGAAGCCCTTCCGCGCCCTGGTTGCAGGCGGCGGCACCGGCGATGTCGCGATCATGCTGGCCCAGCAGATGGCCGACCGGAAGATGCCCGGAGAGGTCGTCTATCTCGACCTGAGTTCGGCCTCGCGCGCGGTGGCGGAGACGCGCGCCAAGGTGCGCGGCCTGACCAACATCACCTTCCACCAGGGATCGCTGCTGGAGGCGGCCTCGGTCACGCCCGGCCCGTTCGACTACATCGACTGCTGCGGCGTCCTGCATCACCTCGACGACCCGGGGGCGGGCCTGCGCGCGCTGGCGAGCGAGTTGCGCGAGGGCGGCGGCATGGGCCTGATGGTCTATGGGGCGCTGGGGCGGACCGGCGTCTACCCGGCGCAGGAGGCCCTGCGCGCGCTCGCCGCGGGCGAGCCGGTCGAACCAAGCCTCGCGCTTGCCCGCACGTTGCTGGATGACCTTCCGGCGACCAACTGGCTCAAGCGCAACGACAACATTTCGAGCCTGGTGGCGGGCGACGATGCGGCGCTCTACGATCTTTTGCTGCACAGCCGCGACCGCGCCTACACGGTGCTCGAAGTGGCCGGATTGTGTGTGGAGGCAGGGCTCACCGTGACGGCGTTCGTCGAGCCTGCGCGTTACGACCCGCTCAGCTATTTGCGCGATGCGGATCTCTGCGAACGCGCCGCGCGCCTCGGCTGGATCGAAGCCTGTGCACTGGCCGAAAATGTCGCCGGCAACCTCAAGACCCATGCCTTCTACGTCACCAAGGGGGGCACGCGCGATAAGGCGGTGGCGCGCGTGAAGGGGGCGGCGGTGCCGGTGCTGCTGGCGGGTGACGGGCCGTGGCTGGCCCGCAAGCTCGCCCCCGAAGTCTCGATCCGGGCCGAGTTCGGCGGGCTCAAATTTTCCTTCGACATCGCGCCGGGCAGCGCCGCTTGTCTCCGCCACGTCAACGGTGCGTCAAGCCTGCGCGAAATATTCAGGACGCGGGCCGGGACCCAACCCTGGCCCGCATTTCTCAAGGATTTCGAGGCGCTCTACCGCGGCCTCAACGGCGTCAACGCGATGGTGCTGCGGTTCGACCCGCCGCCGAAAAAGGCCTGACCCCGCGCCCGTCCCGACCCCTTCATGCGCGCCAGAACGGCTTGCGAATCTCCAGTTCGGCGGCATACCAGGTCAGGCCGATGTCGCGCAGCGCCTGCCCGTTCATCGCCGCCAGTTGCTGCCGCGCCTGCGCCCGATCCTGCCAGCGCGCGATCACGTCCGACAAGCGAACCAGCAAAACCCTAAAATAAATAATGATTATCATGTCCGCCTCCGATTGGCTGATGTGCCGACTATTCAACGAATAGGTAGGTTAGACACGGCGAAATGAAAAATGATTTCTCTTTATGAGTTAATTAGTTATTCTAATGACCTATGAGCCGCCGCCTGCCGCCACTTAACGGGATCCGCGTCTTCGAGGCCGCCGCCCGCCACCTCAATTTCAGCCGCGCCGCCGAAGAACTCGGCGTCACCCAGGCCGCCGTCAGCCACCAGGTCAAGGCGCTCGAACAACATCTCGGCGTCAGCCTGTTCCACCGCCGCAAGCGACGGCTGTACCTCAGCGAGGCCGGCCAGACGCTCAGCGCCGGCGCACGCGAGGCGCTCGACCGCATCGAGGAGGCGGTGACGCGCGTTCATGCCAGCGCCGGCAGCGGCGTTCTGACCGTTAGCGTGCTGCCGTCTTTTGCGGGCGGCTGGCTGGTGCTGCGTCTGCCCCGTTTCAGCGAGCGCCACCCCGAGATCGACGTGCGCATTTCGGCGTCGATCGAGATGATCGATTTCAACCGCGACGACGTCGATATCGCGGTGCGTTACGGGCCCGGCAACTGGCGCGGCGGCCTGCGCGTCGACCGCCTGATGACCGAAGATATTTTTCCGGTGTGCAGTCCAAAATTGTTGACGCAAGGCCCGCCGCTGAATCAGCCCGACGATTTGCGCCGCCACGTTTTGTTGCACGACGACATGCGCGAGGACTGGCCGATGTGGTTGCTGGCAGCCGGCGCCAAGGGCGTCGATCCCGGCCGCGGGCCGCGCTTCAATGCCTCCGACGTGGTGTTCCGCGCCGCCGCGTCAGGCCAGGGCGTGGCGTTGGGGCGGAGCGTGCTGGTCGAGCCCTATTTGGAGTCGGGCGAATTGGTGCGGCCGTTCGAGGTCAGCCTGCCGGCGCAATACGCCTACTATGTCGTCAGCCCCGGCGAACTCGCGGACCGCGCCAAGATCCGGGCGTTCCGCGACTGGGTTCTGGAAGAAGCGGCGGCCTTCATGGCACGCGCCGCCAACCCGCCGGTGGGATTCAGCGCCTAACGGGGCGACCCCGGCATTACGAACCCGCACATCGTGATCGCTTGCCTCACGATCCCGCGCCTTTCGATTCTTCGATGCCGGCCCGCAGGACACGGTTGACGCTTGGGTGGATTGAGATTCTCTGCGCGATTCGTGAACCCGGAACTAGGCGAAAAGACGGGGCAGGCCTTCGAGCCGGGCGAGGATATCCTCAAGACAGTTTTCGGTCCAAATTTCGCCGTCGGGACCGGCCATCTCGGCGTGGCCGCCGGAATAGTGCGTCAACGTCAGCGCGCGCGTGCCGTCGTGCGACACGAACACGGCCAGCCGGCGCATATCGTCGCGGGCGTACCAGGTTCCGTACCCGCACCAGGCACGGCCCGCGGGCAACGCATCGAAACGGCGCTCGACCAGCGCAAGAAGCTCTTCGGTAACGGGTTCCGCTTCGGGGCAAAGGCCGGCCCAATCATCCGGCGCGCCGTGGTCTTCGTCCCCTCCCCAAATATTAGCGTGGGCGTTGTCCATGAGCGGTCCTTAGCCCCTCAATGACCGTGCATGATGGCCAAGGTATGACGACCCCCTTAACAAAGGGTTGCGCCCGATAAAATTGCACGAATTCAGGTAGTTACCGGATTCGTATTGGAAGGAAACACTTGCCTCGCGAGGTGCCGCGGCGGACCGGGTGGGCGGACCGCGCGGGCGCACCGGATGGGGGCGCTTTCAGGTCGCAAGTTCGGGCAGATTGCGGAACAATTCCAGCGCCTCGGGATTGGCCAGCGCGTCGCGGTTTTTGACGTCGCGGCCGTGAACGATGTCGCGCACCCCGAGTTCGGTGATCTTGCCGCTAATGGTGCGCGGGATGTCGGCGACCTGGACGATCTTGGCGGGCACGTGGCGCGGGGTCGCATTGCCGCGGATGCGCTTTCGGATTTCGGCCTCTAAACCGTCGTCAAACGTGAGCCCTTCGCGCAGGCGCACGAACAGAACGACGCGGGTGTCGTTGTCCCATTCCTGGCCGATGCAGAGGCCCTCTTCGACTTCATCCATCTGCTCGACCTGTCGGTAGATTTCGGCGGTGCCGATTCGCACGCCGCCGGGATTTAGCACGGCATCCGAACGGCCGTAGATGATCATGCCGCCGCGCGCCGTCAGTTCGACGTAATCGCCATGGGTCCATACGCCTGGAAACACATCGAAGTAGGCGGAACGGTACCGTTCGTCGTTCGGGTCATTCCAGAATTCGACCGGCATCGAGGGAAACGGCGAGGTGCAGACCAGTTCGCCTTTTTCGCTCCTTAGCGGTTGCCCCTGCGGGTCGAAGACCTCGACCGCCATGCCGAGCGTACGGGTTTGAATTTCGCCGCGGTAGACGGGCAGAACGGCCGAACCGGCGCAAAAACAGCCGAGCAGGTCGGTGCCGCCGGCAATCGACGAAAGGCGGACGTCGTTCTTGATGCGCTCGTAGACGAAATCGAAGCTCGCCGGCGCCAGCGGCGAGCCGGTGGAAAGGATGGTCCGCACGCTCGAGAGATCGTGCGATTTCGCGGGCTCGACGCCGGCTTTCTTGGTGGCATCGAAGTACTTGGCCGAAGTGCCGAAGATGTTGACGCGTTCGCGTTCCGCCAGGTCCCAAAGCACATTGGCATCGGGGTAGAACGGCGAGCCGTCGTAAAGAATTAGCGTCGCTTCGGCGGCAAGCCCCGACACCAGCCAGTTCCACATCATCCAACCGCACGTGGTGAAATAGAACATCCGGTCGCCGGGCCTGAGCTCGGTGTGAAGAAGGTGTTCTTTCAGGTTTTGGATCAACGATCCGCCGGCGCCGTGAACGATGCACTTGGGCTGGCCGGTGGTACCCGACGAATAGAGAATATAGAGCGGGTGGTTGAACGGCAGACGGCGGAAAGGAATTTCGGCGGGCGCATGGGCGCCGACATAATCCGCCCACGAAACCGCATGAGGCAGCCCGTCGAGTGCCGGAGTGTCCTCGGTGTAGGGCACCACCACCAGGCGGGTCAGCGAATCCAGTTGCGCCGCGATTTCGGCCACGCGGCCGAGCGAATCGTGGCGCTTGCCGTTGTAGAAATAGCCGTCGGCCGCAAACAGCACCTTGGGGGCAATCTGGCCGAAGCGGTCCATCACCCCCTTGACGCCGAAATCGGGCGAGCATGACGACCATACCGCGCCGAGACTGGTCGCGGCCAGCATCGCCACCACCGTTTCCGGCATGTTGGGCATGAAGCCGACCACCCGATCGCCCGGTTCGACCCCTTCGGCGGCGAGCGCCTGCGCGAGCTGCGATACCCGATCGTAGAGTTCGGCGTGGCTGGTCTCGCGCCGCACCCGGTCTTCGCCCTGAAAGATCAACGCCGCGGTTCCGTCGCGCCGCCGCAGGAGATTCTCGGCGAAATTCAGTTCGGCATCGGGGAACCAGCGCGCGCCCGGCATCTTGTCCCCATCGGCGAGAACGGTCTCGCCGCGGACCGGCGCGATGATGCCGGCGAAGTCCCACAGGGTGCGAAAGAATTCCACGGGGTGAGCGGCCGACCACGCGCGCAGCGCCCACCAGTCGGGCAGTTCGACGCCCCAATCGGCCTCGGCCTGGCGGCTGAACCGGGTCGCATTGGCGGCCTCGATTTCATCCGCAGTGGGGGCCCACAACAGCAGTTCGTCAGCGGTTTCGGCCTCTTCCGGCATCGGGCGCAGCATCCTGTGCTGGGGCGTTTCGGCGCCAGACGGTAGCGGGGGCCGGAGGGACGTGCAAGCCAGTCATGCGCGGGCGACGCTGGCCCGGAGCGGCGCTGCACCCTATGGTGGGATGATCGGGTTGCCGGCCCGCGCGGCCCGGCCCTCCCCAATAGTGCACAACCGGTTGTGGCCCCCAACCGCCACGGCGACGCTATGACAAATATGTCTGAAATCGAATTGCCCCCGCAGCGCGCGGGGCAGCTATGGGCGGCGCTGTACATGGCGGCCGCCGCGGCACTTTTGTCGGTGATGATCGCCTCGGTGCGGATGGTGGCCGACGATCTCGACGCGCCCGTCATCGTGTTCTTCCGCAGCCTGATCGGAATTCTGCTGTTCGCGCCGTTGATCGCGCGCCGTGGAATCTCGTTTCTGGCGACCGCGCGAATTCGTCTGTTTCTGGCGCGCGGAACGATTGCCGCCGTTTCGATGATTCTCTGGTACTACGCGTTGTCGGTGACGCCGCTGGCGGAGGCGGTCTCGCTCAGCTTTACGGCACCGCTTTTCGCCACCGTTGCTGCAATCCTTTATCTCGGCGAGCGGGTGGGCCGGCGCCGCTGGGCGGCCATCGCAATCGGGTTCGCGGGCGTGCTGCTGATTTTGCGGCCCGGGTTCGCCGAGATAACGCTGGCTCATGTTCTGCTGTTGCTATCGTCGGCGATGGTGGCGGTGTCGATCATGATGGTCAAAGTGCTGGCGCGCAGCGAACCGCCGGAACGGATCGTTGCCTGGCTGGTCATCATGATGGCGCCCATGACGCTAGGGCCCGCTTTGTTCGTCTGGTCCTGGCCGCAACCCGAACACTATTTCTGGCTCGCCGTGATTGCCTTCGGCGGCACCGGTGGCCATGTCATGATGACGCGTGCATTGGCGCTGGCCGATGCCAGCGCGGTCATGCCCTACGATTTCCTGCGCCTGCCCTTCGTCGCTCTGATCGGTTGGCTCGCGTTTTCCGAGCTGCTCGACGTCGCGACCTGGATCGGCGGGGCGGTGATCTTCACGAGTTCCGCCTATATCGCTCACCGCGAGGCGCTCGCCGCGCGGCGTGGCGCCGCCACTGTGCGGCCGGCATCGACCGCGGCCGAGGGCGCAGCCGATTCGACCGGGCCGCGGCGGTGACTCGCGCCAACATTCAGGGGCTGCGCCAAAGCTGGGGGTCGCTGCCCGGTAACACGCGCGGCGTCCTGTGGGCGCTGGCGGGCAGCGGGTTCATGGCGACGATGGCGACGATGGTGAAGTTTCTGGGCCAGGAGCTAAGCAGCTTCGAAGTCTCGTTCTTCCGCGCAGCGTTTGGCCTGATCGTTATTCTTCCCTTTGTCGCCCATGGCGGCATGGGGGCGGTGCGCACCAACCGGCTGAGATTCCACCTCGCCCGCGGTGCCATCGGCGGCTCGGCGATGCTGACCGGGTTTTATGCGCTCACCATCCTGCCGTTGGCCTTGGCAACTTCGCTTTCCTTTGCCCGGCCCCTGTTCATGATCGTGCTGGCGGTTCTGTTTCTGGGTGAAGTGGTGCGGATGCGGCGCTGGACGGCGACGGTCGTCGGGTTCGTGGGGGTCATCGTCATGTTGCGGCCGACCGGCGCGATCGAGCCGGCGGCCTTCTTGTCGCTGTTGAGCGCCTTTCTGGTCGCCTGCGCGATGGTGTTGACGAAAATAATGTCGACCACCGAACGGCCGGTGACGATGATTCTTTACGCCACCATGTTCGGAACCGTTATCACGCTGATCCCGGCCATCGTCGTCTGGCAAACCCCGACCTTGGGCCAATTCGCGCTGCTGGGGCTCATGGGGATCGTCGGAACGCTGGCCTCGAACTGTATGATTCGCGCTTTGGCCGCCGGCGAGGCGACGCTGGTCACGCCGGTCGAATATGTGCGGATTCTGTTTGCCGGCTTGTTCGGGTATTTCCTGTTCACCGAGACCCCCGATCTGTGGATGGGGGAAGGCGCCGTGATCGTCATCGGCTCGACGTTGTACATAACGCTGCGCGAAGCGCGCCTCGGCAGCCTCAAACCGCAGGCCGCCCCCGACGCCTGACGGTCGCGGGCTCGCGAGCAGCGCGGCGATCTGTTACAAGCCGCAAAACGCTGGGAGGTTTTGCATGGACCTGTCGAATCAAGCCGCCATCGTCACCGGCGGCGCCTCGGGCCTGGGCGCGGCCACTGCCGAGGCGCTGGCAGAAGGGGGCGTGCGGGTCGCGATTCTCGACCGCGATGCCGCGGCAGCCGAGGCGATCGCGGCGCGGATCGGCGGGATTGCCGCGCCGTGCGACGTCAGCGACGGGCCTAGCGTCGAAGCCGCCCTCACGAAGGCCGCGTCCGCCCACGGGCCGGCGCGGATTGTGGTAAACTGCGCCGGCGTTGGTACCGCGGGTCGCGCCGCCGGGCGGGACGGCCCGCTGCCGCTGGAAGACTTCGCCGCCGTGATCGCGGTCAACCTGACCGGGACCTTCAACGTCGTTCGCCTGGCCGCGGCGCAGATGCAGGCAATCGACCCGCTTGCCGACGGCGAACGCGGCGTGATCGTGAACACCGCCTCGGTCGCCGCCTTCGACGGCCAGGTCGGTCAGCCTGCCTATGCCGCCTCCAAGGGCGGAGTCGTGGCGATGACCCTGCCGCTCGCGCGCGAATTTTCGGGTGCCGGCATCCGCGTCGTCACCATTGCGCCGGGCCTGTTCGAAACGCCGATGCTGCTGGGGCTGCCGCAGGAGGTTCAGGACCAGTTGGCGGCCGACGTTCCGTTTCCAAAGCGCCTCGGCGCACCCGCGGAATATGCGGCGCTTGCGCTGCACATCATCGAAAACTCGATGCTGAACGGCGAAGTCATCCGACTCGACGGCGCCATCCGCATGAAACCGCGCTAGCTGCGTTCGCGGCACGGTTCCGTCTTGGCCTCCGCCGCAACGCACGCTAGCATCGCGCCATGACCCGTCGCGAACTGCCGCAGCGTTTCGGTGACACCGCGCCGGACGCGGCCCATATCGAGGCAATCGCCGCGGCCGCCTTCGCCGCGATCCCGGACGAATTGCGCAAGAACGTAACCAACGTGCCGATCCGGGTCGAGGAATTCCCGGACGAGGAAATCCTCGCCGATCTTGGCATCGAGAGCCCGTTCGACCTGCTCGGCATCTACCACGGGATCGACCTGACCCAGAAAAGCATTGCCAACGTACCCCATGGCGTGGACATTATTGTTCTCTACCGGCGCCCGATCCTCGATTTCTGGGTCGAAAACGATGTCGTCCTGGGTGATCTGGTGCGCAACGTGCTGATCCATGAAATCGGCCACCACTTCGGATTTTCGGACCAAGACATGGACGCGCTCGAACAGGAGGCCTGACACAAGCGGGATTTGAAATGGCAACACCGCCCCTTCCGGCCCAAGCCCTCAAGACCGAATGCGATTTGTCGGACATCACTTTCGACACCACAGACGATCTCGAACCGGCCGATTCCATCGTCGGACAGGATCGCGCCTTCGAGGCGATCGAGTTCGGCCTCGGCATCCGGTCGGTGGGCCACAATGTCTTCGTCATGGGGCCCAACGCCACCGGTAAGCACACCACCGTCATGCACATGGTGGGAGAGCAGGCGAAGAGCGGCGAGACCCCGGCCGACTGGTGTTACGTCAACAATTTCGAGGAGGGCCACAAGCCGAAGGTGCTGGAGTTACCCGCCGGAATGGGCCGCCGATTGCGCCGCGACATGGCACAACTGATCGAGGATCTAAAGACCGGTATCCCGGCCGTGTTCGAGACCGAGGAATACCGTAACCAGCACCAGGTTATCGAACAGGAATTTCGCGAACGGCAGGAAGCGGCCTTCGAGGGCGTCCAGAAACGCGCCGCCGAAAACAAAATTGCCCTGATCCGTACACCGATGGGGATGGCGCTGGCACCGATGCACGACGGCGACGTCGTGACCCCCGACGAATTCCGCAAGCTACCTGAAGAAGAGCGCAAAGAAGTCGAAGCTGAAATCGAGGTCCTTCAGGAAGAGTTGCAGGAGTCGATCCAGCAACTTCCGAAATGGGACAAGGAACGGCGCGAAAAATTGCGCGGCCTCAACCGCGAAGTCACCATGATTGCCGTCGGCCACCAGATGGCGGCGTTGCGCGAAACCTACAAACTCGAGTCCGCGGTCATCAACTTTCTTGGCGCTGCCGAAACCTACATGATCGACAATGTGGCGCTGTTTTTGGGGCATTTCGAGAGCGCCCCGCAGGCGCAGGGCGCGCAAGCGTTGCCCTCCCCGATGCCGGGCGGGCCCCCGGGAGACGGCCTCTTCCGCCGCTACGAAGTCAACGTCCTGGTCGATAACACGCCCAAGAGTTCCGGCGGCGGCGCGCCGGTGGTGTACGAGGACCATCCGACACATCCCAATCTGGTGGGCCGCGCCGAACATCTGGCCGAGATGGGCGCGCTCTTGACCGATTTCAGCCTGTTGCGCGCCGGCGCGCTGCACCGCGCCAACGGCGGCTACCTGATTCTCGATGCCCGCAAATTGTTGATGCAACCCTACGCCTACGAGGAATTGAAGCGCAGCCTGACCGCGGGCGTCATCCGCATCGAATCGCTCGGCCAGGCGCTGAGCATCGTCAGCACCGCGTCCCTGGAACCGGAACCCATTCCGCTCGACGTCAAAGTCGTCTTGATCGGCGAGCGCCGCATTTACTACCTGCTGTGTAAGCTCGATCCCGAGTTCGACGAACTGTTCGAAGTTGCGGCCGATTTCGAAGATGACATCGAACGCGATGACAGCAACGCCCGGAAATTCGCCGAGATGATTGCCGCGCTCGCGCGCAAGAACGAGTTGCGGCCGCTGGACCGGACCGGCGTCGCACGAGTCATCGAGCACGCATCACGGCTTGCCGACGACAGCGAAAAGATCACCGCCCGTGTCGGCACGATCGAATACCTTCTGCGCGAGGCCGATTACGTCGCCGGCAAAGACGGGCAGGCAACCATCCGTGGCGAAGACGTGCGCACCGCGATCGAGGCGCGCCACCGCCGCGCCGACCGGATCCGCGAGCGCGGTCTCGAAATGATTCACCGCGGCGTCATCCTGATCGATACCGATGGCACCAAGGTCGGCCAGATCAACGGCCTCTCGGTCATGTCGCTCGGCAGCCATTTCTTCGGCCGGCCGACGCGCATTACCGCGCGGGTGCGCATGGGCCGCGGTGAAGTGGTCGACATCGAGCGCGAGGTCGAGCTCGGCGGTCCCACCCATTCCAAGGGTGTGCTGATTCTGGCGTCGTATCTGGGCACCCGCTACGCCCTGGACAAACCGCTGTCGCTGTCGGCGAGTCTCGTGTTCGAGCAGTCCTACGGCGGCGTCGATGGTGATAGCGCCTCGTCGACCGAACTCTATGCCATCCTGTCGGCGTTGGCCGAGATTCCCCTCAAGCAGTCGTTCGCTGTCACGGGATCAGTCAACCAGCACGGCGAGGTGCAGGCGATTGGCAGCGTCAATGAAAAGATCGAAGGGTTTTTCGATGCCTGCAAGGGACGCGGTCTGAC
>CAZTAK010000068.1:0-11875 GCA_964611585.1 uncultured Alphaproteobacteria bacterium
AGACCGGCACGGCCTCGACGGGCCAGAACCTTCATTTCCTCCGCTGCCGCCGCGGGGTCTGAGGGGGGGGGTGATCCGTTCAAGCGCAATGTCGGGTTCGTGTGCGCCGCCGATGAGCCGTGCGATCCAGCGTCGGAACCTGCGGCCGAAATCGCATAATGAATATTATGGAAATTGGTGGCAACGGATACGGCGTTTCTTTTCTTTTCAGCGCCTTACGAACCCGTCGTAAACCTAAAAGCAAACACAACTTTTTCCGCCGCGCGAAAGATCGCTAAAATGGGCAAACCAGGTCGCCTACCGACGCCCGGCCTCACATCTCCAGGACCATGCCGTCGTAGGCCGGTTCCACGCCTTCGGGCATTTGCGCCGCGACGGTGGCGTAGTCCATCGACGCATTTATGTGATGGAGGATGGCGCGGCTTGACCCGTTCGATCCACCTCAGCGTTTGCGCCACGTGTGAGTGGGTTTTGTGCGGCTTCCGCTGTAGCGCATCGACCATCCACACCTCGACCCCGGCGAGCGCGTCGAAGGCCTTGTCGTCGAGCCCGACCACATCGGTCGAGTAGGCAAACCGCCCAAAGCGGAAGCCGAGGCTGTTGATCGGCCCGTGATTCTGGAGGAACGGGGTTATCGCCACCGGACCGATATTGAACCGCCCGGTGATCTCTCGTGTTCTTTCAGAATCGGCGGGTAGAGCTTGTCCGGGTCCGTGTGAAAGGCGTAGTGGAAGCGCTTTCGCAGCAAAGTTAGCGTGTGCGCATCGGCATAGATATCGACCTGCCTGTCGCCCATTTTTTTCGAGAAGTAGCGCAGATCGTCGATGCCATGGGTATGGTCACCATGAGAGTGGGTGAACAGCACCGCATCGAGGGTATCGAAACCGGCGGTCAGGCATTGCTGGCGCAGATCGGGGGTCGTATCGACCAAAATGCGCAGACCCGCCTCCTCCACCAGAATCGACACGGCCTGAGCCGCCGGTTGCGCGGTTCTCCGGGATCGCATTGGCCCCAGTCGTCGCCGATGCGGGGCACGCCGCCCGCGCGATGCCGCAGCCGAGAATGGTGACCTTCATGGGCGTTGCATCAGCGTTGCCTGCGCGTGCCGGTCAGGCGGCGGCATCGGCCGCGCGCGGGCGCGCCTTGGCGAACAGACGGAAGAAATTCGCGCTAGTGGCTGCGGCGAGCGCCTCCGCCTCGATTCCCCTCAGTTCCGCAAGGCAGGCCGCGGTATGGGCGACGAAGGCGGGCTCGTTGCTGCGGCCGCGGTGGGGCACGGGCGTGAGGTACGGCGCATCGGTCTCGACCAGCAGACGATCCAGCGGCAGGGCCCTGGCGGTCTCGCGCAGATCTTCCGCGTTTTTGAAGGTGAGAATGCCGGAAAACGAGACGTAGAACCCGAGTTCGATTGCCGTCTCGGCGAGCGCGTACGACGCGGTAAAGCAATGCATCACGCCGGTGAGGCCGCCCCCCGCACAGGCATCTTTCAGGATCGCCGCGGTGTCCTCATCGGCGTTGCGGGCATGGACCACCACCGGCAGGCCGGTTTCGCGCGCCGCCTCGAGATGGACGGCGAAGCACGCCTTCTGATGGCCGCGGTCGGAGTGCTCGTAATGATAATCGAGCCCGGTTTCGCCGATCCCGACCACCTTCGGGTGATCGGCGAGCGCCTTGAGGTCCGCCGCGCTCACGCCCTCGTGGGCATCGGCCTCGTGCGGGTGAACGCCGACGGTGCAGAACACGTTGTCATGGGCTTCGGCGATTGCGCGCACACCGGAAAACCTGGCCAGCACCGTGCCGATGGTCAGGATCGTTTCGACGCCAGCGCCGCGCGCGCGTTCGATGGTCCCGTCCACATCGTCCGAAAAGACATCGAAATCGAGGTGGCAATGGCTGTCGACCAGGCTCATGCCTCATCCTCGACGAAGCGCGGAAACACGCCTTCCGGTTTCGGCAACGGCGTGCCGGGTCGCAGCGGTGCGCCGAGCAAGGCCTTGAACTGACGCGCCTCCGCCTCGTTCGGCACCGAGAGCTGATCCAGCATCCGGGCGCTCGAATCGGGCATGAACGGCTGCGTCAGCAGCGCCAACCGCCGCACCGAGTCGGCCAGCACATAGAGCACGGTATTCATGCGCGCGGGATCGGTCTTCTTCAGCGCCCACGGGGCCTCGCCATCGACGTAGCGGTTGGCATCCCCGATCACCCGCCAGGTTTCCGCAAGGCACGTGGTCAGGCCGATTTCGCGCGTTATCCACTCGCGCATGTCGGCCAGGAGCATTTCGCAGGATTCGAGCAGGTCCTCGTCCTTTTGTTCGAGGGCGCCCGGCTCCGGCACCTCGCCGCCGCAATTCTTGTGGACCATCGACAACACCCGCTGCGCCAGATTGCCGAAATCGTTGGCAAGGTCATTGTTGATGCGCCCGACGATGGCTTCGTGGGAAAAACTTCCGTCCTGGCCGAACGGCACCTCGCGCAGCAGGAAATAACGGATCTGATCGAGGCCGTAGGTTTCGACCAGCGCCTCGGGCGAGAGCACGTTGCCGACCGACTTCGACATCTTCTCGCCTTCGAGGTTGAGGAACCCGTGGCCGAACACCTTTCTGGGCGGTTCGATTCCGGCCGCCATCAGGAACGCGGGCCAATAGATCGCATGAAAACGAACAATATCCTTGCCGATCATGTGCACGTCGGCGGGCCAGTATTTTTTGAATTTTTCCGGATCCATATCCGGGTAGCCGACGCCGGTAATGTAATTCGTTAGCGCGTCGAGCCAGACGTACATGACGTGTCCTGGCGCGCCGGGCACCGGCACCCCCCAATCGAACGTCGTCCGCGAGATCGAAAGATCGCGCAGGCCGCCCTCGATGAAACGCACGATTTCGTTGCGGCGGCTTTCGGGCTGAATGAAATCCGGGTGCGCCGCGTAATGATCCAGCAACCGTTGCCCAAACTCCGACAGCTTGAAGTAGTAACTCGGCTCCTCGATCCATTCGGCCTCGGCGCCCGACGGGGCGAGGAATTTGCCATCCTCGCCCTTGGTGAGTTCCTCTTCGCCGAAATAGGCCTCGTCACGGACCGAATACCAGCCGGCGTACATGCCTTCCTCGATGTAGCCGTTCTTCTCGATCGCCCGCCAGATCGCCTGCGAGGACTCGAAGTGCCGCGGTTCGGTGGTGCGGATGAAGTCGTCGTTGGAAATATTCAGCAACCCGGTCATGGCCTCGAACGCGGCCGCGATTTCCTCGGCAAAGGCGCGCGGTTCCTTGCCCTGCTCGCGCGCCGTGCGGGCGACCTTCTGGCCGTGTTCGTCGGTGCCGGTCAGGAACCACACCTCACGTCCGTCGAGGCGGTGAAAACGCGCAACCACGTCGGTGGCAATCACCTCGTAGGCGTGGCCGAGGTGGGGCGGGCCGTTGACGTAGGAAATCGCCGTCGTGATATAGAACGGTTTTGTCATGGCAGGTATCGCGGCGCTTGCCGCCGGAAGCTCAAACGTGGGCCGCCCGGTGAATGGCGGCAAACAGGCTAATGACGGTCTGTTTGCGCTCGAGGTTGGCGGCATCGGCCTCGGCAACCCGAAGCGCGGCTTTCTCCCACACCTCAAGCCAATCTTCAAGGCCGCGGACCGCCAGAAGCCGCTGGCGCAGCGTGCCCTCGTTGGCGGTCAACTCCGGCACCGCCTCGCCGGCAACGGCGGCGCCCCGCACCAAGCGTTCCAGCCATTGCAGAACCAGCCCGGTCAGGGCGCGGTAGGCGCCTTCGGCGTTCTTGCGGTTGAGCCGGTCGCCGAGGGCATGAACCGCGGCGATGTCGAGCCTGTCGGTATCGATCAGGCCGATCATTTCGCGGTAGAGGTCGAGCCCCCCCTCACCCGCCAGATGAAGCGCGCGCCCTGGACTGCCCTCGGCCAAGGCTGCCAGCGCCGTCCGGTCGGCGGCGTCAAGGTCCGGCATGCGCGCCGCCAGAACCCGAGCCACGGTGGCGTCGGCAAGCGGCCGCAGCTTGAGAATCCGGCACCGCGAGCGCACCGTCGGCAGCAAGCGTCCTGGCGCGTTGGAAGCGAGTAAAAACAAGCTCTTAGGAGGCGGTTCTTCAAGTAACTTCAAAAGCGCATTGGCGCTGCTGCGATTGAGCTCGTCGGCAGAATCGACGATCGCCACGCGCCACGAATCCGCCGCCGCCGTGGTGCCGAAAAACGGGTTCAGGCGGCGCACCTGTTCGACGACAATTTTGGTCCTGATTTCCTTCGGCGGTTTTTCCGACCGTTCGCGCTTGAGCACTTTGAGGCCGCCGTGCGAACCGGCGGCGATCTGCCGGAACACGGGATGATCGGGCGCCATCGCCATCGCCCGGGCCCCGCCGGGCGCCATCGCCATTGGCCGCGCCAGCGGCCGCGCGCCATCTGAAGCCGGCACCTCGTCGCCGAACAGGCCGGACGCGGACGGCGCCGCGCCTGCTCCCGCTCCCGCCAGAACAAACCGTGCCGCGCGAAAGGCGAACGTCGCCTTGCCGACGCCGCGCGGACCCGTAATCAGCCACGCGTGCGCCGGGCGCGCCGAACGGAGATTTGCGGCCAGTGCGGCCTCGGCCTCGTCGTGACCTTCGAGGTCCGGATTGAGACGCGGATCGAAGGGATCGGGCTCGTCGTCGGTTTTCTTGCGGGCCGCCATCAGGGCAGATTAAGACGGGATTCGACCGCGCGCCAGATCGCGGCGCCAACTGACGCCACGTCCTGCTCTGCATCGATCACCACGCAGCGGTCCGGTTCGGCCTCGGCAATCTCAAGAAATCCCTGCCGCAGACGGCCGTGAAATTCGAGCGCCATGCGTTCATAACGGTCCTCGCCGCCGCCGCGCTGGCTGGCCCGGGCCAGCCCCGCTGCCGGGTCAAGGTCGAGGATGACCGTCAGGTCCGGCTTGAGATCGCCGACCGTCACGGCGTGAACGTGGGCGACGGCCTCGGCGCCGAGCCCGTGACCATAACCCTGGTAGGCCAGCGTCGAATCGGCAAAGCGGTCGCTGACGACCCAGAGCCCCTTTTCAAGGGCGGGGAGGATCGTCCGGACCACGTGCTCGCGCCGCGCCGCATAGTGCAGCAGTAGTTCGCTGACCGGATCCCAGCGCCCTGGTTCGCCTTCGACCAGCAGTTTGCGGATCTCATCGGCGCCGTGTGCACCGCCCGGCTCCCGTGTCGCCAAGGTGTCGATGCCGCGGCGCTCAAGCGCCTCGCACAGGGCGGCGGCGTGGGTGGATTTGCCGGTTCCCTCGCCGCCTTCGAGCGTGATGAAGCGGCCGCGCGTCACGCCCGGCACACTAAGAGTTCAATTCCGGCATTTGGTGCCGATGGAATTGGGCCCAAATGTCGAAATAAATTGAACAAAATCCAAAGGTTAGCCTGGTGGCGCGGGCTGACATCGAGGGATCGAAATGTCGGAGTCGCGCCACTAAGGGGCGCCCTGGCCCCAGATCAGATAGCCGACGGCGGCACCGAGGCGGCCGACGACGCCAAGCCGGCCGACGTCGCGCCCGGCCAACAGCGGCAGTTCGATCGCGGGCGCGTCGGGCGCCGAAATCACCAGCCGTCCGATCTCGGTTCCCTTGGCGACCGGCGCCGCTGGCGGACCGTCCATGATTACGGCGACCTTCAGGCCGCGGCGCGCGGCGCGGGTCAGCGTGACCGTCAGACCCGCTTCGAGGACGATCGGGATGGTGTCGTCCTCGCCCAGCCACACAGGAACATCGATGACCGTTTCGCCGGGCTCAAAAAGCTCGTAGTTCTTGAACTCGCGGAATCCCCAGTCGAGCAGACGCTCGGATTCGCGGGTGCGCTGGTTGACGCTATCGAGGCCGTTGATGACCAGAATAAGCCGGCGGTCGTTGCGGACCGCCGACGCCACCAGACCGAAACCGGAATCCTGGGTGTGACCGGTCTTCAGACCGTCGGCGCCGACATCCCTGTAGAGCAGCGGATTTCGATTACCCTGTTTGATGTTGTTGTAGGTGAATTCCTTCTCCGCGAAATAGGGGTAGTACTGCGGGAAGTCCTGGATCACGCGGCTGGCGAGGATACTGAGGTCCCGCGCGGTCATCAGGTGTTCGGGATCGGGCCAGCCGGTCGCATTGCGGAAGACACTGTCAACGAGACCGATCTCACGGGACCGCCGGGTCATCTCCTCGGCAAACGCATCTTCGGTTCCCGACAGCCCTTCGGCGAGAACGATGCTGGCGTCGTTGCCCGACTGGACGATCACGCCGCGCAACAGATCTTCGACCCGGACACGGGTATCGACGCCGACGAACATTTTCGATCCGCCCTTGCGCCAGGCCGTTTCACTTACCGCAAAGGTATCGTCGAGAGTGAGCGAACCTTCGTTGAGCCGCTCGAACACCAGATAGACCGTCATAAGCTTGCTCATGCTGGCCGGCGGCATCAACGTGTCGGCTTCCTTCTCCAACAGCACGGTCCCGGTCTCAACGTCGATCAGCAGGGCCTGCCGGGCAACGCTCTCGATCGCCGCCGCCGGCACCACCCACAACATGGCGAAGACCGCACCGGCCGCCGCAAACAAGACATGCACACGCGCAAGAACTGCGTTCACCTGGCTCTTCCCTGAATTCGTCGTTGCACTGAATGTTGAACCGGAGTAGCGGGCAAATGCGACCACATTATGTCGGGACGGATGGCCCCGGACGTAGCTAAATCTTGCGCGTCAATCGACTATGATCCGGGCATCGGTATGCCCGCTCTCGATCACCTGTGCAAGCAGCAGATCGGCGTCCTCGACCGTTTCCAGCGGGCCGAACCGCACCCGGTACAACTCGCGCCCGCCGATTATCACCGATGTCACGCGCCAGCGCCCAAACTGGTGAAGCCGCGCGCTGAGAAGGTTGGCGTTGCTGAAATTGGCGAACGCGCCGGCCTGAATGTAGATATTCGTCTCGCCCACCAGCTCATTGGAAACCGCCGGATCCGCGCCGCCGACCAGGCGCGGCGATTCCTCGACCCCTTCGGGCGGCGCCAGCGTTTCGGTCTCGACGACGGCGACGGGTGCCGCTTGGGCCGCGGTCCGTTCCTCGGGCGTGGTCACGGGCCGTTCGGCGACGAACGAATCGCCCGACACCGCTGTGATCGCCCGCACCCGCACCCGGGCCGTGCCCTGGCGATGGAAGCCCAGCAGTTGCGCGCTGCGGCGCGAGACATCGATGATCCGCTGGTTGACGAACGGCCCCCGGTCGTTGATGCGCAACACCAGTGAGCGGCCGTTTTCGAGGTTGGTGATGCGCACGTAGGTCGGCATCGGCAGTGTCTTGTGCGCCGCCGTCAGTGCGTTCATGTCGTAGGTTTCGCCGTTGGCGGTAAGCAGGCCGTGGAAATCGTCCCCATACCACGAGGCGATTCCGGTTACGTCGTAATCGGGATCGGCCGTGGGCACATAGCGCGCTCCCATCACCGTATAGGGGTCGCCGATCTTGAAGGTTCCGCCCGGGCCGATGGGGACGCCCTCGGGGCTAAGACCGGGTTCGGCGGCAACCGTCTCCGTCGGCGGCGCGTCGCCGCCGCGAGCCGCGATCTGTTTGACCGCATGTACCGCCAGTTCCGTCTGGGCGCACGCCGCCAGCACGAACGGAGCAAGCAGCGCGATCACCGCTTGGCGGAGCCGTCCGCGCACCTTCGACCGGTTTTGTTCTTTGGCCAGTGTCGTCCCTTATCTGGTGGGCCAGGTTCATTAACTTGGCCTATGTTGTACTTTAGCGGTCTTCGATTCTGTCGGCAAGAAGCCCGACGGCAAGGGCGAAGTAATTCGCCCGGTTCCATTTCAGGATGTTGCGGAAGTTTTCAAAGACGATAAAGGCGCGGCCGCTGACATCGTCTGGAATCAGGATCGAAGCCGGCAGGTCCGGCAGGGCGCCGCCGTCGCTGCGCCGAACCCCCCTCGCCGCCCACTCGGCGCCCGGCATTCGGGTTCCCAGTCCGCCGAGGTCGTGGCCGAAATCCTGGGGCAGCGAAACCTCGTAGCCCCAAGGCTCTCCCGGCCGCCAGCCCTCGGTGGCGAGAAAGTTGGCGGCGGTGGCAAACACGTCGCGCGGGTTGGTCCACACGTCGCGGCGGCCGTCGCCGTCGTCATCGACGGCATAGGCGAGAAAGCTGGTCGGCATGAGCTGGATCTGCCCCATCGCCCCGGCCCAGGAACTGCTCATTTCGGCGGGCAGCTTGTGGCCCTCGAACGCAATCTGAAGGGCGCCGAACAGTTCGCGCCGGAAATAGGCGCTGCGGCGGCCGTCGAAGGCCAGCGTCGCCAGGGCCGGTATCGCCTTGAAGCCGCCGGTGAGGCGGCCGAAATCGGTTTCGATTC
Organism: uncultured Alphaproteobacteria bacterium; assembly: GCA_964611585.1. GTDB lineage: Bacteria > Pseudomonadota > Alphaproteobacteria > SHVP01 > SHVP01 > CAZTAK01. The sequence continues at coordinate 8,354 of CAZTAK010000068.1, forward strand.
CCCACAGCGAAACGATGATGCCGGCGGAAACACCGCTCTCGGCGGCGATCCGGTCGAGCAGGTCGCGGTGCTCGGCGTAGCGGTCGCGGGCGCGGTGGACGCGGAAATCCGGGATGATGCGGTCGAAATATTCGTTGACGGTAAGGGTGAACTCGGGCTGCTTGCGGTCCAGTTCGATCACCCGCACCACCGGGCGGATTCCGTCGAGCGCCTCGTCCACCACCGCCGGCGGAAACCCGATCGACAGCGCCTCGGCGCGGAATTCGGCGAGCCACCGGAGCCAGGCGTCCTCGTCGATGGTGACGGGGGTTTGCGTGCGCGCGGCGCCCGCGCCCGCCAGCAGCAGGGCGAGGCCCACAGCAGCAACCCGCGCCGTGCGCGCCCACGTCATTAATCGGATCCGGAAGTCATCGCGCGGCCCCTTTAGTACGGGCGCGCCTATCTGTCATCATCGGGACCGGAAAAACAACACCGGAGCGGCCGGGGCCCCGGCAGGTGATCCGCTCGAGCCCCCGGCGAAGGGCGACGAACACGCGCGCCCCTAACCGTCATCGGGACCGGGGAAGAAGGCGTCGGTGCGGCCCAGCACCCGGTAGGCGATCAGCCCGACCCATTCGCGCAGGGCGACACTGAAAAAATCGCCGCGCCGGGTGAGGTTGAACCCATAGGCCCAACCCGGACCGGGACCGGTGCGGTAATCCACCGGCACCGGCAGCACGCGCCACCCGGCCTCGCGGAATACGCCGACCGCGCGCGGCATATACATCGCCGACATCACCAGCATCCAGGTTTCGTCCGGCGCCGGATCGGCGACCTGTCTCGCGAGGCTCGCGTTTTCGTAGATGTTGCGCGAGGCGCGCTCGAACTTCACGCGCGAGACATCGAGCCCGGCCCGGATCAAGACCTGGCGCGCGACATCGGCCTCGCGCAATTCGCCCGGATCGAGCGAGCCGGTGCCGCCCGTGAACACCAGCCGCGCCCGCGGATAGTGGCGCGCCAGTTCGGCGAAGGCGAGCAGGCGCTCGGCGGAATCGTTGACGGCTGGCTGGCCCCGGCTTTCGGTCAGCCCGGTCCGCGACGCCCCGCCCAGCACGATGATCCCGTCGACCACCGGCGGCGTCTCGGCAAGCGCGGGAAAGCGGTTTTCGAGCGGGCGCGCAAGCCAGGTGCCAAGCGGCAGGATCGCGATCGCCAGCAACGCCAGCGCGCCTACGGTCGCCAGCCGCCGCCCGGTGCGTTTCCACGGCGTCCACATCAGCAGGACGCCCGCCGCGGCGACGATCAGCGCGAGATTGCCGGGCGCCACCACGACCCAGAATACCTTAGAGAACCAGAACAGCATGAAACCTTCATAGCCGCCCCGGGTCGCGGGCACAACGCGCGCGCGGTCAGTACGGCGCGTCGCCGGGCACGGTGGCGGTTGCGGCGCGGGGTGGGCCGTCGGTTGCGGCGCGGATCAATCGACCAACGACGCTGCCTTCATTTCATTCAGCACGGTGGTGAAATCGCTCAGCGGCGGCCGGCCGTACCCAAGGAACTCGGAGAAATCGTAGCGCTTGCTAATCTGAAGGACCGTCTGTTTGCGCGGCGTATCGAAACGCGATCCACCCATCAGAAGAAATTCACTATCGTTCTCCCGGTATTCAAGCGTATGGAAGCCACCCACAAACGGAAGAACGCCGCTAGCGAATGCTAACTTGTCGATCATCAGGTGGCCGTTGAACCAGGCGCTGAGCCGGATGCTCAAATCCAGTTCGAATACCAGTGGCCGGAACTCGACCTCCACCGTATCCCGGCCAAGGTCGCAGGCAACGCGTGCCGTGCGGGTGCCGGTCACGGTAAGCCGGCCCGAATCATCGATCTCGGTATCGACCAACGCCCAAATACTGTAAATGCCCAGCGACCGGGCGATCTCGTCGGCGCGCTCGTCGAACGCCCGCTCCGCCTTTCTACCTCTAATGATGTTTTCCCGAAGGGTGAAAATGCCAAGTTCTGGCAAACACCGGATTTCGACAATAGACACTATCGAATTGGCATGGCCGTTACCCGTCCAGGACAGGACCGCAAGAATCGCGACAATCCCCGTTGTCAGATTTCGATGCACCAGAGGAATCCCGTGCCAAGCGTCATGCGATCATTGTAACCGCATCAGCACATCGGCCAAGGCGATTGTCCGTTTCGGAACGGTGGTGAAGAAGAAGTCCTTGTATTCGGGATCGAGCCCCTTCACCGCCATCTCGGCACGGCGGCGGTTGCGGCGCGGGTCAATCCGCGCGTGCCGCGTTCTTCAATTCAGACGGATATCTTGTGCGGGCCCAGACATCACTCTCCCCGAATGCGTTTATGGGCCTCCATCACATCGGCGAATTCGCTCACCGGACTTGTTCGAATCTGCTCCATACCGAGCGCCACCCGAAACGGAAAATGCTTGGAGATCGAAGTACCGGCTTCTCCAACAAAAACGACATACCCGTCATTTTTTACCGAAACCGACGAAAGAAAACCCCGGTCAGTGCAACGTTCGTCGTACAGGAGCGCTTCGATAACCGGGACGTTGTTGATCCGCATATCCATTTGGACGGTTAGTGCCGCCGAACAGGGCACGGCAATACCGCCCGCCAGCGAATACTCAATTCCATATCCCGGGATCTTGCAGGTGCCCCCTACTACCGGATTTCCCGGGAAAAGTTCGTAGATTCCGAATTTCTCCGCAATCTCGTGCGGACGTTCTTCGAGATTCCGGAGTGCCGTTCTCCAGTTACAAAGACTTGCTCGATAATGAGCCGCCCAAGCTCCGGCATGCAAGAAACTCGAACAACAGGGATGACAGTATCGCCTCGGGTCGACGAAACTTCCGCGACCGAAATTGCCAGTCCAATTTGAATAAGGAAGGCGATCCGCCCGATTCGGTGAAGAATCAGTTTGCAGGGTTCCGGCATTGCGACCCTTTCCGCAAATTCTCGCTCGCGATCCAATCAGCGGGAAATTCTTCCTGAAATACTGTAGAGATCATTATAACCGCATCAGCACGTCGGCCAAGGCGATGGTCCGTTTCGGATCGGTGGTGAAGAAGAAGTCTTTGTGTTCGGGATCGAGCCCCTTCACCGCCATTTCGGCGCGGCGGCGGTTGCGGCGTGGATTGGGCCGCCGGTTGCGAAGCGGGTCAATCGACCTTCGAGGCTTCCTTCATTTCATTCAGCACGGCGGTGAAATCGCTCAGCGGCGGGCGCCCGTACCCAAGAAACTCGGAGAAGAAGAAAACTTCGGTGAAACGAAGCTCTGTCTGTTTGCGCGGCGTATCGAATCGCGACCAGCCCCTGAGCGTGAAGGCGCTACCATTCTCCTCAAATTTTAGGTCGGTAATGCCGCCGACGTATTGCGCACCTTCCCGGAATGCGAGCTTGTCGATGTACAGGTGGCCGTTGATCCAGGCGCTGAGCCGGATGCTCAAATCCAGTTCGAATACCAGCGGCCGGAACTCGACTTCCACAGTGTCCCGGCCGAGGTCGCAGGCCACGCGCG
>CAZTAK010000069.1:0-11802 GCA_964611585.1 uncultured Alphaproteobacteria bacterium
CGGTGATTGCCCAGCTTGGGACCGGAGCGTGGGACGATTGGCGCGGTTCTTACGAGTTTCTCAAGGGTCAAGTTCGCCTGCCGCGCTTTACCGTTGAGTGGAAGGGATCATTGGTGGGGCCCCTGGCCGCGCTCGGAATGGGGCCTGCATTCGAGCATTCGATTGCTGATTTCAGCGCCCTGGCCGTTGGCGACCGCGCCTTCGCCATCGACGACGTGGCGCATTCTGTGTTCGTCGCGGTGGACGAGGAGGCACCGAAGCGGGGGCAGCGACCGCCATCGGTGCTACCATCGAGAGCTACCAGCCGCCCTTCCAGTTCATTGCCGACCGGCCGTTCCTGTGGGCCATCGTCGATGACGAAACCGGCTCGATTCTGTTCCTCGGCGCGGTGTACGACCCTTAGAGCTTTTCCCGTTCGCATGCGCTCACGCGAAAGGCTCTATCCCTTTGACATAGTACGCAAATCGTCGTCGCCGGCGATTCCGCCGGCTCGGGATTTGCGCTAGAGCGGGGCGTACTGAACGGCGCTCCTGTCGATTCCGAATACGGGCCCCGGGATCCGTGCAGCGCCACGACTTGCGTCAACCCTTCGGAGGCCATCGCGGGAACGGCTTGGCGTGAACTTCGGCGACGCGGGTATAGGCCGTGTACCCGAGCCGCGCCATCGCCTGGACGCGCGCCTGATCGACCATGCCGTCATCGAGAATCGAGTCGTCGATGTGAACGCCGAGGACGCGCCCCATAATCACATGGTTGAACACACCGTCGATGTCGTGCGGCAGGCGCACGATCTCGACCACCCGGCACTCGATATGCGCCGGGCTTTCCGCTACTCGCGGCGGGGTGACGAGCTCGCTCGGCGTCTTGGTGAGTCCCGTCACCTCGAACTCGTCGATCTCGGGCGGTGCCGGGGTCGACGAGAGCCATACCGAGTCGCGTAAGGCCCACACCGCCATGTTGACCACGAATTCGCCGGTATCGCGCACGTTGTTGAGGCTGTCCTTGTAGGAGCCGTCGTCGTTGGGGGTAGGCGCGAACATGACGTGCGGCGGCCGGTAGGCGACGATATTGAACAGCGCGAACGGAGCCAGGTTGACCCGCCCCTTTGCGTCGACGCTCGATATCCAGCCGATCGGGCGCGGCGCGACGAGGGCATTGATGGGGTCGTGGGGCAGGCCGTGGCCGTCTTCAGGGCGGTAGAACATGCAACTCCTCGCAATCCGAACTCGAAGCCACTATTTTACGCGCAGGCGGCCCGGCCCGCGAGTCCGGTTTGCGAGCCGCGCGCCCGATTCATTATCGCCAATGCCCAGGGGGGAAACGAAATAACCGCCGCACCGCACTTCAACCGCGCGCTGTTTTCGTTCCTGCGCGACCTCAGGAACAACAACACACGCGACTGGTTTCAGGCCAACAAGCAGCGCTACGAAAACGACGTACGCGAGCCGATGCTGCGGTTTGTCGAGGACTTCGGGCCGTATCTGGCGAAGATCAGCCCGGCGTTCGTCGCCGATGCCCGAAAATCCGGCGGATCGCTGTTTCGCATTTACCGCGACGTCCGGTTCGCCAAGGACAAGACGCCCTACAACCAATGCGGGCGCTCAGTTCCGTAACGTGCGCGTAAAGGACGCCCACACGCCCGGTTTCTATTTGCATCTTGAACCGGGTGGCGCCTTCATGGCGTCCGGCCTGTGGCACCCGGACGCACCGACCTTGGCGAAAATTCGCGGCGCCATCGTCGCCGATCCGGCGAAGTGGAAACGGGTTACGGGGTCCAAGGCGCTGCGCGCCGCGGCCAAATTCACGGGCGGCTCGCTGGTGCGCCCGCCCCGGGGCTTCGACCCCGATCACCCCCTGATCGAAGACTTGAAACGCAAAGACTTTATTGTCGTTGCCAATATGACCGAGGCAGTTGCCACGGCCCCCGGGTTCATCGGCACGTTTGCCAAATTCTGCCGCACCGCGGCGCCGTACACTCGCCTTCTGGCCGAGGCGGCTGATCTCGAATGGTAGCTGTATCTAGCGCAAATCCCGAGCCGGCGGAATCGCCGGCGACGACGATTTGCGTTCTATGTCAAAGGGATAGCGCTTTTCGCGTGAGCGCATACGAACGGGAAAAGCTCTAGCCGCGGCCGAGAAGCACGCGCAGAACCGCAGCCTTGGCCGCAGGCGAGAGGTCGCCCGGAGGCAGTTCCGCGATCTCGGCGCCGGGAATGGCGTCCGCCGTCGGGTGCATGTCGGTGTACATCTCGGCGTCGGGCTGGTGGAAAACCGTCGTTGGAACCCGGATCTGTGTGACACGTTCGTCACGCGGCCAGCGCATTGCCGCCCTGTAGGACAAATGAAATGTCCGTATTGCCTTAAGCACTTCGACGGTCTGGTCGTGCAGCATATCGGCCGAGCGCGGGTCCCACGGCATCCGGTGGGCGGCGTCGCGCGACCACCAAGGGTAGAACATCCAGTGGTCTTTCATGACGTGGAACGCCCAGGTGAGCTGGCGGCCTTGGGCGTCGGGGGGCGGGCAGGGCTCGCCTGCGGCGCGGTTGCGTTCGCCCGGCCCCAGCATCGGCAATTCGTCAATGTACAGTCGATTGATGCGGTCCGGTTGGGCGATGGCGAGTTCCGTCGATATCATCGCCCCGGTGCGCACGCCGTAAATATCCACCGTCTCAAGGCCCATGGCGTCAAGCGTTCGGCCCAGCGCATCGGCGAAATAGGAAATCTCCGGATCCGTCTCGGCGGCGGGTGCCGAATCGCCGTTGCCCAGCGTATCGGGGGCGAACAAGGGCCGCGCGGTTCCGAGTTCCTCCATCAGTGGCACAAGAAAGCCGCTCGCCACCGGCGACATGTGGATCATGACCAGCGTGCGCGCTTTGTCCACGCCCACATTGCGGCGAAAATGAACCTGCCCCTCGGCGATGCGGACGAACCCGCGTTCGATATCCATCGACGGTACTCCTCGATCCAGCGGCGCCAGACGGAAGACCCGGCCCGGGTGCCCCACTGAAGCGGTTGGGACGCGGCTCTCCGTTCGGTCAACCTACCTGATCGTTTTACCGGCTGGCAATCGCGCGCCGGCGAGCAACTTCTGCGTGCCGGGCCCCGTGTTGACTGCACCGGGCAGGCGGGGCACACTCGGTCATGGGGGCAGTCCATCGCGACGGGGCAGTCCATCGCGACCGCCGATTTTTTTGTAGCGGAACCGTTTGCAAAGCCGGTGTCCGCCGCCTGGGCCTGACGGTTTGCAGAATTCCGACCATAGTGTCCGCGAAGGCTTTCTGGAACGCTTAGCCCGGCTATTTGCGTGGATTTCGGGCGGCCTGATCCTGGCGTGCGCGATCCTGATAACGCTGGATGTTTTTGCGCGCGACATCTTCAACGACAATTTCTTCGAGAGCTTCGAGATCACGATCTATACCTACGCCGTGACGGTCGCGTTTTCGTTCGCCTTCGCCCTTACGACCAAGACCCATATTCGCATCGACGTGATCTATGCCCGCTTTCCGCCGTTGGGACGCGCGTTGCTCGACATCGTTTCGGTGGCGCTTCTGTCGCTGATCGCCGTCATTTTTTGCTACTACGCCTGGTCGACCACGTTTCAAAGCCTGAGCTTCCCGGGGCCGACCCGGCTCGGTGCGGCGTCGGCGTCGGAACTGGCGGTTCCGCTGGTGATTCCGCAGTCGATCTGGTCGCTTGGCCTGACCTGGTTCGCCGCCATTTGCCTCATCTATCTCGTCCGCGGCCTGATTTCGCTGGCGCGCACGGACCTCAAGGCGGTGGAAGCCCTGATCGGGATCGCTGCGCACGAGGCAGACGCGGAAATCGATGAGGCCCTGCACGCGACCGCTGGCAAGGACGCCCCCGGCAACCCGGAACACCCCCACTGATGGCTTGGCTCGCCCTCGTCGTCTTGCTGGTTCTCGCGGCCTCGGGAATCTATGTTGCGGCCATCCTCGGCATTATGTCGGTCCTTCTGGCCGAGGTGTTCTCGTTCTTTCCGCTGTTGCCGGCGCTCGGCGATGTCGCCTGGTCGGCCAGTACCGAGTTCGTGCTGGTCGCCGTGCCGCTGTTCATTCTGATGGGCGAATTGCTGCTGCGTACCGGAATCGCCGAGGACATGTTTCGGGCGCTCGACCGCTGGGTCAACTGGGTGCCGGGCGGGTTGATGCACACCAACATAGCCTCAACCGCCATGTTCGCCGCAACCTCGGGATCGAGCGTGGCGACTGCCGCCACCATCGGCACGGTCGCGATTCCCAATATAGAATTGCACAAATACAACCCGTCGCTGTTTCTGGGTTCGCTCGCCGCGGGCGGCACCCTCGGAATCCTGATACCGCCCAGTATCAACATGATCATCTATGCGGTGCTGACCGAAAGTTCGGTGACCGATCTCTATCTCGCGGCGATGATTCCCGGCGTCTTGCTGGCGGCAATGTTCTCGCTCGCTATTCTCATCGCTTGCATTGTGAAACCGAAGTTGAGCGGATCCCGCAGCCAATCGACCTGGAACCAGCGGTTCCGTTCGCTGGTCCACCTGCTGCCGCCGATCACCCTGTTTCTCGTGGTGGTTGGGTCGATCTATGCCGGACTGGCGACCCCGACCGAGGCGGCGTCACTGGGCGTGGTCGCCGCGCTCGGGTTCGGATTTTGGCGCCGGCGCATCAACAAATCGGTGCTGCTCGCCGCCTTCGAAGGCACGATGCGGACGACGGCGATGGTGACGCTCATTGTCGTGATCGCGTTTTTTCTGAATTTCGTTTTGCAGGCGCTGGGCATTATCCAGTTCGTGGACGAGTTCATGGATGGGCTCAACATCTCTCCGACGCTCGCGATGCTGGCCATCATCGCGTTCTATCTGGTCCTCGGCATGTTCATGGAAACACTCTCGATGATGATCGCGACAACGCCGATCGTCGTGCCGGTCATTCTGGCGCTCGGGTTCGACCAAATATGGTTTGGGGTTGTGTTCATGATTCTGATCGAGGCGGCCTTGATCACGCCGCCCATTGGCGTCAATCTGTTCGTGGTTCAGGCTGTGCGCGGGCGCGGTCCGTTCCGCGACGTAGTTATGGGGTCGCTGCCATTTCTGATAATGATGATCGGCATGCTTCTGCTGCTGCTCGCGTTCCCGGATATGGCTTTGTTGCTACCCCGCACATTCAATTAGAAGGGAGGTCCGTTTGTAGGAGGTTCACAAAGTACCGCTTTGAACTCGGCCCGGGTCCCGCGCGTTCGGGGCCCACCAATAAGACCTTATGGGAGGACAGGTATGCGTAATTCGAGAATCCAGGCGCTCGGAGCGGTATTTGCCGCCGGCCTCGTGGCGGCAGCCGGATCGGCCGCATTGGCCGACGAACCGGACGGGGTATTCCCCAAGACCGAAATCGTCGTTATCGGCAACGTCAGCGTGACGACACAGTTCCGCGAAATTCAAAAACCCTATTGGACCGAGGTGATCCCGGCCAAGTCCGGCGGCCAGATTTCAGTCGTTTTCAAGGGCTGGAACGAAATGGGCCTCAAGGGGCCCGAAGGGTTGCGGCTGGCGCAACGAGGGACTGTCAGTTTCGCGTCGTTCCAGCTTGGTCACGTCTCCGGCGAGGCGCCGATCAATGACACCACCGATTTGGCCGGCATGTCGCCGACGATCGATGACTTCCACGACGTTACGATGGCGTTCCGGCCGGTGCTCGAGAAATTCTACGAAGAGAACTTCGGCCTCAAGATCCTCACGATGCAGTCGTTCCAGGCGCAGATTCTTTATTGCCGGGACGAGGTCAAAAATTTGGCCGATCTCCGCGGCCGGAAAATTCGCAGTTCCGGCGCCTCGCAGTCCGACTTCCTGTCGCACCTCGGCGCATCGGGCATCCCGATGTCATTCGGCGAGGTTCAGCAGGGCCTGCAAAAGGGTGTCATCGATTGCGCCATTACCGGCACACTCGGCGGCTATTCGGCGAAATGGTATGAAGGCGCCAAGTATCTTTACACCCTGCCGCTCAACTTCGCGGCCGGTGTGACGGTCGTGAACATCGATGCCTGGAACAGCTTCGATGCCGACGTGCGCAAGCTGTTCGAAGACAATAGTCAGGCGCACGAGGACGCAATGTGGGCTCTAAACCGCAGCGAAGGCGAACTCGGCATTCTGTGCAACACCACCGGTCCCTGCCCGGAGGGCGAGCCCGGCGGCATGATCCGTATCGATGCTTCCGCCGAAGATCTGGAGCTCAGGCGTCAGATCATGCTGGAAACGGTTCTGCCCCGTTGGGCGGAACGGTGCGGCTCCGATTGCGCTGAGAAGTTCAACGCAACCATCGGCAAGGTCAACGGCCTGAGCGCCCCGACCAACTGACCGAAACAGTGCACCCCCCGGCTATCGGTATGATGATGGCCGGGGGGTTTTCCTGTCGCCAACACCGAGGGACTTTCTCGCTGCCCACAAGAGGCGCGCTTGGAAAGCGAACGCGACCCGTCCGGTGCGAATGCGGCCGGACCAAGGTCCGCCCATTCTGGAAATACTGCGGAACGGGGGGCGCCTTGCCGGTTAGGCCATTTGAACTGCCGCTCGACCGGCCGGCGCCGACCTAGCGCCGGTACAGAACGAATTCACCTTTCTCGCCACTGAACAGGCCCGGTCCCTCTTTGCCGGCATCGGACGGGGTATAGGTGTAAGGCGTTCCGGCGGCGCAGGCGGCGGCAAGGATCAGCAACCCTGCCGCCACCGCGATCCGGATGGTTCGCAGCCATGCGCGTCGGCTTGTCGTGGCCCGGTTCAAAACTTGACCCGCGCGCCCGCCATGAACACGTCAATGTCGTCATAAGACGCGCTGGTGCGGCTCAGTTCGTAGTTGCGGAACAACGCGTAGATATCGGTACCTCAGTCCGAAAAGTTCTGCACCGCCATCAATCCCCACGATGTGGCGTCGTCGTTGTTCTGCGCGACCTCGTTGTAATCGCCGTAGTCGATTGCAAACGCCGCCGAACCCAACGAAGTCAGATTGACGATGTAGCCCAGCTTGGCATAGCGGAAATCTGGGTCGTTGCGGCCCGCCGTCTTGGCATTGCGTTGGCCCGCGGCGACGGTGACGTTGAATCCACTGTTGAGGCAAAGCGAAAACGAACCGTCGATCTGCGACTCAATACTCGTCGAGGTGCTCGACTGGTTGGCAAAGCCAAGCCCGGCTCCAACCGTCAGGCCCGCGTCTTTGCGGCTGTAGGCTAACGCGGCATCCTAGGCGCCGCCGTCGGACCATGATGTTGCAGCTTTGAGGCCGTTGAGGGCAGGCGTGTCGTAGCGAATCCGGTCGGTGCGGCTGAGCCCGTCCATCTCGTTGAAGACGTTGCCGATCATCGGGTTGCCGGTGATGCTGTCGGTGCCCTTGGTGACGAACGATAATCCATCCGCCGATTCGTCCACGGCCGCGTTGCCTGCGACCGTTGTGCCGGAAAGATCCACGCGGGCGGTGTTGTCGGAGGCGGTCGAGCCCTGGCCCATCGACAATTTGCCGAAACGTTCGCTGGAAAAGAACAGATCGAGGTGCCGCTCGGTGAAGCTGTTGCTGCCGATAGTCGCGCCGTTTTGCGACTGGTTGATATCGGCGGTCGAGTTCGATTCGAACTGAACCTCAATCTTCGTGCCGATGCTCAAGTCGTCGGTCGCTTGGGCGGTGGCTTTGAATCCGATGCGGGTCGACGAGTTGTCATTGTCGACCTGAAAGACGTCCTTTTGGTTGCCGTCATCGACGTAGAGGAGGGCGCGGTTGACCTGCCCGTACAGAGTGACTTCCAGATTGTCGCCGCCTGACGCCACAAGGCCCGAACCGCGGTTTTCCAGATTTTCGCGGTTCTCCTCGGCCACGACCTGCGCCGCCTGCGCGGTGCTGCGGGCATCTTCGGTCGACCGTTTCATTCCTTGCAGCTCGGCGTGAATTTGGGCCAGCAATCGGGCCTGCGCTTCGAGTTGGGCTTGTTGCTCGGCGATGATCCGTTCGAGCGCGCTTATGCGTTCTGCGGGGCTTTGAGCCTGCGCCGGCATCGCGACCGTCAGAAGGATGGCGGCAACGAATGCGAAGACGAAGGCAACACCGGGCCGCAGATCCGGCCCGGCACGAGGGACACGATAGAAGGGTTCTAGAGTAGTCATGATGAACCCAGGTTTAGGGCACGAGGGTGCGGCGCCAGCGGCCGCGCCGATAAGTCAAAAAGTGTGGGTGGTGCATTCGATCCCAAAAAAAGGGTCGACGCCTCTGCGGCCATTTGTCGCGTGTACGCTCACTTTCGCGTGCCGGCGGCGCAAAGTCGCCCCTCGGCCCAATCCGGTTTTGATTCCGGTCAAGGCGGCGCGCCGACACGCTCGACACCATGGGCGGCGAATGAACGGGGAGACTGGTTTGGTTAAACTTTTGACCGTCCGCCCGGCTGAAATAGAGCGGATTCCAGACAACCTGTTGCGGGAACCGGTCGAATTTTTGTTTGCAGACCATTACCGGCAGCGGGTCGTTTGCGACCTGTTGGAGCGGTTGGTGCTGGCATCGGCGGATACCGGTGCGGCCGATTCGGCGCTGCGTATCAGCCGCTACCTGAATCAGGAATTACCGCTTCACATGGCGGACGAGCGGCTCGACCTGTTGCCGGTGCTGGCCGCTCGTGTCGGCGCCGAGGATTCCGCCGGTGTCATGAGTTCGCGTGTTACCAACGGTCATCGTGATGACGGCGCGCTCGCCGATCGCGTGCTGGCGGCCCTCGACGCCATCATCGAAGGCCGTCGCCAGACCGACCCCACCGGGTTCATGCTGGCCGTCGCCTCGTTCGTGGAGTCCCTTCGCCGCCATATTTTCTATGAGAATGGTGTCGTCCTTCCGTTGGCGCGGCAGATGCTGTCCGAGACGGATTTGAGCGCGATCGGCCGCCGCATGGCGACGCGGCGCAAGATTCCCTATCCCGATTGATCCGCGCTTGAAACGCTTTGGATCGGGGCGGCAAACACGCCGTGCCTGCCTAGCGCAAATCCCGAGCCGGCGGAATCGCCGGCGACGACGATTTGCGTTCTATGTAAAAGGGATAGAGCCTTTCGCGTGAGCGCATGCGAACGGGAAAAGCTCTAGGAGATCCGTGCATGCCAAAGATATTGCGACGCCGTCGGTGGTTACCGTCGCGCCGCATGACAGGGTGAAGAAGACGGTGTGTACACGGTTCGGCCGGCGTCAGTGCGGCGAAAAAATACCGGCGAGCGGCTTCGCTGGACGCCGAAACGTAATGTTGCCCGGGTGCTAAAAAGTGAAGATATTTCGCGCCAGCGCGCGGTCAGGCGATGCGGGCTTCCGAACCCTCGCTGAATTGATGTAGCCGTCCCACATCGGAAATCACCACCGTCCGGCCGTGAGTTTCGACGCCGAGCTTGCGCAAGGCCAGCAACGAACGCGACAAGGTTTCGGGCTGCATTCCCAGGGTTCCGGCGATGACGGCCTTGTCCAACGGCAGTTGGATGGTGGCGGGCCCGTCCCCGTCCGGACAAAGATCGATCAGAAAAAAGGCCAGACGCTCGGCGGACGAACGCACCATCAGACGTTCCACTTGATTCACGAGCTGGCGTATTTTTCGCGAGAACCCGCCCAGCATCTCAAGACAAATCTCGGGGCGGGCATACAATTGGCGACGGAACCCTGCGGCCGGAACCGCCAGGACGCGGGCTTCGGCGATCGCGATTGCGGTCACCGTATGGGGCTCTTCCTCGACAATCGCCATCTCGGCAAATGTGTCTCCGCGGCCGGCAACGCCAATGACCGATTCGTGACCGTCGTTGCTCTGACGGAACAGTTTGATCCAGCCCTCGAAGACGATGTGAAAGTGGGTGGCCTTGTCGTCCTGGACGAATAGCACCGTATGGCGCGGATAACGCCGCACCGAGGCTTCCTGGAGAAGGGTGCGGACCAGATCCTGTGACAGCGGCCGGAACGGATCGATCGACTCGATCAGGCTCAAGTCGTCTTCGGAAATCCCGGTGCGGCGCTCGAACGGTCTCGCCGCGTCGGCGCCGGGAATGGCAATCGCTGTTTGTGGATGACCATGAATCATGACCCGATTATAGGCGTGGCATCCGGTTGGTTGCTCGTGCCACTTTGACGCGGGACGCTGCAAACAGGCTTGGAGCAAGGTATAATCGAGGCGTTGAGGCAATCTGCGGGGCATTCGACGCTGGCTGCGACATAATGCCGCGGCAGTCCGCTTGCGGCGGTTCGAGCCCAAACCTACTTTAGAGTTAATCTACTCTAGCTTGCGGGAACACGCATGGACGATTCGGATCTCTTGAAGTACGACGCTGCGGTCCCGCGCTATACCAGTTATCCGACGGCGCCCCATTTTGCGGCCGACGTCGACGAGGCCCAGTACCGCTCGTGGCTCGGCGGCATCCCGCGCGAGGCGACGTTGTCGCTCTATGTCCACGTGCCCTTTTGCGCCTCATTGTGCTGGTTCTGCGGCTGCCAGATGCGGGTCGTGAACCGCTACGGCCCGGTGCGCGATTATCTCGATCTGGTAGCCACCGAAGTCGCCCAAGTCGCCGACGCGCTGCCGCACAAGGGCCGGGTCACGCACACTCATTTCGGTGGCGGCACGCCGACATTGATATCGGGGCCCGATTTTATCGGATTCGTCGACACCTTGCGGCGCCATTTCGATTTCTCAGAGGCAGCCGAAATCGCCGTCGAGATCGACCCGCGCCGGTTCAGCCGCGAAAGGGCCGTCGCGCTCGGCGAGGGCGGTGTAAACCGTGCCAGCCTTGGCATTCAGGATTTTGACGATGAGGTCCAGCGCGCCATCAACCGGCTTCAGAGTTTCGATGAAACGCGCGATGCCGTTGACTGGTTGCGCGCGGCGGGGATTACCGGCATCAGTTTCGATCTGCTCTACGGCCTGCCGCATCAGACCGAGGCGAAGGTGCTGGACAGCATCGACCAGGCGCTGACGCTGGAACCCGACCGCGTGTCGCTGTTCGGTTATGCCCATGTGCCATGGGTCAAGCCGCACCAGAAACTGATCGACGACAGCGCGTTGCCTGGACCGGCGCTGCGATTGAAGCTCTACCGGTCAGCGGCGCGGCGGTTGGGCGAGGCGGGCTATGTTGCCGTCGGCCTCGATCATTTTGCGCGGGGGGGCGATTCGCTGGCGCATGCGGCGCGCGCCGGTCAACTGCGGCGCAACTTTCAGGGCTACACGACCGACGCCGCCGATGCCCTGATCGGTCTCGGCGCTTCGGCGCTGGGCACACTGCCGCAGGGCTACGTGCAGAATGCGCCCGACGTGCCCGCCTATCGCGCGGCCATCCGGGCGGGGCGGTTTGCCACCGTCCGCGGACTTGCGCTCAAGCCCGACGACCGCGTGCGGCGCGAGATCATTTCCCGATTGATGTGCTATCTGACCGTCGATCTCGATGATGCCGCGCGCGTGCCGCCGGGCGGGCTCGATCCGTTCGCGGACTCGCTCAGGTCGCTTCATGGATTGGAGTCGGACGGACTGGTCCGCATCGACGGGCGCCGAATTACCGTGCCCGACGAAGCGCGGCCGGCGGTCCGGGCGGTGTGCGCGACGTTCGACAGCTACCTCGGCACCGGCGTCGGCCGTCACAGCCGCGCCATCTGACCGGGTTTGAGTAAAATTGCGGGTAAATTTTAGCAAATAAAACCCAAGTCATTATCTCCTTTCCAAAGTAAAAAGTAACAATAGAGCGTCGTTTTGTCTTGACCGCGTCGCGGTTCGTCTTTAAGTCGAATGTATGGCGCGAATCGATCATCGTCCCGTCAAACAGAA
>CAZTAK010000070.1:0-11782 GCA_964611585.1 uncultured Alphaproteobacteria bacterium
GGCTCGAACAGCGTCTCGATGATGGCGCAGTCGGGTGCGGTCCCGCCGGCACACATTTGAACCAAGTCCGTGAGCACGCCCTCCATCCTTCGCAAGTCCTCGATTCTGTGGCGGACCGCGTCACGATGGTGGACCGTGAGCGCCTTGACCTCGGCGCAAGTGACGTCGCCGGTATCCACGAGGCCGAGAAGGCCGCGCACGTCGTCGAGCGAGAACCCGAGCTCGCGGCAGCGGCGGACGAAGACCAGCCGCCTTGCGTGCGAATCGTCGAAGACGCGGTGGCCGCCTTGGGTGCGCGGCGGCGGCGCCAAGAGGCCGATGCGCTCGTAGAAGCGTATGGTCTCGACGTGGCAACCGGTTTGGCGCGCGAGCACGCCGATGGTGCGGCGCTCGCGCCTCGGGCCGTCAGGGGCGGTCATCGAAAATTCCGCGAAGTTTTCGCTTGATCCTGTAGCGACTACGGATTGTAGACTCCGGTGTTCGGTGGGACAAGCGAGGTGACGGACCATGCTTGGAGGCGAAGTAAGCGCGATCGCGCGCGAGGGTGCAGCGGAGCACCCGGCTCCGCCCGTCGGCGCGGGGTATTTAGCGGAGCGCCCGGCTCCGCCCGGCGGCGCGGGGTGTTGCGCGGCGGGCGTGGGCGCCGCCTGGATCGGCAACCTGAGCACGCCCGCGCCCTATCGGCCAACGTTCGTCACCCTGGCCCCATGAACGAGCGCAGGCTCATGCGTATCGGCATCGTCGGAACGGTTGTCGCGGCGGTTTGCTGCTTCACGCCCGTGCTCGTCATTTTGCTTGGCGCCATCGGCCTTTCCGCCGTGATCGGCATGCTCGACTACGTTCTCTTCCCTGCGCTCGCACTGTTCCTCGGAATCATGATCTACGCACTATGGAAACGCCGAACCGCCCGATCGAATTAAGCTCGACGATCACCTGTCCGGAATGCGGGCACGCCGAGACCGAGACAATGCCGACGGACGCGTGCCAGTGGTTTTACGACTGCAAAGGGTGCGGGTGCGTCCTCAAGCCCAAGGCCGGTGACTGCTGCGTCTTCTGTTCCTACGGAAGCGTTGCTTGCCCGCCGGTGCAGGCGGCAGGGGCCTGTGGCGGGCATTGACGTTTCCGCGGGCGGGCGCGTAAGAACAAAGGGTCTTCACCGGCATTCGCCTTGGGGGGTCCGATGGACCGGGAAACCGAACCGGACGAGACGTTCGACTTCATTATCGTAGGCGCTGGGTCCGCGGGCTGTGTTCTCGCGAACCGCTTGACGGCCGATCCCGCCAACCGCGTGCTGCTTTTGGAATCGGGGCCGCGCGACCGCAATCCCTGGATCCACATTCCGGTCGGCTATTACCGGACCGCCTTCCGCTCGGATTTCGCCTGGCGCTACGAGACCGAGCCCGATCCCGGTATCGGTGGCCGTTCGATCGTCTGGCCGCGCGGGCGCGTGCTGGGCGGGTCATCCGCCATCAACGGCCTGATCTACATCCGTGGCCAGCCCCAGGACTTCGACAATTGGCGCCAGCTTGGCAACGCGGGCTGGGGCTGGGACGACCTGCTCCCGCTTTTCAAGAAGTCCGAGGACCAGGAACGCGGTGCCGACGCCCTTCACGGCGTCGGCGGGCCGCTTGCGGTTTCCGAGATGCCCATGCGGCCCGAGATCTGCGAGGCTTACGTGCGGGCGGTCGTCGAGACCGGGCTGCCGCTGAACGACGATTTCAACGGCGCCCGCCAGGAAGGGGTCGGCTACTACCAACTGACGACTCGGAATGGAAGGCGCTGCAGCGCCGCCGTAGGCTATCTGCGCCCGGCCATGAAGCGCGCGAACCTGCGCGTCGTGACGGGCGCGCACGCGGCCCGCATCGTCTTCGATGGTGCGCGCGCCACCGGCGTCGTCTACCGCCGCGGGACCCAGGAACGGACCGCCCGGGCGGCCCGCGAGATCATCGTGTCGGCGGGCGCCGTCAATACACCGCAACTGATGCAGCTCTCGGGCCTGGGCCCGGCCGAGCTGTTGCGCGGCCACGGGATCGAGGTGGTGGCGGACATGCCCGGCGTCGGCGACAACCTGCAGGACCATTATCAGATCAAGGCCATGTACCGGTGCACGCGGCCCATCACGCTGAACGACTATCTACACAATCCCTTGCGCAAGCTCGCCATCGGCCTCGAGTACGCGCTGTTCCGCAAGGGATTCATGGCCGTTGCCGCGTCGCAAGTGGGTGCGTTCGCGCGCGTTCGCGCGGGCTCCGAGACCCCGGACGTCCAGTTCCACATCACGCCGGGCAGCACCGAGGATGCGGCCGCCGGCCTGCACCGCTTCTCGGGCTTCATGGCCTCGGTCTGCCAGTTGCGCCCGGAAAGCCGGGGCAGCCTCGCGATCCGATCGCCCGACCCGGGCGATGCGCCGGCGATTCGCCCCAACTATTTGAGCGCGCAGGCCGACCAGGAAACCGCCGTTGCCGCGCTTCGGCTCGCGCGCAGGATCTCGCGCGCGCCGACGTTGGCGCCCTACGTCGCGTCCGAGTATCCGCCGGGCGAGTCGACCGAATCGGACGCCTCACTTCTGGAATACGCGCGCGAGACGGGAACGACCATCTTTCACCCCGTCGGCACCTGCCGGATGGGCGCGGACGCGGAAGCCGTGGTCGACGACCGGCTTCGGGTCCGCGGAATCGGAAATTTGCGGATCGCCGACGCATCGATCATGCCGCGGCTGATCTCGGGCAACACCAACGCGGCCTGCATCGTGATCGGCGAGAAGGCGGCCGAGATGATCCTGGGCGGCGGTTAGCTTATGGGCTTTTGAGGGCAGGTTGCTCGCCGCAACGCCCGCTCATGGGTCGTAGCCCTTCAATCGCAAAGACCGCGATGAACGACCGGGTATGACTCGGGGCGGACATTCAGCATTTCCCCATTGCCGATTGTAAGGCCCCAGTTTTGTCATAATATGGGGACGAGCAATCGCTCCATGGGGAGGGCATGGCGGAACAACCGGTCCAGCGTAGGCTTGCGGCCATTCTCGCCGCGGATGTGGCGGGTTCACGCGCCTCATGGAAGCGGACACTGACGGCACGGTCGCCGCGTGGCAAGCCGCACGCCAAGACGTGATCAAGCCGCAAATCGAGGCCGATTCCGGCAAGATCGTCAAGCTCACCGGAGATGGGTTTCTCGTGGAGTTTTCGGCGGTGCAAGACGCGGTCAACTGCGCCATCGCCATGCAGGGGGGCCTGAGCGCGAGCAGCCTGGAATTTCGCATGGGCATCAACCTCGGCGACATCGTTGATGACGGCGAGGACATCCACGGCGAGGGCGTCAACGTGGCGGCACGGCTCGAAGGATTGGCCGAACCCGGTGGCATTTGCATCTCCGGCGAGACGCACGCCCTGGTGCGAAACCGCATCGACGTGCCGTTCGAGGATTTGGGCGAACACACGGTCAAGCATGTCACCCATCCGGTCCGCGTCTATGCCATCCGCCTGGGCGCCGAAAGTGCCAAGCCCGACATCCGCACACCCCTGTCCGACAAGCCCTCCATTGCCGTCCTGCCGTTCGACAATCTCTCAGGCGACGCGGACCAGGACTTCATTGGAGACGGCCTCGCCGAGGACATCATCACGTCGCTTTCGCGCATTCGCACCTTCTTCGTGATCGCCCGCAATTCCACCTTCCAGTACAAGGGAACCTCGCCGGACCTTCGCCAGGTCGCGAGCGAATTGGGCGTGCGCTACGTGCTCGAAGGCAGCGTGCGCAAGGCCGGCGAACGCATCCGCATCACCGCGCAATTGATCGAAGGGGCGAGCGCCAACCATATCTGGGCGGAACGCTACGACCGAAAGTTCGAGGATCTGTTTGTGCTGCAGGACGAAATCACCGGAACCATCGTCGCCCAGCTGGAACCCGAATTGGGACGGGCGGAATACGAGCGTGTGAAGACCGAGCCGACCCACAATCTCGATGCCTGGGAGCTGTTTCACCGCGGGATTTCCCACATCTTCCGGCGCACCAAGGAGGACGTTCTCGAGGCGCGCAGACTGTTCGAGCACGCGATCGAGCGCGATCCCAAATTCTCCAGCGCCCACGCCGGCAAGGCCTGGACCTATGCGCAGGACGCAATCCTCGATCTTACCGATGCCGACCGCGAGACCGCGCTCCGGGCCGCGGAGACCGCGGTGTCGCTGGACGACAAGGATCATTTCGCGCATATCGCCATGGGCCAGGCGCTGCCGCCCGAGCGCCAGAACGACGATGCCATCGCGGCCTACCGCGAGGCGATCCGAATCAATCCAAGCTGCGCGCTTGCACACAGTTTGTTGGGGATGTCGTTGACGCGCTCGGGACGGGCGGAGGAATCGATCCCCCATATGGAGGAAGCCATCCAATTGAGCCCCGCCGATCCCGGGATCGGACCGTTCTATGCGCGCCTGTCGGCTGCCCGCTTCTTTCTCGGACAATACGAGCAAGCAATAGAGAAGGGCCGGACCGGAATTCGAAAGGGCGTCCCCTGGCCGGGATACGTCTATATGACCGGCGCGCTCGGCCATCTCGGGCGTGCCGAAGAGGCGCGGCGCGCCCGCGAAGATTTGGAAAAGGCGCGTCCCGGCATCACCTCGGACTTCGTCCGCACTCACCTTCCAAGCGTGCCAGAGGATTATCTGCGCTTGCTGGTGGATGGCCTTCGCAAAGCCGGACTAACCGAGTAATAAGACATCGTTTCCGCGTGGCGCGAACGCCGGTTCGCGGCGCTCGAAGCGGCTGATTGACGTCCGAGGTTGGCTATGCCCGGTCGTCCCGGTGGGTGTCAAAGTACGACCGGTTTCCGCCGGTCGGCCGACATTCACGGGGCAATGCCTGCTCTCCCGTGCTTGACGTCGGCTTCAGGCTTGAGAGTAGACCGTGCCGGGCGGTGCGTGCCGGCCGGTGCGATTCCACGTGCTTGGATTACGCTCTACGCGGCCACATCCTGCCGGGCCTGGCGTTTTCGTTCGTGCGGACTCAACGAGCGCTTGCGCAGGCGAATGTGGTGGGGCGTAACCTCCACCAGTTCGTCGTCCTGGATATAGGCGATTGTCTGTTCCAACGACATACGCCGCGCCGGCGTCAGGCGCACCGCCTCGTCCGTGCCCGAGGCCCGGATGTTGGTCAGCTGCTTGGTCTTCATGGGGTTGACCTCAAGGTCTTTGCCACGCTTGTTTTCGCCGATGATCATGCCCTCGTAGACGGTAACGCCGGAATCGATGAACATCGCGCCCCTCGGTTCCAGGTTCATGAGCGCATAGGCGACGCTTTTGCCCCCGGCGTTGGAAATCAACACGCCGTTGTGGCGCCCAGCAATGGGTCCGACGTGGGCGCCGTATTCCCGGAACATGCGGTTCATGATGCCGGTGCCCCGCGTTTCGGTCATGAACTCGCCGTGATAACCGATCAGGCTCCTCGAGGGTGCTACGAATCGCATTCGCACCTTGCCGCCGCCGGACGGGCGCATTTCCTCCATCCGGCCCTTACGCTTCGAGATCGCCGCGACCACGACGCTGGAGAATTCCTCGTCCACGTCGACCAGCACGTCTTCAAAGGGCTCGAGCATCTTCCCAGTGTCGGGATCCGCGCGGGTCAACACCCGGGGCCGGCTGATGGACAGTTCGAACCCCTCGCGGCGCAGCGTCTCGATCAAGACGCCCAACTGCAACTCGCCGCGGCCCGCCACCTCGAAGCCGTTGCCGCCCTCGGTCTCCCGCACGAGGATAGCAACGTTGCCTTCGGCCTCCGCCATCAGCCGCGTGCGGATGACGCGCGACGTCACCTTGTTGCCGTCGCGCCCGGCCAACGGCGAATCGTTGATTGAAAACACCATCGCCAGGGTCGGCGGATCGACCGGATCTGCGGGGATCGGCGTGGTGACGCCAAGTTCGCACAGCGTATCGGCGACACTCGCCGCCGGGAAGCCGGCGATGGAGACGATGTCGCCGGCGTGCGCGGTCGCGACCTCGGTGCGGGTCGGCCCGCGGAAGGCGTGCACCTTGGTGACGCGCGTCTGCTCTATCTTGCCGCCTTCGCGGTTCAGCGCTTGAATTGTGGCGTTGACGGACAACGAGCCGGACGCAATGCGCCCGGTCAGCACCCGGCCGAGGTATGGGTCGCTTTCAAGCGTCGTCACCAGCATTCGGAAGGGGCCGTCGGGGTCGACATCGGGTGCGGGGACGTAGTCCACGACCTTGTCGATCAGGCAGGAGATGTCGTCGCCGCGAACGTGTGAATCATAGGACGCCCAGCCCTCCTTGGCGGACGCGAACAGGATGGGAAAATCCAGTTGTTCCTCGTTGGCGTCGAGAACGGAGAACAGCTCGAATATCTCATTGTGGACCGCATCGGGCCTGGTGTCGGCCTTGTCGATCTTGTTGACGACGACGATGGGCTTGAGGCCGAGGGCAAAAGCCTTCTGGGTGACGAACTTGGTTTGCGGCATGGGACCTTCCGAGGCATCGACCAGCAGCAGCACGCCGTCGACCATGCTCAGAATGCGCTCCACCTCGCCGCCGAAATCGGCGTGACCGGGGGTGTCGACGATGTTGATGCGCACGCCCTTCCACTCCACCGACGCACATTTGGCGAGAATGGTGATGCCCCGTTCCCGTTCCTGCTCGTTGTTGTCCATGACCCTTTCGGCGACCCGCTGGTTTTCGCGGAACGCCCCGCTTTGATGCAGGAGCGCGTCTACCAGGGTCGTCTTGCCGTGGTCAACGTGGGCGATGATGGCGATATTGCGGATATCCAACGTCTCAAATCCTTTGAAAAAACAAACTCCGCATCCAATCGCCGGAGACGGCCCCGGACCGCCCGTTTTGCAGGAACGGCGCCCGGGTTGGCGTAAAAAGCGCCCAGGCTGTCAGGAACGGTGACGGTGCAGGGAACCAAGTTGGCCGACGCGAAGGTCGGCTGAAGCGGTAGCTGGCCCAGTGGGCGCTTGATATAGGCTTCCGGCCGGCCAAGTTCAAGACCGCCCGCGCTCCGGTAGTGCCTCAGCTTGAAATCTCTTTCTTTCGCGCAGACTTCATGGCCTTACGTAATCTGCGCTTTAGCTTTCGCCAGTTCACGGAATCCTCGGCTTTTCGTTTCTCTGCTACTGCCGCCGCCATTTCCGAATCGGAAATGGAGCGTCCGATTTGTCGGCATATTGCTTTTTCCCACTTACTCTTTTCACTCATTTTCGCCTCCTTTTGAATTGAGCATGCATCTAATAAGGGCCGCGCGGACCGGGCTTAGGCGCGCGTATATGATAAGTACCACGATAACCTTCATCTTCCAGATCACACCAGTTTGCTCGATCTGCCCTCCCTTTTTGCTGAGCGTGCGGGCGGTTCACGCGCACCCCTCGGCGTGATACACGGCTTGCCATGCTTCGCCTCGACCAGATCACCTATCGCATAGGCCCGCGCACGTTGTTCGACGGTGCCAGCGCCACCATCAATCCGGGCCACCGGGTCGGGTTTGTCGGGCGCAACGGCACGGGCAAGACGACGCTGCTCGGCATGTTGACCGGCGACATCGAATTCGATTCCGGCACCATCTCTGTCCCGTCGCGCTGGCGGGTCGGCATCACCCGCCAGGAAGCGCCCGACGGCCCCCAAAACCCCGTCGAAATCGTGCTCGCCGCCGATGAAGAACTCGCCCGGCTTCACCGCGAGGCCGAAACCGCGACCGACCCCCACCGCATTGCCGAGATCCATATCCGTTTGCACGACAAGGGGGCAAGCCGCGCCTCGGCCCGGGCCGCGCGTCTGCTTGCCGGGCTCGGCTTCGACGAGGCCGCGCAACGGCGCCCGTGCCACAGTTTTTCCGGCGGCTGGCGCATGCGCTTGGCGTTGGCCGCGCTGTTGTTCACGGAACCCGATCTGCTTTTGCTGGACGAGCCGACCAACCATCTCGATCTCGAGGCGACGCTCTGGCTCGAAAACCATCTGCGCCATTATCGGGGCACGGTGCTGCTGGTCAGCCACGACCGTGATCTTCTGAACCGGGCGACCGAAGAAACGTTGCATTTGGAAAACGGCAAGCTGACCCTTTATTCGGGCAACTATGACCGGTTCGAGGAAACCCGGCGCATGCGTCTCGCCCAGAACGAAAATCTTCGCTCCAGGCAGGATGCGCAAAAACAGCGAATCATGAAGTTCGTCGAACGTTTCCGCTACAAGGCGACCAAGTCGAAGCAGGCGCAATCGCGGCTGAAAATGCTGGAACGGATGGAACCGATCCCTGAACACCGAGACGAGGGCGCGGTCGCCCTCACCTTTCCGGCGCCGAAGCCGACGCTGGCCTCGCCCCTTCTTACGACAGAGGATGTTTCGGTCGGCTACGACGGCCTGGCGGTGATCAAAAACCTGACGCTGCGGTTCAACGGCGATGATCGCATCGCCCTGATCGGGGCCAATGGCAACGGCAAGTCCACTTTGATAAAGCTGTTGGCCGGGCGGCTTGCACCGATGGCGGGGACGATCGGCAAGTCAAGCAAGTTGCGCGTCGGTTATTTCGCCCAGCATCAGGCCGACGAACTGGACCTGGCCGCATCGCCCCTGATCGCGATGGCGCGCAAACGCCCGCGCGACACCGAAACCCAGGTGCGGGCGCAGTTGGGGCGGTTCGGGTTCGGCAGGGAAAAAGCTGAAACCAAAATCGGCGATCTTTCCGGCGGCGAGAAGGCGCGCCTGTTGTTAGCGTTGATGAGCGCCGAGGCGCCACACGTCCTGTTGTTGGACGAACCGGCCAACCATCTCGACATCGATTCCCGCCAAACGCTGGTGCAGGCGATCAATGCGTTTGAGGGCGCAGTCGTCATGGTCAGCCACGACCCCCACCTGATCGCGCTCACCGCCGACCGTTTCTGGCTGGTCGCCGACGGCGCGGTCAGGCCGTTCGAGGGTGACATGGACGACTACCGCGCGCTTTTGGCGAGCAGCGGCGGAAACGGCGCGAAGGCCGCGAACGGCGCGACGGGAAACGACAAGAAAGAACGCCGCCGCGAGGCCGGTGAACGGCGCAAGGCGGTCGCGCACCTGAAACGGGAGTTGGCGAGTGCCGAAGCCGAGGTCGAAAAGCTGGAAGCGAGAAGGGAAGATCTCACCCGCGCCATCGGTTACCCGGCGCTCTATCACGATCAGGGCGACAGCGCGAACCTGATCACCTTGCAAAAGAACTTGGGGCAGGTGGAAAAGGACCTGAGCGCGGCTGAAGACCGCTGGGCCAAGGCCCAGGGAAACTGGGATGCGGCCCGCCCATGAAACCGTCCTCGCCGTTTAGCGCCGCTCGTGCCAACAAGGCGTTCCGATGCAAGCACCGGCCCGGCCCCGGTTGCGTGCAAGATCGAGACCGATCATCGTCGATGAGAAAGGGGTTTTGCGTACAGCCGGTTTCGTGAGATTTCGGGTTCTTAACCCACGCCACGATGTCCGCTTCTTGCTGCGCGCAGCACTCACCGAACGCCCTCAGCTATTGGCGGTTGCGGCACTCAACCGGGCGCGGCGGGGTTCAATTCAGGCATCCCTCATTCCTGCGCCAGTTTGTTCGGCTCCGGCCCGCTCTCCCGCCCGGCTGCCCACGGAATGGTACGCTTGGGGGGCCGGCAAGGGGTGCGGGTTGGTGCGATTCCACGTGAGTGGATAATTCTCTAGCCGCCGTCTCTCGCCTTCACCTTGGCCCAGGTGTCGCGCAGCGCCACCGTCCGGTTGAAAACGGGGCGTTCGGGCGTGGTCTCGGGATCGAGGCAGAAGTAGCCCTGGCGCTCGAACTGGACAACGGTCTCCGGCGGCATCGCCGCGAGCGCCGGCTCCAACTTGCAACGCTCGAGCACGGTTAGCGAATCCGGGTTCAGATCGTCCCGGAAATCGCCGTCCGCGCCCGGATCGGGGCGCGTGAACAGATGGTCGTAGAGGCGCACTTCGGCCTCGATCGCGTGTTCGGCCGAGACCCAGTGCAGCGTCGCCTTTACCTTGCGCCCGTCGGAGGCGGTGCCGCCGCGGCTTTCGGGATCGTACGTGCAGCGCAACTCCACCACTTCGCCGGCGGCGTCCTTGACCGCTTCTCGGCAGGTGACGAGATAAGCGTAACGCAGCCGCGCCTCGCGTCCCGGCGCGAGGCGAAAGAACTTCTTTGGCGGGTCCTCCATGAAGTCGTCCCGCTCGATGTAGAGGACGCGCGAGAAAGGAACCGGCCGCGTTCCGGCGCCTGGATCTTCCGGGTTGTTGATCGCGTCCAGCGTATCCGTCTCATGCTCGGGGTAGTTCTCGATCACCACTTTCAAGGGACGCAGCACCGCCATCCGGCGCTCCGCGGTCCGGTTGAGAAGCTCGCGCGCGCAATGCTCCAACAGCGCCACATCGACCGTGCTGTTCGCCTTGGCGACGCCGATGCGGCCTGCGAAGTCGCGGATCGCGGCGGCCGGGAACCCGCGCCGGCGAAGGCCTGCCAGCGTCGGCATGCGGGGGTCGTCCCAGTCTGCGACGTGGGCGCCCCGGACGAGCTCGGTCAATCTGCGCTTCGAAAGCATGGTGTACGAGAGATTCAGGCGCGCGAACTCGTACTGGCGCGGACGCGAGGGCACCGGCAAATTCTCGATGAACCAGTCATAGAGGGGCCGGTGGTCCTCGAACTCCAGCGTGCACAGCGAATGCGTAACGCCTTCGATGGCGTCCGACTGGCCGTGGGCATAGTCGTAAGTGGGATAGATGCACCACTGGGTGCCGGTGCGCGGATGGTCGGCGTGCACGATGCGGTACATCACGGGATCGCGCAGGTTGATGTTGCCGGACGCCATGTCGATTTTTGCGCGAAGCACGCGCGCGCCGTCCGCGAACTCGCCCGCGCGCATGCGTCGCAAGAGATCCAGATTCTCAGGCACGGAGCGATCGCGGTAGGGGCCTTCGCGGCCCGGCTCGGTCAATGTGCCGCGGTGCGCGCGGATCTCATCGGCGCTCAGGTCGTCGACGTATGCCTTGCCGGCGCGGATCAGGTGCTCGGCCCACTCGTAAAGCTGCACGAAATAGTCCGACGCGCAGTGCAGGTGCACTCCCCAGTCGAAGCCGAGCCAGCGGACGTCGGCCTCGATCGCCTCGATAAAGGCTTGCTCCTCCTTGACGGGGTTGGTGTCGTCGAAGCGAAGGTTGCAGCGCCCCCCGAACTCTGCCGCGGCGCCGAAGTTGAGGCAGATGGACTTGGCGTGGCCGATGTGGAGATAGCCGTTGGGTTCGGGCGGAAAGCGGGTCACCACGGCCGCGGTCCGCCCCGAGGCGAGATCGGCGCGGATCAAGTCGCGGACGAAGTCCCGCCCGCCGTCATCGGTCTCGGATTCGGAAGTCTTGGTTTCGGCCCCGCTCATGCGCTCGTGCCCGTCCCGGCTTGCCGGCTTCGCTCAAGGCCCAAAGGTGTGCCAGAAATCGGTGGTCCCGCCAAGGCGGGGCCACGCATCGGCTGCAATCCTTGGCACGGACGAATTGGCCGTCGACGCGTTTCGCGTGTCGCGCGGATTCCGATTCGCGGCGCGGCGCGATGATGGCGCGGTGGCTGGGGGACCTGGATTCGAACCGGGATTGCTCGGTCCAGAGCCGAGTGTTCTACCGTTGAACTATCCCCCAACGGCCTGGCGCGGCGCCCGCTATCGCCGGACACGGAATCCTAGCACACATCGCCCGGCTTCGCACGGGCGTCGCTTGCGCGGGGCTTCGTCTCGGCGCGCATTTGCGGTATTGATGGCCTCGGGAGGATTCGAAGAATGGGGGAAGACCCCGCCGGTCGT
>CAZTAK010000071.1:0-11531 GCA_964611585.1 uncultured Alphaproteobacteria bacterium
GGGGGGCGCAGCGAGGACCCGGCGCAGTGCCCAACACGGCGCTACCTTTGGCCTTCAGTTCCTTCGCTCTTTGGGAAGGCTGGGGGCACCATGCCAGTCCGCCATCGACTCCTGGCAATCCTGTCAATTCCGGTGTTTTGGCCGTCAGCGGCGCGGTCGCGGTTCTATGCGGGCCAAAAGGATTAGGAATGGCGCCAAACGACCTGAGAGGAACCCCCAATGAAGAAACTAACTGCCACCGAACTCGTTGACCTGGTCGTACAGAATTACTTCAAAAACGTCGACGGCAAGAATCTCGACTCGGTTCTGGACTGCTTTACCCAGGACGCATTACTCACGGTACAGACAGCCGGTGTCTCGCACCGGGGGCGCGACGACGAGATACGGAAAATGTTTGCCGGGTTCATGGGAGACATCAAAACTATCTACCACGGCGATTTCAGCCACATCATCGACGTCGAGAAGCAAAAAATCGCATCCCAATTCGTGGCGCGCAACGACTACGACGACGGACAGCACGTTGAGATGCGCAACTGCAATTTCTTCGAGATCGAAGATGGGAAAATCGAACGGGTGACGATCTACATGAGTGGCGAGAACCCGCTTGTGTGACCTTTGGGGCGTGTCGGCGTAATCCCGCCGGTTCCATGAAGCGGCTCTTTTGCGCCGCGACGCGCGCAGGGGTCAAAGCCCGGATCGTTCTCGGATCGGGTCCAGCGTTGGCGATGGGCACTTTGAAACAACGCCATCTGCGGCGGGTCGGCGATAAGGATGCCCTCAGCGTCCGGGATCGACCGATACATACCAAAACGCCAAACCTTTCCTCTATGCGGACTCGCGGTGTAGAGGTAGAGGCAGCCCGGATCGGCTGACCTCGTATCCTTGTCCTGACAATGCTGGAGGGAGATTGCCATGACGACAGAACCCTATCCCCGCGACCTGATTGGTTACGGCAGCAATCCGCCGAACGCCAATTGGCCCAATGGCGCGCGCATCGCCGTCAACTTCGTCGTCAATTACGAAGAAGGTGGCGAAAACTGTTTGCTTCATGGTGATGAGGGATCGGAGGGGACAATGACCGATATGCCGAGTCATCCCTCTCTCTCCGCCTGGCCGGGTCGCCGCAACCTTTTGGTCGAGTCCATCTTCGAGTACGGCAGTCGCGCCGGCATTTGGCGATTCATGAGAATATTCGCCGAACGCAAGGCTCACTTCACCGTCTTCGCCGTCGGCATGGCGCTTGAGCGCAACCCCGATGTCGCCAGGGCGATGGCGGATGCCGGCCATGAAATTGCGACGCATGGTTACCGCTGGGTCGATTATTCTGTGTTTGAAGAGGCCGACGAGCGCGAGCATATTCGGCTTGCGGTCCAGGCCGGGATCAACACCACCGGCCAACGCCCGCTTGGCTGGTTTGGCGGCCGGGTGGGCGACAACAGCCGCCGCCTCGCGGTCGAGGAGGGGGGCTTTCTTTACGATTCGGATTCCTTCGCCGATGACCTGCCCTATTGGGTCGAGGTCGAGGGCAAAGCGCTCCTTATCGTGCCCTACAACATGGATGCCAACGACGGGCGTTTTTCGACCGCGCAAGGGTTCAACTCCGGCGACCAGTTCTACACCTATCTGAAGGATACGTTCGACGTCCTCTATGCGGAGGGGAAGGAATCTCCACGCATGATGTCAGTGGGGCTTCATCCCCGGTTGTCCGGACGCCCGGGCCGGGCTGCGGCGCTCGCGCGTTTTATCGACTACGTCCAAAGCCACGACAAGGTCTGGCTGTGCCGGCGTATCGAGATTGCGCGGCACTGGATCGAAAACCATCCCTACGCCCCAACCGAAAGCAGCTGAGTCGACGGGTCCGCGTAGCCGGGACTCCAGGCTTGCTTAGAGCGATTGGGGTTAGGGGCCGTTGTCCGCTTGGTATTCGGCGAGAACATAGTCCGACGACAGAAGATCCCAGCGCATCTTTGCGAACTGATAGTCCTCGCCAAACACCCATGTTTCGAGCGCCGGCACCTCGGGCTGTGACGCATGCAGGCGATAGTGCCGTGTGTCGAAGGTTCCGGCCGGCACCGTAATCGTTTCTTCGCCGACGTAGTCGATGATCTTTTCGCCGACGGCGGCAAGGGGGCCGGAACCGCCGTCCGGCCGCGGCGACGAGTTCACCCACGGCTTGATTATCTGGGTGCGCTCATCGGATGCGTGATCGAAAGCGGCACACTGCCATCCGTCCGTCATTAACGGATGCGAGGCGAGAATGCGCGCCCGCCCTTGGGTTTCGATTCTCTGCGAAACCCGGCCTTCGGCGGCGGTAACGGCCTCGCACTCGACGTGGCGATCGAAAAAGCGAAACCAGCCAGCCCCCATGAACTCGCCGTCTTTGGTCAGGCGCACGAAGCTGTCGACAGGGAGCCAGTCGCCGTCAAGGGTCTGGACGACATCGCGCAGCAACCCGATATCGTCCATTTCACATTGGGCACGCAGCGTGCGATTCCCGTTGGGCTGCACCGTGACCGAAAACCATTCGCGGCCGGAGTTGCCGGCGCCGTCGCGGATGTAATCGATCCGCCCACGGAAGCTTCGATGTTTCATGACGTTCCCCTGTTGCAGCCGCATTGAGTGAAGGAATATCGCCCGGAGTCGTCACGGCTGGCGATCGAACTCCAGATCTAGCGCGCTCCGGAAGGCGTTTGCCCAAGAATGAGATCGGCCGCCTTCTCGCCGATCATGATGGCCGCCGCGTTTGTGTTGCCACCGACGAGGGTCGGCATGATCGAGGCATCGGCAACCCGAAGACCCTCGATGCCGCGAATGCGCAACCGGGGATCGACGACGGCGTCAGGGTCGGTTCCCATCCGGCAGGTGCCGACGGGGTGGAAGGACGTTGTCGCAAATGCGGCGATCCAGTCGTCGATGGCAGCATCGGATTCGACCGCCGGCCCTGGCGAAAGTTCCGCCCCACGGACCGGATCGAACGGGTTTTCGGCAATGAGTTTGCGAACCATGCGAATCCCGTCGCGCATCGTCCGGCGGTCGTTCGCCGCGGCGAGATAGTTGGCCCGAATGACCGGCCGCTCAAAAGGGTCGCTTGAGCGTAACCGGATATCGCCCCGGCTTTCCGGCCGCAACTGATAGACATGAACCAGAAACCCGTCCCGGTCCGGCCGCGGCCACGGCTTTTGCACCACGAGTCCGGGAATCAAGGTGATCTGCACATCCGGGACTTCGAGGTCGGGCCGGGTCTTGAGAAAAGCGCAGGCACTGATGGGGATTGCCGTCGCCGGCCCGCTCGACCAGAGGAGCGCCCGAATGACCGCGAACGCCGCCCGGTCGTAGCGGAGCTGTTGGCGCAAGGTGATCGGTTGCGTGCATTCCTGGGCGACGTAGGTCCCGAGATGATCCTGAAGGTTGCGCCCGACCCCCGGCAGATCGATGGCGACGGGAATCTTGTGTTCCCTGAGGGCCTCTCCCTCGCCAATCCCGGACAGCATGAGGAGTTGCGGCGAATTCACCGTGCCGCCGCAGAGAACAACCTCGCGGGTGGCGCGCACGCTGCGGATTTGGCCGTGTTGCGAGAACTCGACGCCGGCGGCACGGCCGTTTTCGATGAGGACGCGGGTCGCGACCGCGCGCGTCTCGACCCTGAGATTGTCACGGCCGCTGATCGGCCGCAGGAACGCAACCGACGCACTCTGCCGCCGTCCGTTGAGTATCGTGAAGTCGTGAAGGCCGTGGCCTTCCTGCGCTTCGCCATTGAAGTCGGTCGTCGGGTTGCTTCCGAGCGCGGCACACGCACCCATGAAACATTCATCGAGCGGATGGACGAATGCCGAGCGGCTGACCCCCATCGGCCCGTCGGCACCATGATAGGGCCCGCCTTTTGCGTTCCGTTCCGACCGCCGAAAGTAGGGGAGAACATCGTCGTACGACCATCCTTCGCAACCCGATTGGCGCCAGTCATCGAAATCGCGGGGGTGGCCCCGGATGTAGGTCATTCCGTTGATCGAGGACGACCCGCCCAGCACCCGGCCGCGTGGCCACGGAACGCGGCGCCGTTTGAGGTGGGGCTCTTCCTCGGTCTCGTAACCCCAGTTGAGGGATGGAAGCGAAAACGCGATACGGGTCAGAAGCGGAATCCGGATCAGCGGATTCCAGTC
Source organism: uncultured Alphaproteobacteria bacterium (assembly GCA_964611585.1). Classification (GTDB taxonomy): domain Bacteria; phylum Pseudomonadota; class Alphaproteobacteria; order SHVP01; family SHVP01; genus CAZTAK01. The sequence continues at coordinate 4,158 of CAZTAK010000071.1, forward strand.
CCGCCCGCCGGCCTCGAGCAGCAGAACCCGAGTGGATGAATCCTGTGACAGCCGGTTGGCGACGGCGCAACCGGCCGAACCGGCGCCGACGATAATGTAATCAACCTCTGCGGGGGACTTCACGCATTGACGCTAGTCGAAGTCAGGCGGCACTGTCCATCACCCGGCGAAGACTTCTGCTAATCGGCGGCTTTCGCAACGCTTCTCCAGACGGAGATTCGCCTGATCAGCCGGCTCTCGAACTGAAAGAGATTGATGTTGTCCCGCACCACCATTTCGCCGTCCTTCTCCCGGCGCCGAACATCAAAACGGCTGGCGACCCGGCCGCGTACCGGATCCGCAACATGCGAGAAATTTCCGTGCCAGGCACTGGCAAGCATTACGGCGCGTTCCTCGAAATATTCCTTGATGCCTTCGTCACGACCCTCGTAGCGCCTGTTGTCGGTCAAATATTCCAGCATGCAGTCTGGCGTCATGGTTCCGAGTGTGGCCTGCACGTCGAAGTTATCGGTGCTGGCGAAATAGGTCTCAATGCAATCGATAAGGTGCTGAGCGTCCGGCATGGCTTCCTGCGCTGCCGTCTTTTTCTTATTCGTATTTGGCACGATACGATTCCTCCATAACTGCGCCCGCGAATCGCTTCAGGAACTTAAAACGCGAATCGGATTGCCGCCGACATAGGCGAGAATGTCCTCAATCACCTGGGTGTACATATGGGCGAGATTTTCGGTGGCCGCATAGCCGAGGTGCGGACTTGGGACCGTATTCGGCAGAGATCGCAACGGGTGTTCGCGCAGCAAGGGCTCAACATCGAAAACATCGAGACCGGCCCCGGGCTCTCCCATAGGAGTTGGACCACTTCGTGGGGTCAGGTCGGGGTCTCCTCGGCGGTATTCCGGTGGCGTTCAAGAACAACATCGACCTCACCGGCGCCGCCGCGCAATCGAGAAGTCCCGGCGGCTCCCGGTCCGGCCGGTGCCTTCGTTTGCCACGGCGGCGGAATCGTGATGATTATATCCAGACCGAGTGGCGTCGGCGGAATCAGATGGTGCGAACCCGGCGGTACGCGAGCTGTCTAGCCACATCTCCGGAGGGAAAAAAGCTCCAACTGGACGCTGAGGACTCTGATGCGAAAACCAATAATGAAACTTCTGTTTGGCGGCATTCTCGCCGGGCTGGCGGCGACGCCCGCTCAGGCTCAGGAGTTCACGTTCAAACTGCACCACTTTTTACCGCCGGTATCGCATGGTCAAAGGGGCATGCTCGAGCCGTGGGCGAAGGCGATCGAGGAAGAATCAAACGGGCGGATCAAGATCGACATTTACCCGTCCATGCAGCTTGGCGGCGCGCCGCCCCAGCTGATCGACCAGGTTCGCGACGGCGTGGTCGATTTCGTGTGGACGCTGCCGGGATATACGCCGGGCCGGTTCACCAAGACCGAGGTGTTCGAACTGCCGTTCCTGCACAGCACGACGGTGGCGACAAATCTCGCCCTCAACGACTTCGTCGCAAGGCATGGCGACGAGTACGAGGACTACAAGATCATTGCCATGCATGTGCACGCGGGCCAGTTGTTTCACTCCGGCGTTCCGATCCGCACGGCCGACGATCTTCAGGGCCTCAAGATCCGGACGCCGACCCGCACCAGCGCCTGGCTGATCGAAGCCATGGGATCGACCCCGATTGGCGCGCCGGTTCCGAAGATTCCGGAAATGCTGTCCAAGAACGTCGTCGATACGGTGATGATTCCGTATGAGGTCATGCTGACGCTGAAGGTGGACGAACTGGTCGACTACCACATCGACCTCGACGACCCGGCCTACCCGCGGATCAATACCTCCACATTCATCATTGCCATGAACAAGAATAGCTATGCCTCTCTGCCACCGGATCTCCAAAAGGTAATCGACGACAATTCCGGGCAGAATGTTGCCACCTGGATCGGTGAGGCGTGGGATGCCGCCGAGGCTCCCGGGCGCGTGAGTGCCGCGAGTTCGGGGGAACTCTATTCGCTGCCGCCGGCCGAGGTGGGCGTGCTGCGGGCGCGGGTCGAAGAGACGGTAATCAACCGCTGGATCGCGGAGATGGATGAAAATGGTATCGACGGCCGCGCCTTGCTCGAAGATGCGCGGGCGTTGCTGCGAAAGTACGCTCAGTAATCCGGCCCGTTCGGGATTGCGCCGCGCCAGGCGCTCGGGTAGGTGCGGGCCCGAATCCATTGATTGATGCAGGTGGACTTGGAGCCGGAATTGGGGCCCGATGTTGCAATTGATTAACCCCGGCCACGAATTCAGCACCGGTGGTGCGGCCTGAGTTTGAGGAATCAATATGCAAGGGCACGAATTGTCAGAGTCGCACCCCTGGAGGGTTCCAGTTGGTCTGGAATCGCCCCTGGCCGCAAGGCGGCCCGCCGCTTGTGCGGAACGCCCGCGCAGGCGCGGGCCATTGGGTCCGCTGGGTCGAGCGACAAGAAAGCTAGAGTGGTTCCGATCGAAACGGAACCGCTCTGGATACGCATGACGAAAATCGATTTCCAGCCGGTGCGGCCGGCCGACCCCGCGGGCCGCGTCCTTTATCTTCTTGCCTATACCTTCGTCCTGATCGGCGGCGCGATCATGGCCGCGGTGACGGTCATGACGGTGACCAGCATTCTCGGCCGGTGGCTGTTTCTGTCGCCGATCTACGGCGATTTCGAGCTCGCCGCCATCGGCACGGCGATTTCGGTATTTCTGTTTCTGCCCTATTGCCATTTGCTGCGGGGCAACGTCGTCGTCGACCTGTTCCTGGCGTGGGCGCCGGAGCGCGTGCAAATCCTGTTCGATGCGGTCGGCTCTGCGATGCTGGGAGTGATCGGTGGCGTGCTGGCGTGGCGCATGGCGCTCGGCGGCGCCGACATGTTCCGATACGGCGAGGTATCGATCATCGTCGGGTTTCCAATCTGGATCCCGTTTCCGTTCGCGGTGGCGGCCGGCGCGCTGCTCGCATTGTGTTGCCTCTATACGACGGTGCGCGACGTTCTAAGGGCCGTTCGTTGAGCAGTTTCGAGATTGCCCTGACCGGGATTGCCGTTCTGGTCGGCTTGCTCGCGATTCGCATTCCGGTCGGCGTGGCGATGATTGCGGTCGGTGTCGGCGGGTACATGTCGATATCCGGGTTCGTTCCGCTCTTGAACTTCGCCAAAACCTCGGCCTATTGGCGGTTCGCCAACTACGATCTCTCGATCATTCCGATGTTCCTGCTGATGAGCCAGTTCGCGGCCCGGGCCGGTCTCAGCAGGGCGCTGTTCAATTCGGCAAACACCTTTCTCGGCCACCGCCGCGGCGGCGTCGCCATGGCCGCGGTCGGGGGGTGCGCGGGCTTCGGCGCCATTTGCGGTTCGTCACTGGCAACCGCTGCGACGATGGCCGAGGTGGCGCTGCCGGAACTGCGGCGCTTCCAATATTCCGGCGCGCTTGCGACCGGGGCCCTGGCAGCCGGCGGCACGCTCGGGATTCTGATTCCGCCCTCGGTCGTTTTGGTCATCTATTCGATCGCGGTCGAGGCCAACATCGTCACCATGTTCCAGGCCGCGCTGGTGCCGGGCCTGCTGGCGGCGGGCGGCTACATTCTGACGATCTCGATCTATGTCCGCATCAGGCCCGAGGCGGGCCCGGTCGGGCCACGCGCGAACCGGCATCAGCGCCTGGGTGCGCTGGTCGAAACCTGGCCGGTGATCCTGATTTTCGGTGTGGTCATCGGCGGCATCTATTTCGGCGTGTTTACGCCCACCGAAGGGGCGGCCGTCGGGGCGCTTGGCACCTTCATCATTGCCGTGTGGCGCGGCGGGTTGCGGTTGCGCGGGTTTATCGAATGTGTGGTTTCGGCTTCGGTTTCGACGGCGATGATCTTCTTGATCCTCTTGGGCGCGGATTTTTTCAACGCCTTTCTCGGGCTTTCGCGGATGCCGGCGGATCTGGTCGAACTGATCGGCAACAGCGGCCTCGGTTCGATTGCCATTCTGTTGCTGATCGTCGTGATCTACATCGCGCTCGGCACGGTGATGGACAGCATGGCGATGATCCTGCTGACGGTGCCGATCTTCTGGCCGATCATCGCCGGGCTCGATTTCGGAATGCCTGAAGCCGATCTCAAGATGTGGTTCGGGATTATCGCCCTGATCGTGGTCGAGGTGGGCCTGATAACGCCGCCGGTCGGCCTCAACGTGTTCATCATCAACTCGATGGCAAAGGGCGTGCACCTAAAAGAAACCTTTGCCGGCGTGATGCCGTTCCTCGTCTCGGATGTGGTGCGGGTGACGCTGCTGATCGCCTTTCCGGCGTTGACCTTGGCGCTGCCGCATTTGTTGCAATAGCAGCGGCCTGTCGTCACAAACTTGCCCGGCCGGAAGCGGACATCCAGTGTGAACGCGCCTAGGGTCCGTTAATGACCCTAAGCGGGCGCCGATCTGCGCTTTGCATCATTCCGAGCGACCTTGGGAGCTTGTCAGTCCGCCGGGCCGATACTTCGCGCAGCATGTCAGCCGCAGACACACAATCGCAGAAACACAATCGCAGAAACACAATGAGCGAGAACTGGCCAGGCGGTCTCAAGTGGCCGCAATTCCGCGAGGACCGAGCCTACGCCGCGCCATTGAACATGTTTCGGAGGCGTGACTTTGTCGATTCGAGAACGATTTTCTCGAACCGGATCCCGGCACATGAGGCGCAGCTTTCGTAATGGTTTTTGTCGCGATTGAGTTGCTTGCGCATCGCCCGGATCGCCGCGCCATTTAGTAGTTCTTCTGTCGTACTGATCTTCTATATATGCGGGAGGCGAAGGTCGCTGCCAACATTGACGGCGCAGGGCAACAGGTAACTGTCAGAATTGAAATGAAGCCCACGGTAGGGCGCGTGGCAGTTTCCGGGGACTGTACCGATATCGCCGTTGCGAAAGTTCTCGTCCATGTGGGGTAGCAAGACATTGCCGCGGTCAAGCCCAAATCCATCGCAATAGGCCCGCATGGTTTCAATCCGTGTCTGGTTGTCCGTGTTGATGAGGAATTGCGGATAGACCGTGCATTTTCCCTTGGCCAGGATCGCCAGATTTTCGTTGACGCGATCCCACCGGCCGCCGATACGGTAGGTGTTGTAGCTTTCTTCGTCCCATCCATCGAGCGAACAAATGATATGCAGGAGCGGCACTTCCGCCAACTGTTCAGCGAGGCGGGTGGAATAGTTGAGGTTGGTTGAAATCCAAATCGGCTTTCACTCGGCCAGCACGATATCCAGCAGCGAATCAAAATTCTTGTGGAGCAACGGTTCACCCCACATCGACAGCACAAAGGCCCGACTGATTTTACCGGCAAGGCGGACAATCTTTTCGAAATCTTCCCGCGTGATCTGCTTGCGCTTCCGCTCAACAGTCCGGGCGCCGCGCGCGACCGGGCAAAGCGGACAGGAAAGATTGCAGAACGATGTCAACTCGATGGTCGTCGACTCGTAGGTGCCGGTGATCCGGCCATCGGAGCGCAGGTGGATATCGGCAAGACGGCGTAACTTGCTGAGAACGACGGACATCTTCAAGATCGCTTGTGGTCGCGAATGCGGGCAGGCGAAACATACGCTCCCGCCCGATTGGCGGCAACCGACCGGCAACACGACGGCACCGCACGGCCACCGGCCCCAACAGAAGGGTGTCGAGACTGATAAGCCCTGAAGTTCGGCAGGTTCGGTTCTGGCTATCAGCGGAAATTTGGGTGAGGAAACGACACCAACCGACACCTTGCGTCCAGTTCCATCGCGCCGGGGCGGCACACCGTTGTCAAACCGTCCCTCCCGTTCCTATGGTGTTAACACCGGTCTGACCAACGCCAGCGCGCCTCATGAAATCCGTTCTCGTCCTCCAGCATACCGAAGCCGAGTTCCTCGGGTTGATCGAAGATCACCTCGAGGGGCGTGGTATCGGCTTTCAGTACTTACGGCCGTTTTCGGGAACCATCCTGCCGCCGGACGCGGGCGAGGCGGACGGGCTGATCGTTCTCGGCGGCGGGCAATGGGGTAGCGAATCCCAACCGCGCCTGCCGACCCTAGAGGCCGAGGTCGATCTCGCACGCGATTTTCTCGCCAAGGGCCGGCCGGTTATCGGTTTCGCACTGGGCGCGCAGATTCTGGCGCGGGCGTCGGGCGGAGGCGCCGCGGCATCAGAACTCGAATTCGGCGTATTGCGGGCGCGGCGCACGGTTGCGGACGCACTCGGCGGTCACCTTCCCGAAGTGTTTCCACTTGCGGTCTATATGCGCGACCGGCCGCTGCCACCGGCCGCCGCAACGATCCTGGCAACCGACGACGCGGGCGGGCCGGCCGTGTTTCAGATCGGCAAGAATGCTTTCGGTTTCACCGGTCACCCCGGCGCCAAGACCGGCATGATCGAAGACCTGGTGATGGAATTCGGCGAGTGGCACGAAGACGTGTCGGCACAGATGGATGCCGTCCGCCGCGCCCAATCCGAGATCGAGGCGGCGCTGATTTCGCTGATGGCGGGGTTGATGGCGGTCACCGGGCTCATGCGCGACGGTTCGTCCAAACCGGACTGAGAGAGTCAAGGTTTTGAAATAAAACCGTTTTCTGCGGTCGTGGGGGATGCTTGGCATGTAAATAAGAAATGCCTAATATTAAACAGAATTGATGCTGGCGCGGCGCCGGCGCACAATGGATTGCGGGAAGGCATGGCCGAAAAACTCGTCATCATCATGGTGAACACCGATCCCCGGAACGGGGAGGAATTGGGTGCGCCCTTCTTTCAGGCGACCGTCGCGGCGGCGATGGAATACGAAGTCGAAGTCGTCTGTACCGCTACGTCCGGCAAGCTGATGAAGAAGGGCGTCGCCGAAAAGCTCGTCGTCAAGGATGGCTCACCCAAGACGGTCTACGATTTCATCAAGGATGCCCACGAGGCGGGCGTGAAGTTCTACTGCTGTTCGCCCAATCTCGATCTTTTCGACATGACCGAGGACGACCTGATCCCGGAATGCGAGGGCATCGTCGGCGGCGCCCACGTCATCGAACAGGTGATGGAAGACGACATCCGGGTGCTGACCTACTAGGCCGTGGACGCGCGCATGACAGAGGCAGCGACGCCGATCGGCGAACCGGGTTCGGACTTACCCGTCGTTGCCTACGAAACACTCGAACAGGTGTTCGACGATATCCGTTCGAACATCCGTTACGACCACGAACTTCACGGCTGTCTAAACTGCGGCATTTGCACGGCGACCTGCCCGGCGGCGCATTACTACGATTTCAGTCCGCGCGAGATCGTCCAGCTGCTGTGGACCGAAAACCTCGAAGGCATCTACGACGCCATGCAGGAAAAAATCTGGGCCTGCGCCCAGTGCTA
>CAZTAK010000072.1:0-11166 GCA_964611585.1 uncultured Alphaproteobacteria bacterium
ATTTGATTAGGGTTGTTGTGTGCAATGGCATTCCGAACAATTTGGGCATCGAACTTTCCGACGCGCCGTACCTTCTGTGTCACTCGAACCAGCTTCTCCACCGGCTCTTTCGAACTCATCGATTTCTGGCTCATCGTAGTGACCGAAGGGAACGAAGATGAGGCAGAAATCCTCCCTTATGAAAACACCTCAATATGTCCCAAGGGCGTTGATGTCAGACACTATTGGGAGTAGAGCAGACATCCTTGAAGGCCTCGCTGAGGTCCGCTCTTAGCCACAAGCGGACTTGGCATTACTCTGCGGGACCGTAATGTTGACCCGACGCGACCGCCTCTGGCTTATTAGCTCGCAACGATTTGCGAGAGGACGGCGCCCATGCTGGATCATCTGAAGACAAACAACCGCGCCTGGGCGGAGCGGATGGAGTCCGCCAATGCAGACTTTTTCAAGCGGCTCGAACAACAGCAGGCCCCAATCTATCTTTGGATTGGCTGTTCCGATAGCCGAGTGCCCGCCAATGAGATCGTTGGCCTCGGCCCCGGAGAACTTTTCGTGCATCGAAATGTTGCCAACCTCGCGCCTCCACAGGACGTCAATTACCTCTCGGTGCTGCAATTCGCGATCGACATGCTTAAGGTGAAGCACATAATGGTGGTAGGGCACTACGGGTGTGGTGGCGTAGCGGCAGCGGTAGCCGGAAAGAGGCGAGGTCTCGTGGACCACTGGCTACATCCAATTCGCGAGATCCGCGATAAGAACCGTGACGAACTTGAACGGATAGCCAACGACACTGCCCGCCTCAACCGTTTGTGCGAACTCAACGTTATCCAACAAGTGAGTAACATCGCCTCCGATATCTTTGTTCAAGAGGCTTGGGCTCGCGGCCAAATGCTTTGCGTTCACGGCTGGATCTATTCCTTGGGCAACGGCCTGGTGACAGACCTCGACGTGACGGTGGGCCAACCAAACGAGATTGGTCGCCTGGGGTCATCCTAGGTTTTCCACCGCGAAAGTGGTTTCCAGCAACGGGCTCTTGGTTGCCCGCCCTAGCGGCCGACCGGCAATGCCATTATGTCCGACATGGGTCAATAGCGGACCGAACGACAAAAGACACCCGACGTCCGCTTTCTGGGGTACAGCGGACCTTACGCGGCGACGCGGCCCGCCGTCCTGTAACCCGCTGGTAACCACGGGGCTTCTGTTGACCTTGGAGGCCAATCCTTGGCCCACCCGTAAGAAAAGGCCCGCTGGATTCGGGGGCCTCAGGCAGGAAAAATGGAGCGGGCGAGCAGATTCGAACTGCCGACTTCAACCTTGGCAAGGTTGCGCCCTACCCCTGAGCTACGCCCGCGTAAGACCCGCCCATTTAAGCGATAGCGCGGGGCTTGGCAAGCTGGGCGCGGCACCGCACCGGATGCGCGAATGGCGCTAAAGCGCCAGCACCCGCACCCGGCGGGTTTCGGCTATGCTGGGCCGGCTAGCCGCCACCACACGCCCCTGAACGCCCGCGACTTCGCCGCCCAGCCCCTATCCGCCCCGCCTCATCCCACCGATCATGCCCGACCGCTCTGCCCCCGCTACCGAACAGGTCCTACTCGCGCGCCTCGCCAGCCTCGAAATCCCGGTCACGACACACCGCCACGCGGCCGTACACACGGTCGAGGAAAACCGTGCGCTCCGCGGCAACTTGCCGGGCGGCCACTGTAAGTCGTTGTTCTTCAAGGATAAGAAGAGCGCGCTGTGGCTGGTGGTGACGCTCGAGGACCGGGTGCTAGACCTCAAGGCACTGCCGAAGTTCATCGGTTCGGCGCGGCTCAGTTTCGGGAAACCCGAGCTGTTACTAGAGGCCCTCGGCGTCGCCCCCGGGGCGGTGACGCCGTTTGCGGTCCTCAACGACCCGCAGGCCCGCATCGCTGTGGTGCTCGACCGGTTGATGCTCGATCACGATCCGCTCAACTATCACCCGCTTCATAACGAGGCGACGACGGCGATCTCGCCCGCGGGTCTGTTGGCGTTCTTGCACGCCTGCGGCCACGAGCCGGCTATCCTCGATCTCGGCGCCTAGCGGTTCAATTGCGGCCGTTGGTGCGGATTGAACTGGGCCGAATGTCGAAATGATTCGAAGCTGGACCAAGGAATGACCTGGTGGTGCGGGCTGCCATTGGCGGATTGAAATGTGAGGGATTGAATTGTCAGAATCGTGTGACCAGCGGCACGAAAGCGCCGTGTGGCGTTGGTTCGTGGGCCGCGCTAAAGTGCCACGGACGGGCCGCCCGACCGGCCCCTTAGCGCCCCATATCCCTTTGCGCCCATGTTCCTTAGCGCCCATGTTTATGAGCCGCGTCCCTACGGCGGGCCGGAGACGGCACCAACGGGGAAACCAACAGGCATTGGATCCAAGTTGATGGAACAAATTATCGGTGACGGCGTGGCCGCGGCGGCCAACCTGATCAAGGACAGCAACACCAAGAACTTCATGGCCGACGTGATCGAGGTCTCGAAGGAGACGCCGGTCTTGGTCGATTTTTGGGCGCCTTGGTGCGGCCCCTGCAAACAACTGACGCCAACGCTGGAAAAAATCGTCACAGCGGCGGCCGGCGCCATCAAGTTGGTCAAGGTCAATATCGACGAGAGCCCCGAACTCGCGCAGCAGCTGCGCATCGAGTCGATCCCCGCGGTTTTTGCCTTCAAGGACGGCCAGCCGGTCGATGCGTTCATGGGGGCGCTACCGGAAAGCCAGATCAAGTCGTTCATCGAACGCTTCGCCGGCCCGGTCGGGCCTTCGGCGGTGGAAGTCGCGCTCGATGCCGCCCGGGCGGCGGCCGAGAGCGGCGATCACGGCGCCGCGGCCAACATCTACAGCGAAATCCTGCAACAGGCGCCGGATGATCCGACTGCTCTCGGCGGTCTCACGCGGGCGCTGGTGGCGGCGGGTGAGCTCGACCGGGCCGAGGAAACGCTCGCCCTGGTGCCGCTAGCGCACAACGATCATGCCGACGTTGCCGCCGCGCGCTCGGCCCTGGCGCTGGCCCGCGAATCGGGCGAGGCCGGCGACGTCGTCGAACTAAAGGCGCAGGTCGAGGCCAAACCGGCCGACCACCAGACGCGTTTCGACTACGGCATGGCACTCTTCGCCGCCGGCCAGCCGGAACCCGCGATCGATGAATTTCTCGAGATCGTCCGCCGCGATGCCAAATGGAACGAAGGCGCCGCACGCAAACAAATCCTCAAGGTGTTCGAGGCGCTGGGCCCCACCCACGAGCTGACGGTGGCGGGCCGCAGGCGATTGTCGAGCCTTCTATTCTCGTAATGGAAATATCGGACGACAGCGGCTTTTCCGACCTGCCCCGGGTGATCCCGGTGTTTTCGCTGACGGGCGCGCTGTTGCTGCCGGGCGGCAACCTGCCGCTTCACCTGTTCGAGCCGCGCTATCGCGAGATGGTGCGCGACGCCCTCGCGTCGAACCGCATGATCGGCATGATCCAGCCGCGCAATCCCGATACCCAGACCCACGAGCCCGACCTCTACGATATCGGCTGTGTCGGCAAGATCGCGGCGTTCCGCGAAACCGACGACGGGCGGTTCTATATTTCGCTGCGCGGGCAGTGCCGCTTTGCCGTCCTCGAAGAGGTTCCCAGCGACAAGCTCTACCGCACCGTTTTGGTGAACTTTGCCGACTACCGGGCCGACATGCTGCCAGCCGACGACGACGAATTTCTCGACCGCGACGTGTTCACTACCTCGCTACGCTCGTTCTTCGAACTGCACGAGGTCAACGTCGAATGGGAAACCGTGGAGCAGGTACCGGACGGGGCGCTGGTGCGCTCGCTGGCCATGACCTGCCCGTTCGAACCCAACGAAAAACAAGCGCTTCTAGAGGCGGGATCGGCCGCCGAGCGCGGCCGCATGGTCAGCTCGCTGATCGAGATGGCGTTGCGGCAACCCGGCGAGCGCCCCCAACTTCACTAGGAGACCGCCCATGGCTGAAGGAATCGACGTCGACCCGAAACTACTGGAGATTCTAGTTTGTCCGCTCACCAAGAAGCCGCTCCGTTATGACCGCGAAGCGCAGGAACTGATCAGCGATGAGGCGGGACTGGCCTATCCGGTCCGCGATGGCATTCCCATCATGCTGGTGGACGAGGCGCGCCAACTGGATGACAAAGGCGGCGCCTAGTGCTGGCATTTGAGGGCGCCATCTTCGCCGGCACCTCGCTCACCCTTCGAGCGGCTCGGCATCCGGGCCGCCGATGCGCGCCCCTGGAGGGACTTTCATCCCGCGCTTGTCGAAGGACGAGGCGTGCTCACCTGAACTATGACTTCGCGCAAAGGTCCTTCGATGTCCGCCGCGCCACCACGACTCACTGAAATTCGCGTCAAGACCGCGGAAAGTACGCTCGAAGTCGCTTTCGACAACGGGGCGAAGTTTTCGCTGCCGGCGGAATACCTTCGCATCGCAAGCCCTTCGGCCGAGGTGCAGGGTCATAGCCCGGACCAAAGAGTCACTGTCGGCGGGAAACGGCACGTCGGCATCGCCAGCGTCGAATCAATCGGCAACTACGCAATTCAGATCAACTCCGACGACGGCCACGATACCGGGCTTTTCACCTGGGCCTACCTCCACGAACTCGGGAGCGAACGCGACGTGCGCTGGGCGGACTACCTCGCCGCCCTCGACGAAAAGGGCCTCAGCCGCGATCCCTAGGAATTTTCAGGTTCGCCGCCCTCATTCGATGGGCACCGCCAAATCGATCGGCACTCCGTGTCCGAATTGAACCGCTAGAGCGGCAGCCCGCGTAACAGGCGCGGCAGACTGCCGACGGTGCCGCGGGCGTGTGCCATGAAAAACCGCTTCAACGACGGCAGTTTGTTGACGGCGGCAAGACCGAGGTCGCGGGCAAGCTGCACCGGCGCGATGTCGTTCGAGAACAAACGGTTGAGGGCGTCGGTGACAGAAAGCATCAGCATGGTATCGACGCGGCGCCAGCGTTCGTAGCGCGAAAGCACCTGCGCGCCGCCGATGTCGAGGCCGAGGCGGCGCGCATCGACCAGCACTTCGGCCAGCGCCGCCACGTCGCGCAAGCCGAGGTTCAGCCCCTGCCCGGCGATCGGGTGGATGCCGTGGGCGGCATCGCCGATCAACGCAAGCCGCGGGGCGGTATAGCGTTCCGCGTGTTGAAGCCCGAGCGGATAGGACCAGCGCGGGCCTTCGAGTTTCAGGGTGCCGAGAAAATCGCCGAAGCGGGCCGCGACTTCGGCGAGAAACGCGTCGTCGTCGAGCGCCATCATGCCGGGCGCCAGGTCCTCGCGCTCGGTCCAGACCAGCGACGAGCGGTTGCCTTTCAAGGGCAATATCGCGAACGGGCCCGTCGGCAGGAAATGTTCGTGCGCGACGCCGTTGTGGGGGCGCTGATGATGCACGGTGCAGACGATCCCGGTCTGGTGATAGGTCCAGCCGTAGGTTTTGATACCGGCGCCCTCGCGGGTGCGGGAGCGCACACCGTCGGCACCCACCAACAGGGCGGCGTCGATTCTGCGGCCGTCGGCAAGGCGAACGCTTGCCTGCCCTTCGCCGGGGTCCACCGTTTCGACCGTCGCCCCGGTCAGCAAAAGAAGATCGGGCAGCCGGCGCGCCCGCGCATAAAGCGCCTCCCGGGTATGGCGGTTCTCGACCATGTAGCCGAGCGCGCCCTCGCCAAGATCGGCGTGGTCGTAGTGCAGGAACAAGGGCGAAGCGCCGTCGGATACGCGGATTTCGACGATCGGCTCGGCGTGCGCGGCCATCGCGTGCCAGAGCCCGGCCGCGTCGAGCAGCCGCTGCGAGGCAAAGGCGATCGCCGAGGCCCGTCCGTCGTAGGGTGCGGCCACGAACTCGGCCGGATCGCCGCGTTCGATCACCACCGTCCTGAGGCCGGCACGCGCCACCGCCGCCGCAAACGCCATGCCGACGAGGCCACCGCCGATCACCGCCACATCGGCGCTCGGGCTCGCAGGTGCGGCCGCCGCAGGGCCGGAAGATTCGCCGTGTTCGGGTGTGTGCGCCATGGCGCCAGTTTGTCCCCGCGCCGGGCCCCGTGTCCACCGCGCCCGCCAGGCATCGGTAAACGGCGCGGTACAAGCCCGTGCTTGCCCGGCAAACCCGTATTTGCCCAAAGGATAAGCACGTTGGGTGTCAACGCACAAATATTGAGCAGAAATCTCGGTGGCGGCCCCTGCCGGTTTCCGGGTAGCGCCGAATTTCCGTGAATAATCAAAGCGTTATGCGCACACACCGGAACGGCACGGGGATTGTAATGCGCCTTTGGAGAGGGACGGTCAGAAAATAGAGGATCTCATGAAGGGACGGATCGGAATCGGTGCCGCCGTCGCCGCGCTGGCGGCAACTTTAAGCGCGCCGGCATTCGCGCAAGCGGCGGAGCAGGTCAGCGAGACGGCGTACATCTTCAATTCGCTTTCGTTTCTGATGCACGGCTTTCTGGTGATGTGGATGGCGGCCGGCTTCACCATGCTCGAAGCGGGCCTCGTGCGCACCAAGAGCGTGGCGACGATCTGCCTCAAGAACGTGGCGCTGTTTTCCATCGCCGGCATCATGTTCTACCTGCTGGGCTACAACCTGATGTACGACGGCGTCGACGGCGGGATTATCGGCAGCATCGCGTGGTGGGCGCCGGACGACGCAAGCGCGCTGGCGGGCGACTTCGGGGCGGGCTATTCCGCCGCCTCGGACTGGTTCTTCCAGATGGTGTTCGTCGCCACCGCGGCCTCGATCGTTTCGGGGGCGCTGGCCGAACGCATCAAGCTGTGGCCGTTTCTGCTCTTCGTGGTGATCCTGACCGCGATCATCTACCCGATTACCGGCGCTTGGGTGTGGGGCGGCGGCTGGCTTGCGAAGATGGGATTTGCCGACTTCGCCGGCTCGACGGTGGTCCACAGTGTCGGCGGCTGGGCGGCGCTTACCGGCGCGATCATTCTCGGCGCGCGCAAGGGGAAGTACGGCGCCAAGGGAACCGTTCACCCCATGCCGGGCTCGAACCTGCCGCTCGCGACCTTGGGGACGCTGATTTTGTGGCTCGGCTGGTTCGGCTTCAACGGCGGCTCGCAGCTCGCCATGGGGTCGGCCGCCGATGTAATTGCGATAGCGCAGATCTACATCAATACGAATTTGGCGGCCGCGGGCGGTTTCCTGGCGGCGATGCTGCTGACCCAGATCATCTACAAGAAGGTCGATCTGACCTTGGCGCTCAACGGCGCTATCGCCGGGCTGGTGTCGATCACCGCGGCGCCCGACACGCCCTCGATGGGGGCCGCAATCCTGATCGGCGGCGTCGGCGGCCTGTTGGTGGTGGTCGCGATTCCGCTTTTCGACCGGATCAAGATCGACGACGTGGTCGGCGCAATTTCGGCCCATCTGGTGGCCGGCATCTGGGGCACGCTGGCGGTCCCGATCACCAACCCCGACACCGGCTTCGGCATCCAGCTTCTCGGGGTGGTGGCGATCGGCGCCTTCGTCGTGGCGGCGAGCGCGGTCGTCTGGTTTGCGATCAAAGCGGCGATGGGACTCCGTGTTGACGAGGAGGACGAAGAGCTCGGCCTCGACCGGGTTGAACTGGGCCTTGAGGCGTACCCGGAATTCGGCTCGGGGTCGCAGGTGCTCTAGGCGGCGCGGCGGGAGGGAGCCCCTCGCGATGCCGCCCCACTAGTCCGCCCGAACTCCTCGTTGCGGCCGAACACTTCGGCCTCGAGGGGGCTGAACTGAGCCTTGAGGCGTACCCGGATTTCGGCTCGGGGTTGCAGGCTCTCTAGCCGGCGCGCAGGGAGGGAGCCTCTCTCGATGCCGCCCCATTAGTCCGCCCGAGAACTTCATCGCGGCCGAGCACCTCGGATTGGCGGTCGCCCGTGGACCGGCGATTCGATCACGAGGATCTTCCAGCGGCCCGAAGTCATACAAAATCAGGTAGAATTCGCCTAATTCGACCCTTCATCTGGTGGCTACCCTTGCCGGAAGGCCGGGGCACCACTAGATTTGTTTGTGTTATTTTGCCGGTCTGAACACGCCCCGCGCCGGAACGGGCCATGCTGAACCCGCACTTCGATCGCCTCGGACTTTCGCCGTTCGCGCGCCTCGACCGTCTGATGGACGGGACCGCGCCGGGGGCCGAGCCGATCCATATGGCGATCGGCCAACCGCAGCATACGCCGCCTGCGTTCGCGGCCGACATTTTGTATGCCGAGCGCGACCTTTTCGGCAGCTATCCGGCGCTCGGCGGAACGCCTGAGTTTCGTGCCGCCACCGCCGGCTGGCTTGCGCGCCGCTTCGGCCTGGGCCAGGGGTTGATCGAAGAAGACCGCCACATCCTGCCGCTGTCGGGCACGCGCGAGGGCCTGTTCATGGCGGCGCTGATCGTCGTGCCCGACGAAAAATCGGGTGTGCCCGCGGTCCTGATGCCGAATCCGCTCTATCACGCCTATGCCGGCGCCGCCGCAGCGGCCCGCGCCGAGGCGGTGTTTCTGCCGACGACCCGCGAGACCGGGTTCCTGCCCGATCTCGATGCGGTCAGCCAAGAGACGTGGGCCCGCACTGCGGCGTTCTACATCTGCTCGCCCGCAAACCCGCAAGGCGCTGCCGCCAGCCTCGCCTACTACGAAAAACTGGTCGGGCTGGCACAGGCGCACGACTTCGTGGTGCTGGCGGACGAATGTTACGCAGATATTTACGACCGCACGCCACCGCGCTCGATTCTTCAGGCCTGCGCCGGCGGCGGGCTTTCCCGCGTGCTGTCGTTTCATTCGTTGTCGAAGCGGTCCAACGTGCCCGGACTGCGTTCGGGCTTCGTCGCCGGCAGCGAAGATCTGATCACGCGGTTCCGTTCGTTGCGCAGTTATGGCGGCGCGGTGCCGCCGGGCCCGACGCTCGCTGCGGCGGCGGGCTTGTGGAACGACGACGCGCACGTCAAAGCCAACCGCGCCCTCTATCGCGAGAAATTCGATATCGCCGAACGAATCCTGAGCAACCGGTTCGGCTTCTACCGGCCCGACGGCGGGTTCTTTTTGTGGCTCGAAGTCGGCGACGGCGAAGCCGCCGCCCGCAAGCTGTGGGCCGAAGCCGGGATCATGGTGCTTCCCGGCAGCTATCTCGGCCAGACCCAAGCCGACGGCAGCAATCCCGGCGCGGGTTATATCCGGGTCGCGTTGATTCACGATGCCGGGACCATCGGCGAGGCGCTCTCCTCGCTGGCGGCGGTGCTGTAACGATGGATATGCCCCCGGCCAAAAGCGATGCTTTCCTGCCCGACGGCGCGGCGGATTTTCTGCGCCGCCGGGCGACCGAACTGGCAGCAGTCGCGCTTCTGGTGGTGGCACTGTTGTATGCCGCAGCGCTCGCCAGCTATTCGTCACTCGACCCCAGCTTCAACAACGCGACCGCGCTGCCGGTGCAGAACTGGCTGGGAATGGCAGGCGCCTATGCGGCGGACGCGAGTCTCCAAGCCGTCGGCCTGGGGGCGCTCGCGATCATCGCGGTCCTGACCGGATGGGCGTGGCGCTTGATTTCCCACCGCGGTTTGCGTTGGCTCTGGGTCCGAATTGCGGCGCTGCCCGTTGCGGTGCTGGCAGCGGCGGCGTTTGCGGCCGCCATCGACGCGCCGCTCGGGTGGCCGATTGAACCGGGCCTCGGCGGCATTATCGGCAATTCGTTGTACGGTGGGATTCTCGATTTCGGGATCGGGTTGGGCCTCGGTGAAAATATTTGGGGCTACGGCACCGGTCTCGGCATCGTTGCCCTCGCGGTCGGTGTGTTCGCCATGGGTCTGGCGCCGGGCGAATGGCGGGCGCTGGCGCGAAATGGTTGGCGCGCGCTGCGGACCGGATGGGCAGGCCTTGCCGCCCTCGGCCGGATCGGAAAGAACATCGCCGCGTCCTCCGCTTCGAGCCCCGCCGAATCGGACGAGGTCCGCCGCGAACCGCGCCTCGCCCCCGAAGAGCCTTCGCCAGCAGTTGCGGTTGCGGCAGCGCCCGTCGAGCCGCCGCTGGTCGTCGATGCGCCACGCGAACCCGGTGCCGACGTCAAACGCCGGGTCGCGAAACGCACACCCGGGCCCGCCCGCGGACGCCGCGCCACCGCCGAGGCGCAGCCCGCGCTCGACCTCGGCGAAGGCTTCCGGCTGCCTGCCCTCGACCTTCTCCAGGAACCGCGGGTTGCCGTCGGCAACGTTAACGAAGACGCCCTCGAACAGAACGCGCGGATGCTCGAGGCGGTGCTCGACGACTTCGGGGTCCGCGGCGAGATTACCCAGGTCCGCCCCGGACCGGTTGTGACACTCTACGAGCTGGAACCGGCACGCGGCACCAAGACCAGCCGCGTGATCGGGCTGGCCGATGACATCGCGCGCTCGATGAGCGCGGTTTCGGTGCGAGTCGCGGTGGTGACGGGCCGCAACGCCATTGGCATCGAACTTCCGAATTTGCGCATCGAGACCGTCTATTTGCGCGAACTCTTGTCGTCGAAGGAATACGAGGACCCCAATGCGCGGTTGGTGCTGGCGCTGGGTAAGGACATCAGCGGCGCGCCGGTGATCGCCAACCTCGCCCGGATGCCGCATCTTCTGGTCGCCGGGACAACGGGATCGGGTAAATCGGTGGCGATTAATTCGATGATCCTGTCGCTGATCTACCGGCTCAGGCCCGATCAGTGCCGCCTTATCATGATCGATCCGAAAATGCTGGAGCTGTCGGTCTACGACGACATTCCTCATCTGCTGACGCCGGTCGTGACCGAGCCGGGCAAGGCGGTGGTGGCGCTGAAGTGGACGGTGCGCGAGATGGAAAGCCGCTACCGCTCCATGTCGAGCCTCGGGGTACGCAACATCGCCGGCTACAACCAGCGCCTGGCGCGGGCGCGCAAGAAGAACGAAGTCCTGAAACGCACGGTTCAGGTGGGATTCGATCAGGAGTCCGGCGAAGCATTGTTCGAGGATCAGCCACTCGATCTCGAACCGATGCCGCACATCGTCGTCGTCGTGGACGAAATGGCGGACCTGATGCTGCTGGCCGGCAAGGAAATCGAATCCTCAGTCCAGCGATTGTCGCAGATGGCGCGCGCCGCCGGCATCCACCTGATCATGGCGACCCAGCGCCCCTCGGTCGATGTCATCACCGGCACCATCAAGG
>CAZTAK010000073.1:0-9999 GCA_964611585.1 uncultured Alphaproteobacteria bacterium
GTCATCGAATCGCGCGGCATTCCAGTGCCCTTCCCACTGGCATTCGGCGATAATTTTGTCAGCCGCGCTTTGTTGGTGGTAAATCAGGGGTTGATTCGGTTTTGGAAATCGATGTTCGCCTACCAGATTTTTATCGTCGTCCAGGCGCGGCCGACGCTTGAGGTCCTGCTCGGTTCGGCCACCGAAGAATCGGACTTGCGCTCTCGCGTGGTTGGGGAGGTCGGTTCTAAAAGCGCTTGAGGATACGGTGGATCGCGCCGTCGCCGAGCCCGGCGTAGCGTTTCAGGAAGGAATAGACGCGCAACGCCAGCCGGTCCGCCGCGACGAGCCCGTGCTTCCAGAACGGTTCGTCCGGGCGGGCTCGATAATGCGTCGGGCGCAGCCGTTGCGGCGCCCCTTCATCCCGAAAGTAGTATAAAGCCAAGGATTTACGGCTCCTATCATCGGGACAAGTCAAGGGCGACGGATGGCCGTGATAGGAGCCCGGCACCGTATGGAAGATGACGCAACGGTTAAAGGTCGGCGCGACCGTGTGAACCTTCTTCTCCATGTTTGCGTCCCAGAGTTCGAGCGCGCCGCCATACGCGTCGTCCCATTCCCGGTTCAGATAGAGCAATAGGTTGAGCTGCCGGCTCCAGTTCCGATGCGTCGTGTGGGCGAGGAAATCCACATGCACGTTGAGGAAGCCGCCACGTTCGATCTTATGTAGCCCGCCGCCATCGAGGTCGGGATCGGAAATCAGCGCTTCAATACCGGTTACGTTTTCAAGCCAATCGATAAACGCCTGCGAAGACAGGGCCGCCACGATCTCCCGCGTGCGCGGCCCCATTTTTTCGAGCTGTGTCACGCCGAGCTTACGTTCGTTGTAGTGGACGTAATGGCCCCAGCCGCCCGACTCGGACGGCCTCTCGAATTCGTCGAGTAGCGCGTCGCAGGCCTCGACAGTCAGGAAATCGTCTATGACGATATGTGGAAAGGGCACCGCGTCGGCGAAGGAGGCGGTCTGTTCCGCGGCGTTTTTTGCCAAGCAGTCAATGTCGAGGATGCGCATGGGGCGGGAATATCAGGTTCGCGCAACTTCGGCAATTGGTCGTGTTGCCGTGGGGGTTTCTAACGGCTTCGGAACAGCCGGACGAGTTGGTCGAAACCGCTGATCGTCAAAAACATCAACATCGGTTCGATAGCGACCCGGTAACGCGAATTGCCGACGAAGACGTGGATGAACGCAAAATAAAGAACGGTGCCCGTGATGATCAGCAGCAGGCCCCAGCGCACATCGCGGCATAGCGAAAGTACGCCAACCAGACCGATCAATCGAGTTAGTACCGTAAACCCTATCGCGATCACACTGAAGACCAGCCCCGACGGTGGCACATCGTCGAAGAGCCGCGTGATCAGCGGCCAGAGATCGTCCTGTGCGCTGGTGAACCAGGCGATGGAAACCGACTCCGCGCCGATATCGAACAGATTGTGCCAATTGCCGGCTCCGCCGGCGAAATAGAACTGCGCCTGAGAGCGGAACAGCGCCTTGGCGAAATCGGCCACCGGATAAGACAGAAGAACTGCGATCCCTTCATCGGCCAGTGCCCGGTGGCGCTTGGCGCGGTCGAGCGATTTCCAGCCTTCGCCCTGGCCGGCGATAAAGTCGTACTCCGCACCGCCTGGTGACGTGAGGTGCGCCTCGGCCTCGTGATAGGACCGGCCCGATGATTGGGCCTCGATCATGACAACTTGATCCCAGACATAGCGGTACTTGCCTTCGCTGTCCGAGAGGGCGAGCCCGTGGCCTTGCGATGCGACCAGGGTGACCCAGGGGGCGACGACGATGAGCGCGATCGCCAGGGAACATACGCCCTGAATCGCGCCCCGTTTCCAGGACTGCGCGCCGCCGATCAAGCTGAGCAGCGGGAAAAGTACCGGCAAAGTCAGCAACAGGAATTGTGCCGTCGGGCGGGTCAGGCAGGCCAGCGCGACGGCAAGGCCGGTGAGCAGCGCGAACCGCCATTGCCCGCGATTTCGCAGATATTTCGCGGCGGCCCAGAAGGCGAGCGCCGTGAAGGCGAGAAACAGGATTTCGCTTTGCACGAACTGCGCGGAAGACAGTACATTTGGATTGAATAGCAGCAAGGCGAACCCGAAATTTTCCCAACCCGGCGTCCAGTCGCGCACGAGATCGCGAAACAGCAATCCGATGAGTAGGAGCAGCACGATTTGCGCCACGGCAATTGCTGCGGGCGACGGTCCGCCCACCGCCGTCATCGCGGCGGCGGCGAAAAGCGGATAGAGCGGCGGGCGATAGGTGTCGATCCTCGACGGATCGTCGAGCGCGACGAATCCGCCATGCTCCAGCAGTGCCAAAGCGGGTCGGTACCAGGAATCGCCATCCGCGGCCTTGAGGAGGCGTGTGTCCGGAGTGGTATAAATCCAGATGAGCGCATTTGCGATCAGGTAGAGCGCCATGACCGCGATCAAACCACCGCGTCGCGACGTGTCACGCGGACTTGCTGCGGCGTGTGGTTGGAGGGTCATGATGCGCCATCGCGCTGTGCGATCTCGTCGAGAACCGGGTCGAGCGCATTGCGCCAATGAGGCGCTCGAATTCGGAAATCGCGGCGCAGCCTGTCGAGATTGAAGACCGAATAGTTCGGGCGCGCGGCTGGTGTCGGGTAGGCGCTGGACGGTATTGGCGCGATATCCTCGACGGCAAATGCGAGTGACCGCTCTCGGGCACCGTCGACGATCGCCGTTGCGAAGCCGTGCCAGCTTGTCTCGCCGGCCGGCGCGGCATGTAGTACGCCGTCGCGGGATCCTGTGAATAGTTTCCTGTCGTTGAATTGTCTGATGATCTCCGTCGAGATTTTCGCGAGCCACCAGGCCGGCGTCGGTGCGCCGATCTGGTCGTCGACGATCTGCAGGGCGTTGCGCTCGCGCGCGAGGCGCAAGATCGTGCACAGGAAATTGGCCCCTTGCCCGTCGTAGAGCCAGCTTGTCCGAACGATCAGATGTGCTGCGCCCGAGTTGGCGATCGCGATCTCGCCTGCGCGTTTCGTCTCGCCATAGGCGTTGATCGGGTCGGTCGGGTCGCTCTCACGCAGCGGTGCGTGACCCCTGCCATCGAACACATAGTCGGTGGAATAATGCAGCAATGCGGCACCGTGAGCCGCGGCCCACTCAGCCATCAGTTCGGGTGCCCGGGCGTTCACCGCGAACGCCGTTTCCCGTTCGTTCTCCGCCCGATCGACCGCTGTGTACGCGGCTGCGTTGATAATCAGACCGGGCTGCAACGCCTCAAGCGTCTGGTGTATCGAATTTTCCTTCTGGAGGTCGAAGGATTGGCGGGGTGGCGCGAAGACTTCGCCGAGCGGCGGCAGGATTGCCGCCAGCGCGCGTCCTAGTTGCCCGGTGACGCCCGACAACAGAATTCGCATCAAGCTTGCTCGAACAGGGGCAGGATCGGCGCGTCGCTGAGCAACGGCGCGGACCGGTCCCGGTCGGAAAGAAGCGGTTCCCGGACGGGCCAATCGATCCCGATCTCGGGATCGTCGAAGCGAATAGCGTGTTCATCCGCGGGTCGGTAGGGCGCGGTGCATTTGTAAATAAAATCGGCCGAATCGCTGACCACGCAGAAGCCATGGGCGAAACCGGGCGGCACCCATAATTGCCGGTGGTTCTCCGCCGACAGGATCTCGCCCGCCCATTGTCCGAAGGTGTCGCTGCCGCGCCTGATGTCGACGGCGACGTCGAAGACCGCCCCGGCAATGACCTGCACCAGTTTCCCCTGTGCGCCGGGTTCCTGGTAATGCAAACCGCGCAGCACGCCTTTGCCGGATCTGGACAGGTTGTCCTGCACGAACGGGCCTGGAATACCGGCGGCGACGTAGTTTTCCTGGCGCCAGATCTCTTGAAAAAATCCACGCGAATCGCCGAACACGTCCGGTTCGACGAGCAGCACTTCCGACAACGTCGTTTCGACAATTCGCATTGGGCTACGATCCGCGTTCGATCAGGTCCAACAGGTACTGCCCATAGCCGCACTGCGCCATCGGCCGGGCCAGCTGCGCCACCTGCGCTTCGTCGATCCAGCCTTGCCGCCAGGCGATTTCTTCCAGGCAGGCGATCTTCAGCCCCTGCCGCCGTTCGATCGTGGCGATATAGTTGCTCGCATCGAGCAGCGAATCGTGCGTTCCCGTATCGAACCAGGCGTAGCCTCGGCTCAGCGATTCGACGCTCAGATCACCGCGTTGCAAATAAGCATTGTTGACGTCCGTGATCTCGATTTCGCCGCGGGCGGAAGGGGTAAGGCCGTATGCGATGTCGACGACATCGGAGTCGTAGAAATACAATCCGGTCACCGCCAGGTTCGATTTCGGCTGCTCGGGTTTTTCCTCGATCGCGACGGCGCGCAGATCGGCGTCGATTTCCACCACGCCGTAGCGCTGCGGATCGTTTACCGCATGGGCGAAGATCGTTGCCCCGGCCTCGGGAATGGCAGATAGGCGCCGCGATAGTCCCTCGCCGTAGAAGATGTTGTCACCGAGGACCAACGCCACCGGATCCTTGTCAATAAAGCCCGCACCGACCCGGAATGCGTCGGCGATGCCCTTCGGTTCCGCCTGAGTGGCATATTTGAACGAAACGCCAAGATCCTTGCCGTCGCCCAACAGGGCTTCGAAAGACGGCAGATGCTCCGGCGTCGAGATGACCAGCACGTCCCGGATCCCGGCGAGCAGCAGGACCGACAGGGAGTAATAGACCAGCGGTTTGTCGTAGACCGGCATCATCTGTTTGCTGATACCGCGCGTCAGCGGATAAAGACGGCTCCCCGTGCCGCCGGCGAGAACGATTCCCTTGCGCGCCATGGCCGTGCTACCCGGCTACCTGGATCGTGAGACCCAACCGTTCGCCGCGATAGCTCCCGTCCTGGATTCGCCGCCACCAATCTTCGTTTTCCAGGTACCAGCGCACGGTTCGGGCGAGGCCATCTTCGATGGCGATCGTGGGCCGCCAGCAGAGTTCGTCCGCGATCTTGGTCGTGTCGAGCGCGTAACGGCGATCATGACCCGGCCGGTCCGCGACATGCGTAATCAACGATTCTCGCTTGGCCGGTTCCGGCCGCAATTTGTCGACAACCGCACAGAGGCGTCGGGTGATTTCGATATTGGGCATGCCGGCGCCACCGCCGATATTGTAGATTTCGCCCGGAATTCCCCGCGCTAGCACCGTTTCGATCGCAGCGCAATTGTCCGATACATGGATCCATTCGCGGACTTGCGCACCATCGCCGTATACGGGCAGCGGTTTCGAGGCCACGGCATTGAGAATCATCAAGGGAATCAATTTTTCCGGAAATTGATAGGGCCCGTAATTGTTCGACGACCGGGTTACCAGGGCCTGCAATCCATAGGTCTGGAAGAAAGCTCGAACCAAATGGTCCGCCGCCGCTTTCGAGGCCGCATAGGGAGAATTCGGCGCCAGCAAACTCGCTTCGCGCGATGTGCCGTCTGCGACCGATCCGTAAACTTCATCGGTTGAAATTTGCAGGAAACGGAAATCCGCGGGGGCGCCGCCGTCGCAATAGGCGCGCGCCGCTTCGAGCAGTTCGAAGACCCCGTTAATGTTGGTCTCAATGAAGGCGCCCGGACCGTCGATCGACCGGTCAACATGGCTTTCGGCGGCAAAATTGACAATTGCGTGCGGACGATGATCGGTCAGAATCTTGCTGACCAGCGGCCGGTCATTTATCGATCCGTGCACGAAGAGGTGCGACTCATCGCTGTCCACGGCCGACAGGGTCGACCGATCCCCGGCATAGGTAAGGGCGTCCAGCGTTACGACTCGCGTGCCTGCTGCGACGGCTCGCCGCACGAATTCCGACCCGACAAATCCGGCGCCACCGGTTACAAGTATGGTTCGTTCCGCCATACGATCTAAGGCATTGTCCCCATTGATGACGGGTGCACTAATATCAGCCCTGCATTGTGTCTGCAACGCAACCACGATACGCCGATTCGAGACTGACGTTTGCTAAAGATTATCTTGAAGATCGTCATATCGGCCGTCCTGATCGGCTGGTTGCTGCACGGAATCGATGCCGTCGCGCTCGGTAAGAGTCTTTCACAGGCATCGTTTCCGGTGCTGGGCCTGGTGTTCGTGGTTCTGTTCGCCTTGTCGGCGCTGCAGGCGTGGCGCTGGGTCATCGTGGCGCGCGCCATGGCGGTCGTCCTGCCATTCTCGGCCGCTTGGAGCATCGTTCTGGTCGGTCTTTTCTTCAACCAGGCCCTGCCGTCGTCGATCGGCGGCGACGCGGCACGCGTCTGGCGGCTGCGCCGCGCCGGCGTCCGCGTCGGATTGTCCATCCGCACCGTCGTGCTTGACCGGCTCGTCGCGCTCTTGGCCTTGCTTGTCATCGCGACGGCGGGATTGCCCGCGTTGATGTCTTGGATCGCCGATCAGCCGCTGCGCTGGGCCGTACCGCTCTTGCTTGCCTGCGGTTTCTCCGGCTTCGGTTGCCTGCTTTTGATCGATACGCCGTTGCTGCGGTCCCTTTTCGGCAAGATTCGGACCGACGAGGTGGTCGCGTTGGGACGTGGCGCGCACGGCGTGTTCCTTCGACCACCCTGTATTCTTCCCGCCCTGGGCCTATCGCTCTTGATCCATGCGGTTGTGTGCGCGTCGGTGTTTCTGATCGGTGTGGATTTGGGGGCGGATTTGACATTCTGGCAGATGCTTGTGTTGTTTCCACCGGTTCTGCTGCTTTCGATGGTACCGTTTTCAGTCGCGGGCTGGGGGGTTCGCGAAGGCGCCATGATTACGGCGCTCGGCTTGATCGGCGTGCCGCCGGCGGTCGCTTTCTCCGTTTCCGTACTATATGGGATCGTGATGGTGGCGGTGGGTCTCACCGGTGGCGCCGTGTGGCTCGCGACCGGTCGACAGCGGCCCAAAGTGGAAGCGCCTATCGAGGCGCCGCCAGCGTCTCGGTAATGCGTTCCATAGCCCATTCCGACACCTTGTGATCGGCATGCGATTCGTCGATGAATACGCGGAAGCCGCCGCTTCCGATCGCTAGGGCGGACTCGCGCACAGCTTCTTCGTATAGCCGCGCATAGGTGTTGCGATAGCAACACCGGTCGTACCGGTTGAAAATTTGCGTTAACGAACGCGCTTCGCCGGCAGCGGCAAGAACGTACATTTCCAGGTAATTCGCCGCTTGCAGCAGTGGTTGGTAAAATTGCGGCGGTGGCGACTCGCGTTCGAAGTTCATAACCCGCAGATAGATCGGATAGCCGCCGGCGACCGTAATCGTCCGGCTGATCCGCCGGTCGACGGCGGCGGCGACGGTTGCGATCCAGCCGCCGGCGGAGAAGCCCACCATGTCGATCCGGTCGTATTCGTTTTGCATCGCGTTGAGCAGCACGACGATCGGTTCGATATAGAACCGCAACGGCTGCGGATGAATGCTGAGAAACCTGTCATGGCTCATCGTATACCAACCGAACCGGTCGAGATGCTGGCGCGGGAATAGATTCGGTCCGTATTCCGGATAGTTGGAAGCGGCGACCGTGTAGCCTTGTGCCAAGAGCCTTTCGAAAAGCGGCGCCATCGACTCCACCGTTCCGGCATATCCGTGTTGATAGACGACCAGCCTGCCGTTCGGCTTTGCCGGTTCCATGACATAAACGTAGGCGGCATATCCGAGATCCATAGGCATGCGCAGCTTGCGGAAGTCGCGGACACCGCGAATTGCGTCGAGCCGACCGGGAAGCGCTCCGGTGAAGGGGGCGGGCAGAACCTGTAGCGGCATTTCCGCACTGCCCCAGATCGCCTTGATCAGCCCGCCGCGAATACGTTCCGCCGAAGCGGTTGTGCGGATGCGGATCAGTTTTGCCGGATCGGTCTCTTTCAGTTGCGGACTGATTTCCTCAAAGACAAATTCGTTGGCCGCCTTGAACCGTTTGTAGTAGATCCGCGCCCAATCGACATTATGCGTGAGGTAGTAGCCGGCCCCGCTCAACGCGGCGAGAAGGACGATCAGGGCAAGCCCGATTGCGATCGCCGTTTTCATGCCCGGCTTGGTGAATTCAGCGCGACGATGAGTAGCGTGGTTAGGACCAATACGGATAGCCACCATGTTTGCCAGATGCCGAAACTGAGGAACCAAATCGGTGCCGCGGTCGCAATCGCGGCGAGGGCCGCCGCAGCCCCAGCCTGGTCCGTCTGCCGCACTGTGCGCAGGGTCGCGAGGGCGAAAAGCGCGGCGAAGCCAAGCGCGCCGGGCAGACCAAGTTCGAGCCAGACCTGTAAGGCGCCGTTATGCGGATGCAGGGGCAGCCGGTCGCCTTGCCCTATAATTCGTCCTGACCGTATTTTCAGTTGATAGCGCTCGTTGCCGCCGGGAATCGAGCGGGATGCATTGAAACCCCATCCTTGGAAGGGCCTCTCCTCGATTTTTTGCAAGGTGAATTTCCAAATATCCAGCCGGTGCAGGAAGGACGCATTGTTGGTCTTCGCATTGGCGCGGATCGTTCCCGGATCGAGCACCGGCGCGATAGCGGGTATGAGCGGCGGCGCCAGTATTGCCACGGTCAGGGCAATCGCGAAGAACAAGCAGGCGCCGCGTTTCGCCAGCAAGGACAAAAAGAAAAATACTGCACCAACCGAAAAACCGATCATCGCCGACGCACTGGGCAGGATGAAGGCGGCGAAGAAACTCAACGCGATCACACCGACGGCCGCCGGCGGCCAGGATCGCCACAAAATCGCGACCGCGGGCCAAACGAAGAGGAAGAGGACGCTGGACGTCAAATTGAACAATGTGACGGTGGCGTCCTTGAACGGAACCTTGCCCAGGAGGTTGCGGCTGATGACGCCGTCCGTCGCGATCTCGAAGAGGAAAAAGGCAAAACCCAACGCGATTCCTGCGAGAATGAAACGTCGCAGCGTATGCCTTTCATGCTCCACCATCGGCGGACTAAAAATCAATGTCGCGCCGGCCAAAACGCCGAATACGACGACGGAAGCGCACTTCGTTAGCGCATCTTCATGATCGATCGTCCAAATCAGCGATATGACGCACCAGACCAATATCCACGCGAAAACCGTTACCAGCGAACGATCGGATCGAAATCCGCTACCTCTGAAGGCGTGCAGCGCCAGCTGCCCGAGTATTGCAAAGAGGGCGACAGGCGTAACCAGCAGGGGCGCGAACACGCCGGCGATCGGGGCGAGCAAACCGGCGAGGCCCAGGATATGTCCGGAATGGATTCGGTTGAGCCGCATTTCCAAGGAACTTTCCGCCTTATTCACATGCGGCGCGGGTAACGCCAGCGCCGGATCGCCAAAACCGGAGCTAGCTTTCGCAATTGCTCGATGTCGGCACACCATATCCGACCATGCCGGCCGGTTGTATCAAGGGCCGTCGAACGGGTCCACCGCAACTGAAGGCGAGGGACACGAATGCGTGCGTCTGCCGCCCGCTGCGAAGTACCGTTTGCCCTGGTGAATGTGATAGTTATCAATTTCATAATGTTGAAATCAGACAAAGATCATGACCGACTCCGCGGTCAATAGGATTCGGCTCACCTTCGTGCTTCCATCCTTCGCCGGCGGCGGCGCGGAGCGGGTGATGCTGACCTTGATCCGCCATCTGGACCGCACCCGCTTCACACCGACGCTGGTCGTCCTGAGCGGCGAAGGTCCGCTGCGCGATTCGGTTCCAGACGATCTCACCGTCGTTGATCTGGAGCGGCCGCGGTTGCGGCACGCCTGGTTCCGTCTTGGTGACGCGCTGCGTGCGACCAGTCCCGATATCGTCGTTCCGACGATAAGCCATATCAATCTCGCGGCCTTAATGCAGCGTCGCAGGCTTGCGGCCGGTACGCGCATCGTCGCGCGCGAATCGAACACGCCCTCCGCCAGCCTCGGTGCGACGCGTTGGCCGCGTCTTTATCGTTGGCTCTATCGCCGCTATTGCCGTCGAGCCGACGCGATCCTGTGCCCCTC
>CAZTAK010000073.1:10009-10890 GCA_964611585.1 uncultured Alphaproteobacteria bacterium
ATGTGGACAGGCTGCGCGGTCACTCGGCTTCGCCCGAGAGGGCGCCGGGCGCCGGCCTGCGGTTTGTCGCGGCGGGCCGGTTGACCCGGCAGAAAGGATTCGACCGGCTGATCGATGCGATGCCCGGGCTGCCTGACGATACGCACCTGACGATCTTCGGCGAAGGCGAGGATCGGACCGCGCTGGTCTCGCGCGCCAAACAACGCGGTGTCGAAGACCGCGTCGCGTTTGCCGGCTTCTCGTCCAATCCGTGGCCGTATTTCGCTGGCGCCGACGCCTTCCTGTTGCCTTCTCGCTGGGAGGGTATGCCGAATGCGGCGCTCGAATCGCTCGCCGTCGGTACGCCGGTCATCGCGCGGTCGGAGGCGGGCGGCGTCACCGAAATTGGCGCGGTAGCGGAGGCGCTGACCATAGTCGAGAACGACAACGCTTTCACTGCCGCAATGGCGGGCGTCCTAACGCGATCTGATCTCCTGCTGCGTCCGAGCGTTTTACCGGAACGCTTTGCCCTGGAAGCGGTGATGCGGGATTTCGAGGTGCTGCTATCGCGGGTATCGCTCGCGTCTTAACTCATGCGCCGGACGCGATGTTCCAGAGCGTCTCGACCGACCGGTGCCAATCCGCGGCATAGCGCTGGCGCGGCTGGAACATCAGGTGCTGTACGCCAAGCTTACGGAACGCCGACACCTGGCGGCGCATCTCGTCATTGTCGTCTTCGAGCCCGTCCCATGACAGGCGCGTGGAGATCGTGAAAGAATCGTCGGGCCGCGCGGCGCGCGGCCATGCCGCGACAATCCGATTCCACGTCCGCATCGGCGATGTCGGATTGACGCTAACGCTATACAGTGCAAAGTGATACGGAAACGAAGCGGCAGGAAAAG
>CAZTAK010000074.1:0-10253 GCA_964611585.1 uncultured Alphaproteobacteria bacterium
CGATCGTCGTGTTGATGACGACAATTCCCCAGAGGACGTAAACGAACGGCAGATTTCTCTTCAGGGTGCCCTTGATGATGGCCTCAATCTCAGGACTCGACCCTTCGCTCAGGAGGCGTTGGAAGGCAGGCGCGCGCGGCTTGGACGAGAAATTCAGAAAGATGAGGATTGCAAACGTCAACCCATAAAGAAGCACTTTGAGCGCCAGCCAGTTTGCCGCGAAGGGTTCGGCCATCGCAAAGGACGCAATCGCCGCCGCAAGAATGACCACGACCAGCACCCAGTTGATCGCCATTTCGAGGCCGCCGAGCCGCTTGCCCCATTCGGGCGCGGTCGGGCGGTGCACATTCCACACCAGAAAGAACCACAGGACGCTCAGAATCCAGATCAGCGCCAACCAGCCGCCGTCGACCGGCGAAAGCCCCGTGCGCGCGGCGAGCGTCATGCCGGTCGGCAGGATCACAACCATGGCGAGCCGGGGAAAAACATCGACCCCCTGCGCAACGCGCCCAAGCACGGCACGTGTCTGCGGCGCATACTCGGGCCTGACGAAGTGTATGGCCGAATAGTAGACACCCATGTCGGCGCCGAGCCAGAACGCCATCGCCAGAAGGTGGATCAAGATCCAAAAAATCGTCCAGTCCATTTGGCCCCTCCGACTTGCAAAAACGGATCCCGGGCAAGGGCCCGACGCCGCCCTGCACGACACTAGCCCATGTCACCGGAAAGGAGAGAATGTGAAAATGGGATCAAGTTGAGCGCAAGCTCCGCATAGCCGGAAACAGCTCCGCAAATCGGTTCGGCAGTTTGGCGCGGTCAATGACTTTGTTAATGATGCTGGCCACCAGTATCGGTCCTTGCGGGTGGTAACGCCCTTGGTGTTGAGGTGGCCGGCGATGGCTTTCCCCGGTCCAGGCCAATCTCTACGCCGGCGGGCTGGGCTCGGGATCGGGATCGGGCGCAATCGCCCATTCGGCGACCGCGGCCGCCGGCGGCACGGTGTTGCGCCCGCACAATCGGTCGGCTTCGTTCGTGAGCGCGATCATCTGGGTCTCGAGCGCGATCCGCGCCGCCTCCAGGGCGTCGGCATCTGCGTCGGGGTCGACCGACACCGGCTCGCCCCAGATAATGGCGCCGCCGCTGCCAGGGTAGGGGACCAGCAGGCTGTCCCAGCTCTTCAGAACGGCCGCGCGGCGCGCCGAGTACGACACCGGCAAGATGGGCAGCCCGGTCATGCGGGCAAGGGAGATGATCCCGCGGGCCACCCGCATGCGTGGCCCTAGGGGTCCGTCGGGCGTGACCGCGACCGAGTTGCCCTCGGCCGAGGCGCGGGCCAGCGCCCGCAGCGCCCTGGTGCCGCCTTGGGTGCTCGATCCGTAAACTGCGCCGAGATCAAAATGGCTAATAACGGCGGCGATCAGCGGGCCCTCGCCGCGCAGTGAGATGAGTACGCGGATCGCCTTCCCCTGGCGCCAGCAACACGGCATCATCAACAGGCGGCCGTGCCAAAAGGCGCCGATAAAAGGCTTGTCCGCGTCCCAAAACCGGGCCGGGGTTGCCTCGCCGATAATGCGCCAGTCGCCGGTGCGGAATACGAGCCGGATGTAGCCGGCGGCGACACGACTGAACGGCCCGCGCAACCAAGCCCGGTCCGACAGCGTATGAACGATCCCCAACCTAGGCTCCCGCGGCCGCGGCGATGAACGCCCTTGGTTTCACCGCATCGAGCTTGCCGACCGTGCGGACGGCGTTGCAGAGGTCGACACCGAAGGGGGAGACGCCGGCCAGAAACACCGGCGCCCTCACCGTCGCGACGATTTCGCGACCGATCTC
Source organism: uncultured Alphaproteobacteria bacterium (assembly GCA_964611585.1). GTDB lineage: Bacteria > Pseudomonadota > Alphaproteobacteria > SHVP01 > SHVP01 > CAZTAK01. Next base: position 1,834 of record CAZTAK010000074.1, read on the forward strand.
CCAGTCGTGGACGCGGCCGGTGCCGCTGAGCTCGCGTCTCGCGGCCTCGGGATCGCCGGAATCAAGCAGCAACGCATGCACCGGCGGCACCGCGGCCCGCGCCTCGGCGACCGAGGCCCTGCCGCGAACGTGGATCACTGGGACCAGCGCGGCTCGCGGCCTTGAGGGCGAAAGCTGATGAGTTCATCTTGTCCTTCCTGCTCCTCGCGCAGCGTGCCGGGCCACCCTCCTATGGCAAACACCGCACCCTAGCGCGACAGCCGCAGCAGGCGATAGATTGCTTGCCGGGCCGCAGGGTCAGGGTAATCCCGTGTCGCAACCTTCCATCAACGTCGGTGTTCTCGTCAACCTAGAGTACGGCCCGAACGGCGGTGGCCACGTCAAGTGCTGGGAGCGATTCGCGGAAGCCGCGTGCGGCAGCCCGGACCTCGATCTCACTGTCTACTATCTCGGCCGCCGGCGGACTATCGAGCTTTCGGCCAACGTGCGCTATGAACTGCTGCCCGCTTTCCTGAACACGCGCACGCTGTTGTTCCTTCGCCAGGGCGGCGGGCACGCCGACATCGCCCCCTACCATCCACGGCTCGCCCGCCTTCTTGCCCGCCACGATATCCTGCATGCGACCGACGTGCTCACGTTCGGCGCGACGGCGGCGCGGGTCGCCAAGCGAACCGGCAAGCCGCTCGTCTATTCCGTCCACACCGCGTACCCGCAATACGGCCGCATCTATCTGCGGGAGATCATCGAGAACCTGGTTGGCCGGGGATGGCCGACGCGGGTGTTGCTGGACCGCTGGCATTTGAATGACCGGATCGCCGCCGGCATCGAGCGCCGTCTCGTGCGCCAGTTTGTCGCGTCGGACCGGCTGCTAGCCGCCCTGCCCGAAGACTTTCCGGCTTCCTTACCGCCGCGCGCCGCCGGGACGATATCTCGACTGCGGCGCGGGATCGACCGCGATTTGTTCCATCCCGCGATACGTGAGCCCCAGTGGCTACGCCAACGCTTCGGCATCGCCGGCGACGACTGCATCTGCCTGTTCGTGGGCCGCATGGACGATACCAAGGACGTCCTCGTGCTGCGCGACGCGGCGAACATTCTTGAGGCGCGCGGCGTTCCCATGCATTGGCTGTTTGTCGGCGTGGGCCAGCATGTGGAGTCCTTGCGGCGCGAATTGGGCGCACGCGCGTCCCTCCCCGGCGTCGTGCCGCAGAACGATCTCGCGCGCATTTTTGCCAGCGCCGATCTATTCGCCTTCCCATCGACCCACGAGACCTTCGGCAACGTCGTGCTCGAGGCGAAGGCGTGCGCGCTGCCCGCCCTTGTCTCGGCGCATCACGCGACGACGCAGCACGTCAACCGATCTGGCGTCGACGGAATCATCGTCCCGGACCAGGCGCCGCACACCTGGGCCGACGCGATCGCCGCCCTCGCGATGGACCGCGCGGCGCGCGAGCGGATAGCCGGGGCGGCGCGGCGCTGGGTCGAGGAGGAAAGCCCGACGTGGCGTCAGGTGCTGGACGAGGATCTGCTGCCGGTGTGGCGGGGGTTGGCGGCGGATGAGAGCGGCGGCGTGCGCGCCAGCAGCATCGTTTCCTCCAGATAGGGGATGGCCGGCGCCCATCCGCGAAGCCGCGCCGTATGCAGGCCTGACGCCTCGATAGCGGCGCGATACCGCCGACGATTGCTGTTGTCGAGCACGATCAATCCACCGGCCGCGAGCTTGCCAAGCGCGGCCCGCAGGCACTGGCTGCGGCAACGTCCGTCGATGGCGATCAGATCGAACGGCCCGGGGGCCGAATCGATGGCGCGCACGTAGGCTTCGAATCCGGTGCGGCCCCAGCCGGGAAATTGCGACTCAAAGGCGGCGTCGCGCGCCACGGGCTCGGGCGCGCGATGGATTAGATGAACGTTGTTGAAGCCGTGCGCCAAGGCCTCGATGCGGGCCGCCCATGCGGGATCGTGCTCGACGCTATAGACCGTCTTGCAGCGCCGCGCGAGCCATAGGGTGCTGGCGCCCGATCCGTATTCGAAAGCCACCGCCGACCCACTCCTTCCGCGCAAGAACGCATCAACCCGCCGGCTCGCCCGTACCGTCCACCACGGCAGGTCGAGGCGCGCCATGTCGGCCGCGTCGTGAAAGGCGAGCATCGTGCGTAGGAAAAGGAGCCTGTCGGTTTCGCGCGGGCGCTCCATCCACCCCAGTACCCCGAGCCGACCCAGAAACGCGCGAGCGCCGCGGACGGCGAAGGCAAACAGCCATGGGGCGCGTTCAAGCGCCAGTCTCGTCGCTGACATATCTTCCGGAGCGCTGACGATAGCGCACGCCCTGGGCCAGGGCGAAAAATGAGAGATCGCCGAGGATCGTGACGAGGCGGAACGTGATGACCGCCACCACCGCTTCCGACTCGCCGATCACCGGGCCGATCTGCGCCAGCATCAAGGCTTCGCGCACGCCGAGGCCGCCGGGCGCCGACGGTGTTACGTTGCCGATCAACCAGGCCGACACGAAGGCCGCCGCAATCGTCGGGAAATGGGTGACTGGAACATTCGGAGCCGCGCCCAACACGATCATCCAGAGCAAACCAGACGCCGCCATGAAAAAGGCGAGATAAATAATGAGGGCGCGGGCGATCGCGGTGCCGCGACCGAGACCGGCGGTGTCTTGCAGGAACTGGGCCCGCCGGGCGATCGGCAGGAGTGGCGTCACCCGAACGATCAATGAAGGGGCGCTAAGGGCGGCGATGCCGCCGACAACGGCCAAGACTGGGGAAACCATCTCAAACGGACCGCCATGCGCCCAGAAGCCGATGAACAGGACCGTGGCCGTCGCCGCCGAGCCTTGCGCCAGCGCCTCGACCACGGACGAGACCGCGACGGCGCCCTGCGGCCACCCCTTGCCGACCCCAAGTAGCTGACGGCCGACCAAATGAAAGACGTTGCCGGGAATGTACTTGGCGATCTGTGAGCGGCCGAACACTTCGACGGTGCCGAGGAAGGTGGCGCCGGGGGCGCCGGCCCGGGCCAACAGGATCGTCCACGCGGCGGCAAGCGGCAGCGTCAGAACCGCGTAGACGACGGCGCCGCCAGCAACGACGCCCCAGGTCGCCGCACTTGTGGCGGCCTTGCCGATGTCGCCGATGTTGTCCGCGAGACGCAGGCCGACGAACACGATGGCCGCTGCAAACAGCAGGAAACCAGCACCATTGACGACCTTACGCCACATCGGCTTGCCTCAGTTCTCCTCGGTTCGTCCGCCGATCATTGTACTCTTGCGCCCTGCGAGCCGAAACCGAACGCCCGGAAAGGTTTGGAAATATTCCAGAGGCCGACCCGGGGGCGTCGTCGCGCGCGATCTTGGGCGACCTGCTGCACTACCCTTGTCCTTACGAGTACAAATAGCGGCAAGCCAATAAGAACGAAGTCATTGAAACGATTGGTGGGCCAGCCAAGGCAAAACTGGGCACTGGGTTCTGGTCGGTTCGCTGCCGCGCCCCATGGTCTGCTTCTAGCCGAGGCTGTTGTCCGAACCACCGAATATGATAGCTGCCGGCGGGAGGTAGAGGTCAAGCGACTTGCTTGTGACCCGATCCGCCTCACCAAAATGGACAACTGATTATCGTCAACCAATCTAGCGACAGTGGCTTTCTGGCGATCCCGGAGAGAAGGAAGATGCTACTGGGAGCGAGTTGAAGCGAGTAGCCGTTGGAATCGGGCGAGAGCATATGCCAGTGGTCACGGGGCAGGACCAACTGCATTTTCCAATCAAAACGAGTCCGGCCAGGCTGGCGCGCCTTTCGGCGGGCGAAAACAATATCTTTCTGAGGTCTTGACCCGCCACCCCCTACCGATTTGAATCTTGGTATCCGCTCAGGGGGGCTGCGGAAGAGCGAGGCGCTTCGCCGACCAGTCCCCGGCCTTGCTCGCTACAGAGAATACCCGACGGCATTCGGGTGTGGGGTCCGAATTGATGGATATGATGATCGCTGGGATCCAGAAGTCGCGTTTCAGGGGTCCGGGCGCCGGCCCGACCCGGAGCCGCCTGTCATGACCGTTCTTGCCGCCGCCCCAGCACCTTTGATCTCGGCAAATCGCCGTATCTTTATTATGTCCGCGCTGTTGCTAACGACGGGCCTGGAGAGCCTCGACAACAGCTTCGTGCCGATTTCCTTCCGCGACATGATCGACGACCTGGACACCAGCACCAGCGTCATCGTGTGGGTCACGCTTGGCTACTTCATCGCGGCGACGGGGCCGATGCTTTTCCTGGCGCGCGTCGGCGACAGGATCGGTCAAGCGCGTCTCTTCCAAATGGGCACTGCGGTCTGGGCGCTGGCGATGATCGCGTGTACGTGGGCGCCGGATGTTTCGACTCTCATCGCATTCCGCATGGTTCAAGGCTTGGGTCTGGGCATGTTCCTGCCGGCCACGTTTTCGATCGGCGCGCAAGTCTATCCTGAAAGTCAGCGGGGGCGGGCGCTTGGCCTGCTCGCAGCCGGCAACGCCATCGGCTTTGTGCTGGGGCCCATTTTTGCGGGGTTCCTCCTCGACGCCTATGACTGGCACGCCATCTTCGCCTCGCGCATACCCTTCGGCATTCTCGCCATTGCACTTGCCTACGCGGCTTTCGCCGGGACGCACGTGTTTGCATCGGAAAAGCGGCGCGAAAACTATGATTTTGTCGGCGCGCTTCTGCTGACGCTCTGTTTCCTCGGAATTCTCTTCGGGTTCAACCGGTTGCCGGTCGAGGACAACCATCTCGACTGGTTTGTGTGGGCAGTCCTCGCTGCGGGCATCGTGTTTTTCGTCCTCTTTATTCGGCAAGAACAGCGAAGCCCAGACCCGCTCCTGGATGTGACGCTGTTTCGCATCAGCCCGGTGTTCACCAAAACCGCTATCGCCTACATCGCGATGTTTGCGAGCTTTCCGGTCATACTTTTCGTTCTGCCCATCTTTATGCTCGTAGGGATGGAGGTACGGCCATGGGACATGGGCCTGATCCTTGCCGTCGGCGCCTTATGCACCTTCCTGCTGAGCCCGTTCGCGGGGCGACTTGCGGACCGCTATGGGGCCGCACGCATGTGCACAATCGGCACGCTCCTGGCTGTGGCCGCGTTCCTGTCGCTGCTGCTGATCGATGTTAACGGTTCGCCGCTGTGGTTGCTTGTCCCACTCGCTCTCAGGGGCGTCGGAATGGGTTTGTTCTTCTCCCCTAACAACGCGCTGTTGATGTCAAGCGTGCCGAAAGAGCATATGGGCATGGCTGCCGGCATGATCGGAACCCTCCGTCAGGCGGGATTCGCCATCGGGATGGCAGTGATCGCAGCCTTGTTCACTGCACTTCAAGACGGCTTTGAGGGCGGTTGGTCGCGGGAAGCCCTGCACCTGATTTCGCCCGATACGGCATTTGTTCTGACGCGCGTGGTCGAGGAAGGCGGCAACTGGTCGCCCGAAATGATGCTCTTCATCTTACGAATGAGTGCCATCGTGTGCTCGGGCGTCCTCATTCTTACGCTCGTCAACTCGATGCCGCGGCTGCAAATGACCAGCCGGCGCCAACTGGCAGTGCTCGGAGTTGCTGCCGTGGCATCCGTTGGTGGCGCGATCCTGTTTGCCAGTTTGTCGGGGATCCAGGTTCAGGCCGACTCTTCCGCCGCAATCGTCCGGTCGGCGGACGACGAAGAACCGGTGGCCTTTGGCTCGGCTTCGCGCGAGGCGATAGTTCTTGCAGCCATCACCTACGCGACGGCTGCCGATGCCTTCGGCGACCAATGCGCGGTGTGTCATGGTGAGGATGGCCACGGGTTACCTGACCTCGGCGTCGATTTGATTGCGAGCGCGTTCATCCCGAGCGCGTCGGATTCCGATCTCGCGAGCTTCATCCGCTCGGGGCGCGACACCGATGCGCCAGGCAACCTGACCGGACGCGCCATGCCCGCCTTCCCCGATCTCGAACCCCGCAGTATCGACTTGCTGGTCGCCTACGTTCGCGGCCTTCGTTATCGCTAGGCTACCGCAGTGACGGTTCGATCGGTGGCGGCCAGCCGGCTGCCGCGGGGTTCGCGCGAACCACGAATGCGTCTTCGAGTGAAGAGTGGGCGGTGGAGCCCTGACGCCAAGCAACCCAGTCAACAAGTGTTTCCGCGCGACACTCTAAAATCGTTGGTTTACTTCGTATCGGCGAAGGCCTTGAGTCAGACTGGCGGAGGTGCTCTGACTCCTGCGCCGCGATCCAAGTGTGACGATCCATTTTAGGCCTGGCTTAGCCAGGTTTCGGCGCCCTCAACCCCTTCGAATCGGCATAGCGGCGAAAGTGTTGGAGGGTCAGGTGGCGAGAACCGAAGAGGGTTCGTCAAAAAGGCCCGCGGAGGACTTCTCCACCGCGGGCCCTGCAACAATACGTATTCAACCGTCACTCAACAAGATCGATAGCGTGGTAATTGATCACTCGTTGGACCCGCTCGTAGTTACGCACGTTCTTGGCCAGGCCATCGAACTCTACGGATTCGTTAAAATACAGCGCCGATGCCTGATCATGGTAACGCTGCATTACTTGAGCCACGAGCTCGGCGCGCTTGTCGAGGTCGAACTCTTGGTTAGCCGCCTCAATCGTCGGCATGATCTCCTCATCGCAGTACCACGCATTGAAGAACCTGCACGAATGCAATGAGTTCAATGAGCGCAATGCGTCGATCGACGGCCCCGAACCATAGTCCATGCCAAACGCAGATCCCTCCCATGGTGTCCGCTTGAAGATCTTCCCGATCAGGTCCGAGATCGGCATGGTACGAAGTTCCATCATGACCCCAATCTGCGCGAGATTCTGGGCCGCATACTGGTAGATATCAGCAGTGACCCCGCTCGCCACGAACTCTACAATGAACTCGAAGCCATCGGGATAACCTGCCTCGGCCAAAAGCTGCTTCGCTTTTTCCGGATTATACGGATAGGGCGCTATGCCCGTCTGGTATCCGTTGGTAGCCCGATCTGCAGGCTGGCTTGCGGGAACCGTCTGCCCGAGAAACAACGCAGCAATATACGCCTCCTTGTTCACGCCGTAGTTGATCGCTCTGCGCACACGGACGTCCTGAAGCGGGCCTTCCTTCGTGGTGATTATCGCCATAACGGTGACCGAGGGCACCGGGACAGCCAACAGAGTCCCGCCCCCACTCTCGATAGCCTCCTTGCCATCGGGAGAAATGCGAAGCGCGATATCGATCTGGCCCGACTGCACGCCTGCGACACGCGTCGCGTTTTCAGGCAGTTCAATGATCTCAAGTCTGTCGACTTTGGGCGAACGCCAACCATTGTTGAATGCGACGCCTTCGACCTTTCCTACGTCCCAGTCGGTGGCCATAAAGGCACCGGTGCCAATCGGTTGTTTTGCGAACGCTTCGGGGCCAAGGTCGGCCCAATGTCCGGGGGCAAACACACGCAGTGTTCCCAGCTGCGCGGCCAGAATGGGGTTCGGAATTTTTGTTCTTATTTCGACCGTAAGATCATCGACAGCACGGGCCGAAGCCAACCCATGAATCTCCCGGAAGACCGAGGTGGTCCTTCCTTTTTCGCTCAAAAGATATTCGAGGTTGGCTACCACGGCATTGGCGTTGAAGGCTTCGCCGTTTTGGAATTTGACTCCCGGCCGAAGCGTCAGCAACCAAGTGTCCGTGCCTTTGGATTCCCACGCAACAGCAAGACCCGGGTTTGTCGTGCCCTGCGCGTCGACATAAGTAATTGTGTCGAAGAACGCCATCCAGGTGAAAATGGTGGGATGGTTCGTAGACGTGTGCGGATTACCAAGGCCCGGCGGCAGTCCGTATGTCGCGACCCGAAGCGTCTTTTCCGCCGCGGCCGGTTGAACGAACAAAGGTGCTACCAAAGCAACGAAAGTCGCTGCGACAACAGCGAAACCAAGACGAACAAACAAATGACGTAATGAATCGGCAATAAGCATATTCTTCATGATGTGTTCTCTCCCTTTTTCGTTGAACCAATCTATCGGGCACTCGGTACTCTGATCTGTGCAGCGTGAGATGAATCTGGACAGCCTGTAAAATTACCAACAGTCGGTTACAGTCTTGTGACGGCGGTCGAGTCGCGATCGGTTTCGGGTTTTCGCATCGTCTCCTTGCAGGTTGGTTGCTAGATTCCGTACTTGGCCGACAGGACGGCTCGGCCAGCAGCTGCCTGAGTTGGGTGTTCTTGTGGCGGGAATTGGTCCCGGCTTCCAGGCACGGCTTGCTTTAGTGGTCGTACAAGCGGGTCGGCATGCCATCGCGGTGGCACGGCTCGGCAATGCTGTCGGCGCCGAGCAAGGCGGAGAGCACGACGCGGATCTTCACCTCCGCCGCGTGTCCTGCGGTGGTTATCTTTCACGACGGATCCAGTTGACACGTCCATGTTCATCTCAGGCCCCCTCCGAG
>CAZTAK010000074.1:10263-10479 GCA_964611585.1 uncultured Alphaproteobacteria bacterium
TGGTCCCCCAGGCTCCGACGCCCCTAGATGATGCCGTCTGCTGCCAGGCGCTCTATCACCGCCTTCGAGCGCTCGAAGAAAAAGGGGTGAACCCGTTCAGACGCTGGAAGATCGATTTGATCGAGAGTATTGGCATCGAGAAAGTGATGCTCGGCGTAGCTGGTCGCGTAGGCCTGAAAGGGTTGGCGGCAAAGCACATTGAACATGCCTGGGCGG
>CAZTAK010000075.1:0-10174 GCA_964611585.1 uncultured Alphaproteobacteria bacterium
GCCTAAATTCGTTTCCTTTCGATGGTGACGCACCGGATCTAGTGCGCGCGGCGCGCACCTGCGCCCGCTTCTTCACATTTCAGGCAGGATTGGGGACCGGCACGGCGCGCCGTGCCGTCCCGTCCCGTCCCGGGAAAGAAAAGGCATGGACATGCGATTCAAAACCCGGTCGGGCATTACGGTAGCCCGCCGCGAGGTCGAACTCGATTACCGCGCCGGCATCGGCGATCTCATCGACCGGCTCGATACCGAACGCGGCGTATTTCTCTCTTCAGGCATCGAATTCCCCGACCGCTACTCGCGCTGGGACATGGGCGTCGTCAACCCGCCGCTGGAACTGACCGCGCGCGGGCACGATGTCACCGTGCGCGCCCTCAACGAAAAAGGGGAAAAGTGGCTTACGATCCTGGCGCCGGTTCTGGCTGGCGGGGACGACACGAAAGTCGCGGCGCAGTCGGAACGGCGCCTCGATCTCAAGATCGAAATCTCCGAACGCGTCTTCGCTGAAGAAGAGCGCAGCCTGCAACCTTCGGCGCTGTCGCCCGTGCGCCGGCTGATCGAAGATTTCGCGGGCCTCGAGGACGGTTTCTTCGGGTTCTACGGCGCCTTCGGCTACGACCTGATTCTTCAGTTCGATCCGATTCCGTTGTCGCTTGCGCGCGAAGACCACCAGCGCGACCTGCATCTGTATCTTCCCGATGCCGTCCACCTGGTGGACCGGCGCAAGGAACGGGCGTTCCGTTACGACTTCGACCTCGAGGGTTCGGGTGTCACGTCGGTCGGCGCAGAAACCGAGCCGTTCGATGCCAAGCTTCCGGCGGCGGCAGGCGCAACCGGCACGGTCGAAACCGATCTCTCGGATGAGCGCTATGCCGAAATGGTCGATGCGGCGCGCAAGCTCATGCACGCGGGCGACATCTTCGAGGTCGTGCTGTCGCGGCGGTTTACGGCGTCCTTTGGCGGCAAAGCGTCGGACCTGTTCCGGACCATGCAACGGATCAATCCCAGTCCTTACGAATTCCTGATTCAGTTGGGCGACGAACAGTTGATCGGCGCGTCGCCGGAAATGTTCGTCCGCATCGAAGGGCGGCGGGTCGAATCCTGTCCGATCTCGGGCACTGTCCGGCGCGGGCGCAACCCGATGGAAGACGCGGAACACATTCGCGCACTCTACAATTCCGACAAGGACGAGGTCGAGCTGACGATGTGCACCGACGTCGACCGCAACGACAAGTCGCGCATCTGCGAACCGGGTTCGATCCGGCTGTTGGGCCGCCGGTTGATCGAACGCTATGCCGGGTTGTTTCACACCGTCGATCACGTCGAGGGAATCTTGCGCGAGGGTTTTACCGGCATCGACGCCTTCCTCAGCCACATGTGGGCAGTGACTTTGACCGGCGCGCCGAAGAAAAACGCCGTGCGGATCATCGAAGACATGGAAGCCTCGTCGCGCGGTTGGTACGGCGGCGCGATCGGGGCGTTGCTGCTCAACGGCGCCGTCAACACCGGCATCACCATCCGGACGGTATACCTGCGCGACGGTGCCGCCGAGTACCGGGCCGGGGCGACGCTGGTCTACGATTCGATCGGTGCCGACGAGGCCGAAGAAACACGCACCAAGGCGACGGCGTTCTTCCGCGTTCTCGATCCCGGGGACGCGGCGACCGAGTCGAAACCTGCGCCCGCCGCGCGCGCTGTCTCCGGCCCGCGGGTAGTGATGATCGACAACGAGGATTCCTTCGTTCACACGCTGGCGGATTATTTCCGTCAGGCCGGCGCCGAGGTCTCGACCTACCGCTTCGGCGTACCGCTGGATACGGTGTTGGCGGCGGGCCCGGCGCTGGTCATGCATTCGCCGGGGCCGAGCTGGCCGGAACAGTTCGGCGTCCCCGATCTGGTCCGCAGTTTGGCCGACGCCGGGGTGCCTCAGTTCGGCGTCTGCCTCGGTTTGCAAGGAATCGTGGAGGCCTTCGGCGGCGCCCTCGCGGTCATGACCGTCCCCCACCACGGCAAACGCTGGTCGGTGCACCACGGCGGCCGCGGCCTGTTCGCGGGCGTGCCCGATCCGTGCGAAGCCGGCGCCTACCATTCCCTGGTGGCGGTGCGCGACAAGATTCCCGAGGTTCTCGATGTGACCGCGTGGACTGACGACGGCCTGGTCATGGCGATACGCCACCGCGAACTGCCAATTCAGGCGGTGCAATTTCACCCCGAATCGATCCTCTCGATGCGGGGCGATGCAGGCCACCTCATTGTCGCCAATGCCTTGCGGGAACTGACCGGCGGATACGCCTGACCCGAGGGCGCCGATGGACCCGGAATTCCTGATCGACGGGCCGGACGGCGGAACGACGGTTGTTCTTGCCCACGGCGCCGGCGCGGCGATGGATTCACCGTTCATGGAAACCGTGGCCTGGGGACTGGCGGGCGCCGGCTTTCGCGTCGTGCGGTTCGAGTTTCCCTATATGCGGGCCCGCCGCACCGAAGGCAAACGGCCCGGCCCCAACCGCGCCCCGGTTCTGATCGACACCTGGAAAGAGGTTATCGCCGGTTTCGGTCCGCCGGCGCGCCTCATCATCGGCGGCAAGTCGATGGGCGGGCGGATCGCCAGTTTGATTGCCGACGAATCGGGCGTGCGCGGTCTGATTTGTCTCGGCTACCCGTTTCATCCGCCGGGGAAGCCCGAGCGCACGCGCACCGAACACCTGGCGGCCCTGGCGACGCCGACGCTGATATTACAGGGAACGCGCGACCGGCTCGGAATGCCGGACGAGGTGTCGCGGTACGCGCTGTCGCCGGAAATATCGCTGCACTGGCTCGAGGCCGGAGATCACAGTTTCAAACCGACCAAAGCCTCGGGCCGAACCGAAACCGAGAACCTTGAGGAAGCAATCGCCGCCGCCGCGGCGTTCGTGAACGGCCTGGCGGCCTAAAGCGTCGCGTGGCGGGCCCGCGCACCGCGTTCGATCGCGGCCGCCGTCAGCCGGTCCACGTCCAGACGGTGGCGCAGGAACTCCAGCAATCTGATTTCTTCCGGATTCAGGCGGCCATCGGTTGCGGCGATGTCGCAGGCAAGTGCATAGGCGGTCTCGCGAAGGTGTTCCGGCAGGGAACCGGCGACTACTTCGATGACCGCGTCTAGTCCGTTCTTCTGGCCCAGAATCTCGGCGCAATCCTCGGCCAGCTGGGGCAGCAATTCCGGGTTGAAATCGCGAAAGACGGGCAGAATTCGGACCATTTCGCCCATCGTGAACAGCTCGCGGTCGGTCATGTCGCTGTCCGCGGCTGAAACCAGAACCATGACGTAAACAAGTGCAGTGTGCTCCATGCCGCTCCATTCCCGGTAGGTGCCGAATTTCGCCGCACCATAGGGGCGCGCCCAGGCCCCGGCAAGGGCCTTGTCCGGTCTTCAATCCGGCCCGTCATGCTAGGATGGCGGCGCCGTTGACCGGCCCGCGTCGTCTCAGTACGGTGCCCGCCCCTTCGTCCCCGAACCGCCGCCATGACCACCAGATTTGCCGACACCCCGAGGGCCTGGCCGTTCCAGGAGGCGCAGAAGCTGCTCGACCGCTATCGCGGCAAGGCGCCGGGCAAGGGCCCGGACAAGGGTTATGTCCTGTTCGAAACCGGCTATGGCCCGTCGGGACTGCCGCACGTCGGCACGTTCGGCGAGGTGGCGCGCACCACCATGGTGAGACATGTCTTTTCGGCGCTGTCTGACGTTCCGACGCGGCTGTTTGCCTTTTCCGACGACATGGACGGACTGCGCAAGGTGCCCGACAACGTCCCCAACCGCGACATGCTGGCGCAACACCTCGGCATTCCGCTGACCGCGGTGCCCGACCCGTTTGAGACCCACGAGAGTTTCGGCCAGCACAACAATGCGCGGCTGCAGGCGTTCCTCGATCAATTCGGGTTCGACTACGAATTCAAGAGTTCGACCGAGTGCTACCGCAGCGGTAAATTCGACGAAACACTGCTGCTGGTATTGCGGCATTACGATAAAATCACGGATGTAATCCTGCCGACGCTCGGCGCCGAACGCCGCGCCACCTACAGCCCGTTCCTGCCGCTGTGCGTGAGAACCGGGCGCGTATTGCAGGTGCCGGTTATCGAACGCAACGAAAACGCCGGCACCATCGTCTATCAGGACGAAGACGGATCACGCATCGAAACGCCGGTGACGGGCGGGCACTGCAAATTGCAATGGAAGGCCGACTGGGCGATGCGCTGGCGCGCGCTCGACGTGGACTACGAAATGTCGGGGAAGGACCTGATCGATTCGGTGCGGCTCTCCAGCCGAATCTGCAAGGTCCTCGGCGCGCGCCCACCGGAAACCTATATTTACGAGCTGTTCCTCGACGAAGACGGCGAAAAGATTTCAAAGTCGCGCGGCAACGGTATTTCAATCGAAGAGTGGCTGACCTACGCCTCGGCGGAAAGTCTGTCCCTTTTTATGTACCAGTCGCCGCGCAAGGCGAAGCGCCTCTACTTCGATGTGATCCCGCGCACGGTCGATGACTACATTACGTTCCTCGGAAAATACCGGGAACAGGACAGCGCCACGCGGGCCGAAAATCCGGTCTGGCATATTCATGCGGGCGAGCCGCCGGCCGAAGGGGTGCCGCTTTCGTTTGCGGTTCTGCTCAACCTGGCGGCGGTCTGCAATACCGAAGACGAGGCCGTGCTGTGGGGGTTCATCGCCCGCTACGCTAAAAGCGCGACGCCTGAAAACCATCCCCTGCTCGACCGGCTGGTCGGGCACGCGATCGCCTACTACCGGGATTTCGTCAAGCCCGCAAAGCAATACCGCACGCCGGAGACAGGCGAACGCGAGGCGCTTTCCGACTTGATGGAAGTGCTGCGAAGCCTGGCCCCGGATTCGGACGCCGAGGCGATCCAGACGCAGATCTACGAAGTCGGCAAGCGCCACAATTTTGAGAATCTGCGCGACTGGTTCCGTGCGCTTTACGAAATCCTGTTCGGGCAAAGCCAGGGCCCGCGCATGGGTTCGTTCGTCGCGCTCTACGGCATCGGCGGTTTCTGCGTCATGATCGAGCGGGTGCTGGCGGGCGAGCCGCCGGTGGAGGACGGGCCCGCCGCAGAGACGGTCTGAACCGGCGGGTCACGCCGCGGCGGGGTCAGAAAACGCTGAAGTCCTTGGCGAATTCGAAGTAGAGATCGTAGGCCTTGCGAGCCACCGGACCCGGCTGCAGGTCGCGGTCTTCAAGGCGGATGACCGGCGAAACTTTGGTGTAGTTGCCGGTGCTGAAGACCTCGTCGGCGGTCAGGACGTCGCCGACGCCGAGGGCGCGTTCGACCACCTCTTCACCAGCCTCGCGCAGCAGCGCCATGATTCGTCTGCGCGTTATTCCGGCAAGAAAAGTTCCGTTTTCAGCGGGCGTATGCACGACGCCGTCCTGTGCGATCCAAAGGTTGGCGGTCGCGAACTCGGCGACGTTGCCGTTGGGATCGAGGATCACCGCGTTGTCGAAGCCCCGGTCTTCCGCTTCGCGAAGCGCCCTTGCACTGTTGGGATAGAGGCAAGAGGCCTTGGCGTCGGTCGGCGCCATGTCGCGCGCCGGCCGGCGGCGCGTTGAGATACACGCGCCAAAGCCCTTGAACCCCTTTAGCGGCGTCTCGTACACCGCCAGCACGAACCGTGTCGAATCCGGGTCCGGATTGATGAACCCTTCCTCGGCATAGAATGCGGGCCGGATGTAAAGGTCGATTTCGGGGGGCAGGCGGCGCACCGCTTCGCGGCACAGGTCTTCGATTTCCCCGGCGCTGTGGGTCGGTGCGAGTCCCATCGCCAATGCCGATTGAATCAGACGGGCGCAATGCAAATCGAGATCGGGAACCAGTCCATGGATTGCGCGGGCGCCGTCGAACGCCACCGACGACATCCAGAAGGCATGATCCATCGGTCCGATAAGACGCGGGTTCTCGTCGAACCATTCGCCGTCCGTGTAATAAGTGCCGAGCGTCATGGCGACACCGATGGCGGGGTACCCGCCTCGGCCGTGTCCCTCACTGGCTGGTCCACAGAATGCGGGCCATCCATTCGACCTCGCCGAGCGGAATGGTCCGGTCCGGGAAATCCGGATTCAACGACGCCACGGTCATATCGTCCGGTGTTTTGCGGACCAGGTGTTTGGCCATCACTTCGCCGGCGCGGGTCTTCAGGACGATGCGGTCGCCGCGCTTGATCTTCGCGGCCGGTGAGACGATCAGCGTGTCGCCTTCCCGGTAGAGCGGCATCATGCTGTCGCCGGTGACGGTGAGGGCATAGGTGTCGGCATCGCGGACCGCGGGGAAGGCGACTTCGTCCCAGCCGCTGCCGGCGGGGAACCCGGCGCCGTCGAAGAACCCGCGCTCTCCCGCTTGCGCGAACCCCAAAAGCGGAATCGTGCGCACGGCGGCCTCGGCGCCGTGGCGCACCAGCGCCCAGAAGTCGTCGAGCGTGTAGCCGGTCGCTTCGAGAATCTTGGCGATGCTTTCGGTCGAGGGCCAACGCAGACGCCCGTTCCTCGATTGCCGCTTTGAGACGTTGAAGGTCGTGGCATCGAGGCCGGCGCGTTTCGCAAGGCCCGACGGCGACAGCCCGTTGTTTTCGGCCAGAAGGTCGATCGCGCGCCAGATTTGGGCATGAGTCAGCATGAGACTATTTTCATAGGTTGTACCCGGTTCGTCACGCCTTTTTTTCGTCCCCTCCGGAATGATTCCGAAGGAATGGCTGTTTCCAAGACTTTCCGGCAACCTCACAGCCAGGTCGCCAAGTTTTGAAGGGTCATGGGTAGAGGGTCCCGGTTGCAAGGGCGCGCCGGGCTCTGCACAGTCGCGGCTATGTGCGGCCGCTATACGTTGACTTCGCCGGTGCAGGCGTTGCGCCAGATGTTCGAGTTCGAGGGCTCGCCCAATCTGGCGCCGCGCTACAACGTGGCGCCGACCCAGACCGCGGCCGTGGTGCGGGCCGATGGCGACGGTGGCCGCGAAATCGCCCAGATGCGCTGGGGCCTGGTACCGCACTGGGCCAAGGAACTTGCCATCGGCGCCCGCATGATCAACGCCCGCGCCGAGACGGTGGCGGCCAAACCCTCGTTCCGCCAGGCCTACAGCCGCCGCCGCTGCCTGGTGCCGGCCGATGGTTATTACGAATGGCGGAAAGAGGGCAGTGCCAAACAGCCGTACCTGTTTCTGCGCCGCGACCGCGCGCCGATGGGTCTGGCCGGTCTCTGGGAACGCTGGACGGTCCCCGACGGTACCGCGGCGGAGGGTTTTTCGGCCGGCGACACGATTGAAACCTTTGCACTCCTGACCACCGGCGCGCACGAGCAAGTCGCGACAATCCACCACCGGATGCCCTTGATTCTCGACCCGGCGGATTTCGGCCTATGGTTAATGCCGGAGTCCGACCGTGCCGCCCTCGATGCGCTGCTGGCGCCGCCCGCGGTCACGCTCGATTTTTTTCCCGTCAGCCGCCGCGTCAACAGCCCGCGTAACGACGATCCGGCCTGTATCGAGCCCCTCGCGGCCGCGGCCGGGTAGGGGCCCTCGCCCCTTTTCGGCAAGCCTGTCCGCACCCTGGAGCCCAGGCCCGAGGTGGCGGCGAGAGCAGCGTGCCTTCAGGTCGATTTGCGTTCGGCAATCAAGGGGGCGGACAAAGCGGCTCGAACTTCTTCAAGAGCACCGCAGCCTTGCCCGAAGGGATCCGGCCGCTCCGGTTCAAACCTTTCGGATATTGCTCTAGGGTAGCGACACTGTCGTCACCGTCCTGGCCGCCCCCACCGCGGACCCAATTCATTCAAACTGCTCATGTCCCATGTCCTCCTGTTTGCGGTCTATGCGATTGCCGGCCTTGCCGTCGGCTACGGTTTTCCTGTATTTGCGCCGACCCTTGGGAGTGAGGCGGCACCCGCCGCGGGTGTCGCGCTGTTTGCGCTGGCCGGGTTTCTTCACACCGGTCTTGCGCTAAGCGCGTTGCGGCGCCACCGCGCGCGCGGCCTCGGCGAGGCGGCCGACGCACAAACTGCGCTCGCCAATCGGGTCACCGAACTGGAGGACACCCTCGATACCTTGCACGGCGAGATTAAACGTCGCGACCAAAACGATGCCCGCGTCAATCAGGAGATGCGCGTGTTGCAAGGCCTGGTCGCGCAGCTCAATGCCAAGAAGGCGGCCAAGACACTCGGTGCACAGGAGCGCGACGTAATTGCCGGTGCCGTAAGAGCCGGGCCCAAGCTGGTACAACGCCGCCGCGCCAGTGGTCTCGTCACATCGTCGGAAAAACTGCGTGGCACGTTTCCGCCGGTCCAGATTATCGAGAACCTCACCGACGAGCAGGTGCTGGAATACACGCGTGAGGCGTTAGGCTCCAATCGGATCGACCTTTACGTCCAGCCCATCGTCACCCTGCCGCAACGCAAAGTGAAGTACTACGAGGCGTTTTCGCGTCTACGCGACAGTTCAGGGCGGATGATTCTCCCTGAACGCTATATCCCGGTCGCGGTCGAGGCCGGTCTGATCACGACCATCGACAATCTGCTTCTGTTCCGTTGCGTGCAAATGATCCGCAACCTGCGAAAGGAATCGATCGATATCGGTTTCTTTTACAATCTTTCGACGCACAGCCTGAACGACCACGAGTTCCTTGCCCAATTCGTCGAATACATGGATCTCAACCGCGATCTTGCGGGCACCCTGATATTCGAGTTGAGCGAGAGCGATTTGTCGAACGCCTCGGTCGATTCGAGCCTGGCGAAACTGGCGAAAATGGAATTCACCTTTTCCCTCGACCACGTCACCAGCATCGGGATCGATTTTCCGGCGCTGGCCCACCATAATTTTCGATTCTTCAAGATGGATGCCGGAAAAATGCTGGGGCAGATGAAATCGTCAAAGGACAAGATTCACCCCGCCGACTTGCGCGAGGCGATGGAGCGCGAAAAAATCGCCCTGATTGTCTACCGGGTCGAGGAGGAAAAAACCGTGATCGAGCTGCTGGATTACAATGTCGGGCTGGCTCAGGGTTTCTTGTTCGGCGAGCCGCGGACCAGCCGCGAATCGGTGTCCTGACGCGCCCCATCCTGAATTCGCCCGCGCCCCATGACTGTTCCCGTTCTTTCCGGATTTGCGCCGCTGGCGGAGCGCTACGACGCCGCCATTCTCGATCTCTGGGGTGTCATCCACAACGGCCGGTCGGCGTTTCCCGGCGTGCTGCAATGCCTCGACCAGATGAACGACGCCGGGATCGGAATCGTGCTGCTGTCGAATGCGCCGCGCCGGTCCGACATCGTGATGAGCCAGCTCGACCGGCTCGGCATCGGCGAGGAACGCTACGACGCCCTGGTGACCTCGGGCGACCTCACCCGCGAAGCGCTGGCGCGCACCCTTCAAGACGAGACGCCGGCGTGGGGGCGGACCTACTTTCATCTCGGTCCCGAGCGCGACGCCGATCTGCTCGAAGGCCTCGACTACGAAAAGCGCGACACCATCGCGGACGCCGATTTCATCCTGAATACCGGCCTTTTCGACGACGAAACCGAAACCGGGGCCGACTACGAAGTGCACCTGAAACCGGCCGCCGCACGCAACCAATCGATGATCTGCGTCAATCCCGATCTCGTCGTTCGGCGCGGTGTGCGCGAGGTTCTGTGCGCGGGCGCGCTCGCCGCCGCCTACCAAGGTTGGGGTGGACCCGTCGATTATTTCGGCAAGCCCGATCCGCGCGCGTATGAGGCCTGTTTATCGAGCTTGGGCGAAGTGTCGCGCGGGCGCATCATCGCCATCGGCGATTCGGTTCACACCGACATCGCCGGCGCCAACCGCGCCGGAATCGACGCCCTGTTCGTGGCTTCGGGAATACACGCCGAAGAGCTGGGAATCGCGCCCGGCGAGGCGCCGGACCCGGCCCGTCTTGAGACTTTGCTGGGCGAGGCGACCGTAATCGGGGTCTTGGCGGCACTGGTCTGGGGCGGCTAGCCTCTCCTCCGTGAGAGCGGCCGAGACGTCTGTATTTCCCGAAGTCGGTGGACACCTGCGCTCGAATTCGAATGTGCCGCCGGGCCGGTTATCGATCGTCAAGCCAGACGCGCCGGGGGCCCGTGCGGGCGGCCCCCGGCTAGAACTTTTCCCGTTCGCATGCGCTCACGCGAAAAGCTCTATCCCTTTGACA
>CAZTAK010000076.1:0-10053 GCA_964611585.1 uncultured Alphaproteobacteria bacterium
ACCAGGCCGGTCATGCACTAACATTCAAACTGGACCAATCAATGGGGGCCGACCAGTCTGCTACAACCTTGACGACCTCGCCGAGGTCTTTTCTCAGGGCAACACTCGCAACAACGTACAGCGGCTCCGGATTTCAACCAGTGATTTTTTGTATTCCAATCTCAACAACGAGATGTTCGAGATCGCCGACGATATGGTTGGCGTGCACGACCTCCTGTACCCGCCCTGCAACCGGTTCATCTACGAGCTTCTCGGCGAAGGGCCGATAACCGGGTGTCTCGAGAACCTCGAGGAAGCCTTGGCGCCTCACGGCATTCCCCGCGGGGCCGTGCCGATGCCTTTCAACATCTTCATGAACACCGGTATTGACGAAAACCAGACCATGCTTGTCCGCCGGCCGGTATCGAAGGCCGGCGATCATGTCGATCTGATGGCGCGGATGGATTGCCTGGTTGGAATCACAGCGTGCGCGGCAGAGATCATGGATTGCAACGGTGACGCCTGCACGTCGATTTCGGTTGAGGTCATTTGAACGTCTTCCCGGTTGCACCGGGTTCGATGAAAAACTTTGCCACACCGAACCTTGCCATCCACTCCCGAATCGCGACCGCCGTGATGGAATTGGTTGCCAGTCTATCGGTTTTCTGACCGTGCTCGTCGCTGTGGTCTACTGCACAGAATAATCCGACGAACGTCCACTTTGGGTCAATAGGAGAACAAAAGAAACCTTCTTCTTGATGACCGCTTCCCGACAAGAAGCGGACTTTGGACCAACCGATCGAACAACCTTGAGCCGATGGCTCAACGGGTTCGCGCTCCGCATTCTTAATGTGGTGTTCCAACCAGCTCCCGATCCTGAAGGTCCCGGATCGCCCCCACCACCGACTGCAGAGGGACGATCAGCGAGACACCTTCGGGTGCGGTCTGGGCGGACGCGGTCATGGTCGCGGCGCTCGTGGGCGGGTCAATCAGCGGCGGCCATGGCCGATGCGGCTTCCCGCATGGACTCCTTGGCGCCTTTGTTGGCGAACACCAGGCCCACAGCCATCACCGCGATCGCGCCCCACACCCAGATGGTGAAGGTATCGCCGAATATAAGGAACGCCCAGATCACGCTGGCCGCCACCGTTACATAGTTAAGTTGCGCGAAGAATACCGGCCCGGCGCGGCGGATGACTTCGAATAGGCACAAAAAAACGACCACCTCTGCGGCTGCGGCCCAGATCGTGGCCCAAATCGCGGCGCCCGAATACGCCGTCACCATCACCGGACCGTCGACGATCAGCATGACCGGCAAGAGGATCAGCGCCGCCATCAGCAGAAGGCCGGTCGAAAGCTGCATCGAACTTGTGGCCGGCGGCCGGATGAAGGGAATCATCACGTTGTTGGTCGCATAGCCCAACGGCGCCGCCACCGCGAGAAGCAACCACCCGGCGGCGATGCCGGTGCCGAGGCTTTCGCGCGGCACAATGATCATCAACACACCGGCGAGGCCGAACAGAATGCCGCCGATGCTCGCCAGTCGCCACCTGTCCGACCGCAGCGCGAGCGCAAACAAATACGTAAACGAAGGCGTCAGCATCAGCGTCAGCGAGATCACGCCCGGCGGCAACTTGCCGGCCACAAACGTGATCGCGAGCAGTGGAACGCAGAACCCGGCCATCGCTGTCAATCCGTATAGGCGGACATGAACGGACGTCACTTGGGGCAGGGCGCGCATCGGCACCGATACGATCAACAGGCCGAGGCCCCCGAACAGGGCCTGCCAGAACGAGTAGGAAATGAACGGCAATCCCGCCTCGAAGGCGATGCGGTTGGCGGAAAAAAGGCTGCCGTAAGCGATGCCGCCGCCGATCAGCAAAACCAACGGAATGAAAAGCGACGGGGTTCCGCCTTGGCCCGTGGCCTTGTCATCTGTCATGCGATGCGGCTCCTCGTGTGCGGGCTGGCCTACCCCACGAACGATACCACTTTTTGTTCGTTCCATTCTTGATTGTCAAGTTGCGTAAGCCCGGGCGGCAAGCCGGCGCGGTTAGGGTATTGGCGATCGAAGGAAGAGCCCGATTCAGCCATATCGCGCGAAACGACCGTCCGGGTTGCGGAATCGGTGACGCCGTTCTCTTCTTCGAGAAGACGGGCGATTGCCTGCACGGCCTGCGTGGATTCGGCCGGTCCGGGAACCGGCGCTATTGGGCGTTGACCATGGCGAGAAAGACACCAATCTCCGCTGCAACCGTTTCCGGTGGATTGGCAAGGGCCACGGGTTCCGTACGCGTCAGGCGCGCCGCTGCGGGCAGGCAGGAAGCGAAAACATCGAACTCGCGCGCGCCCACCCAAACCGGCGCGCTTATCGCGGCAAGCCGCTCGCGCAGGGGATAGGCGAACAGGGCATCCCATGCCGGCTTGTAGGACTGCGGGCGTTTGATGAGCTCGACGACTTGGTCGTGGAGCGACTGCGGATCGACGTTCGGGTCAATGAACCTCGTCGCCGCCAACGTCTTTTCAAACCAAGGGAAGTAAAGCTGCTGATCGCGAACCTGATGCCAGATCGAAGTGATGTGATGCCCGTCCCAGGATAATGCCGCGGGCAGCGCCCATCGCGGTGCGAACGCCTGCCGTTCGTGATCCGATAGCGCCATGGGGCCTTCCAGCATCGCACTTTTGATCTTGAGTCCGCCGCGCCAGGCGAGTTCCGCCACGACCGACGCCCCGCCGTTCCTCCCGTAGAGGTGGACGTCCGATACACCGAGCGCCTTCAAGAGCGATTCAAGCGCACCCGCATAGTTCTCGACGGAATGCCTGTCTTGCGGAATATCGTCCGTTTCGCCGTGACCGGGAAGGTCGGCCGCAATAACGTGGTGCGTTTCGCCGAGCGCACGCATCAGCGGCTCGAGCTGCCGAGTCGTACCCGGCACCTGAGGGATCAGAAAGATCGGCACGCCGCCGGCGCTTCTGCCTGCTTCTCGCAGCGCAATTCGCATCCCGCCTGCGACCGCGTAGTCGGTTGAAACCCGGCCCTTGATGGGCGCTGGCGGCGGCGCTGGCGGCGCGGTGCCCTTCGCCGGATATTTGAGGAAGATTTCCAGTTCTTCCGCGGCTGCTTCGAGCTTGTCCCGGCTGAATTCTTTGTTCCAGGCGTCTTTCGGCAGCCGTTTGAGGGTTCCGATCTGGCTGTCGCCCGGCCGCGCGCCGAAACACACTGGCACATCGCCTTTGACGATGTCGGCCACGGCCGCTAGCCCCTCATGCAGAAACGCCGCGCGGTAAGGATTGAGATAGCCGTTCCCGGCAACGAGAATCTCCCTGACCCCGCGGTGCAGGAAATCGAGATCAGGCACATCCTGATCGGCCCGTGCCGCGCCGGTATGCTTGTGCCACGGCCAGAACACGTGCTGCTCGCGGTAGCGGAACCACCACCACGTCAGGTACGAGCCCGTCCAATCGGGCGTGACCTCTTCCAGATAATCCTTGAGACGCGCTTCCCGAACCTCGGGCGGGAACAGGGGAAAGCCGTCGATAATTGCGACTGCCGTCCGGCTCGGATAACGGCGCGCAAACTCGACTGCGATCGATGCGCCCGTGTGCCGGCCATAACACGCGCTATGCCGGACACCGAGAACGGCCAACGTCTCGGCAAGGGCATCCGCATAATCTTCGATCAGAGGCTGACGTCCGAGTTCCAGCGGATCAGAAAGACCGTTCCCCGGGGTGTCGATGGTGATGGTCGTGAATTGTTCGGACCAGATGCGCATGTGAGGCTCGTAAACCTCGCTCGAGACGGGTGAAGCGTGCAAAAGCACTATCACCGGCCCTGTTCCGGCCCGCCGGTAATGGACGCGCCGCGTCCCAACGGTGAGGTAATGGCGTGCGATTTCCGTCATTTTTCGTACTCCTTGCGGATCAAGGCGTCGCGGAGATCGCCGTACAGCGCCTCTTCAATCCCGCATGGCGGGCGCTGGAACGAGGGCTCCCGGTATTCGTTGGGAGTGGGAATGCAGATGTTTCGTGGGCGTGCTGACCATCGTTATCGGCCAGTATCGGAGTGGGCGCGGCTTCGTGTCGGACCGGGACAACACCCGCGAAGTACGACATATCGCCGGTGCCGGAGCCGGCGAACAGCGAAAGTAGCCGCATTGATCGCGCCCTTGGCGCTCATCGAGTCCTCTCGACGAATGCTTCGTCGAACGCGGCGTGGAGATCCTCCGGCGGCACCTTGACGGCAGGTACGATGTTTGCGCCTTCGCGCACGCGAACGCACGCGACCCAGTGCCCATCGCCGACGCTTTCCATCGAGGGCCGCGCCTCGGAACATTGCGGCGCGGCGACGGGACAACGCGGCGCGAACATACAGCCCTTCGGCAGATTGATGGGGCTGGGCACCTCGCCCTCAAGAACGTGCCGCGACAGGAATTCATCCGGGTCCGGCGGCAGGTGAGCCGACATCAGCGACTGCGTATAGGGATGCAGCGGCGACTTGAAGACGGCATCGGTTGGCCCCTCCTCGACGACAACTCCAAGATAGAGGACGAGAATACGGTGGCTGATGAGTTCTACCGTTTCAAGATCGTGCGAGATATAGAGCATCGCGACGCCGCTATCGCGTTGCAGTTCGACAAGCAATTCCAGAATGCCTGCGCGAACCGAAAGATCCAGCGAACTGGTCGGTTCGTCGAGAATGATCAGTTTAGGGTTCGTCGCAAGCGCCCGTGCAATGGAAACGCGCTGCAACTGCCCGCCCGAAAGTTCGTTCGGAAATCGCCTGAGGAGATCGGCGCTGAGGTGGACCCGCCCAGCGAGTTCCGCCACGCGGTCGCGCCGCGCTTTGGCCCCCAGGTCCGAGTGCAGCTTCACCATCTCGCCGATCAGAGTCCCGACCCGCATGCGGGGGTTTAGTGTCCCGTAGGGATCCTGAAAAACGATTTGTATGCGATTGCGCAACGGCCGGATCGCCCGCTGCGAAAGGCGCGTAACATCGGTACCGTCGAAGATGATCCGGCCGGATGTTGGCGTAATCAGCCGCAGGATACTGAGCCCGATGGTCGATTTTCCGGAACCGCTTTCGCCGACCAGCCCAACAGTTTCTCCAGACGCGATGGAAAAGCTGACACCATTGACCGCGTGTACCGTTTCGCGGGAAGTCGAACCCGAGAAATGGTTGACCAGGTTCTCGACCTGCAACACGGGTTCAGGCATTGTCGGCCACTTGTATGGAGGGGTCCGCAAAATGGCAGGCCGCCATGTGCGCCTCGCCAACCCATTCTTTCGGCGGCGCTGACGCGCATTCGGGCGCGGCATTCGGGCACCGGTCGCGATAGGCGCAACCTTCCGGCAGTGCATAGAGATCGGGGGGCGGACCACCTATCTGGCCGAAACCATGCTGGGCGATCTGTTTCGGCGTTGAGAGAATCAGAGCCTTTGTGTACGGGTGGGCTGGCCTGTTGAACACCGTCCTGACCGGACCCTGTTCGATAATCGTGCCTGCAAACATGACGCACATGCGCGTGCAGTAGTGGGCGACGATGCCGAGATCGTGAGTGATGACAATAGCGCCCATGTTGCTGCCCCGCATCAGATCGCGAAAAAGATCAAGAATCTGGGCCTGTACGGTGACGTCCAGTCCGGTCGTCGGCTCGTCGGCAATGATCAACCGCGGTTCGTTGAGCAACGCGGTGGCGATGAGAATGCGTTGCGCCATGCCTCCGGAAAGCTCGTGCGGCCAGGCGCGCATCCGCCGCTCCGGGTCGGGAATACCGACCGTCGTCAGCATTTTCTCGGCCGCCTTCCAGGCCTCCTCCTTGGAGATGTTGCTGTGCTCGCGCTGGATCCGGACCAGATGCTTGCCGACACGGCTAAGCGGATCGAGCGACGTGACGGGCGATTGCACGATCATCGACATTTCCCGGCCGCGCAGACGGTTGTACGCCTCGGTCTCCAGGCCGACCAGTTCGGTGCCGTCGAACCGGATGGAACCTTCGACGATTTTCGCGGGCGGCTGCAGCAGCCCCATGATCGACATCGCCGTCAACGATTTTCCCGCCCCGGTCTCTCCGACGAGTCCGACGATTTCGCCCTCTGCTACCGAGAAGGAAACACCATTGAGCGCCCGCGCGACCAGATGCCGGTTGGCCAGATCGTGTGAAACGAAGTGCGTGTGCAGGTTTTCGACCTCAAGAAGGTTCATTTTCCGGTTGCCTTCCGGCGCGGATCGAGAAGGTCCTGTGCTCCGTCCCCCAAAAGATTGAACCCGAGAACGATGCCGACCAGGGCGAGGCCCGGAAACGCCGCAATCCACCATTCGCCACTGATAATGTATTCGGCGCCCTGCCGGATCATTGCGCCCCATTCGGGGGTCGGCGCTTGAATGCCCACCCCGATGAAGGCCAGCGTCGCGCTGATCCGCACGGCCCATGCCATTCGAACCGCAATCATGGCGGTCGCGCCGCGTATCGCATTCGGCAAAAGATGCACGAACAGTATTCGCCATGTCGGGTTGCCGGCGGCGACTGCCGCTTTGACGAAGCCGCCGGACCGCAGAACCAGCACCTCGGATCGCACCAGTCGCGCAAAGATCGGCGCGTCGAGAAATCCGATCACCAGCACGACATTGATCAGCGACTGTCCCGTCGCTGCGACTACCGCCAGCGCGAGAACGATTGTGGGAAAGGCGCGCAGAACGTCGATGATTCGCAGCAAGATCTCATCGACGATCCCGCCCTGATAACCGGCAACTAGGCCGAGCGGCACACCGATCAGCAGCATCAGAATCGCCGCCGGCACAGCGATTCCGAAGGCGAATCTGGCGCCGAACACGACGCGGCTGAATACGTCCATGGCGTTGCCGTCAGTGCCGAACCAGTGATCGGGGCCGGGTGGCTGCAACACTGCCGTGGCGATTGTCTCGATCGGGCCAAAAGGCGCGGCAACATCGGCGAAAATGGCAAGTAACGCGAACGCGCCGACCACGGTCAGTCCGACGGCGAACGTCGGACTGCGCCGGCCAATACCCAGCCCGCGGTTTAGTATCGCCGGCTGCGCCGTGGCGTCTGGAATGGCGGTATCGGTCATGAGCGAAGGGTCGCGCGCGGTTCCAGAATTAAGACCAAAAGATCGATCACCAGAAATACCGCGACAGAAAACACCGCCAGCACCAGCACATATCCCTGCACCGCCGCAAAGTCGCCATTGAGAATGGCGTTAAGGCCCCACTGGCCAAGCCCGCCCCAGGCAAAGATCAATTCGATCAGTGACACGGCCGCCAAAAGGCCGGTGAGTTCGGTACCGATAAAGGTGATAACTGGCACCAGAGCATTGCGCAGCGCAATGCGCCGTACGATCCGCGGCCGCACGCCGCATGCGCGGGCATACCGGATGTAATCGCTGGAAAGCACTTCGAGTGTAATTGCGCGCGAATGCTTGATAATAGGAGCCGCGATAATAACCGAAAAAATAATGACCGGCAGCGCAAGATGCGACGCCGCCGACCGCACCACATCGAAGTTCCCGGACATCAGGCCGTCCAGAAGGTAGCTGCCGGTTACTTCCGGCGGCGGCAACAAGATCAGGCTGAGTCGCCCTAAGGGCGGGGGCGCCCATCTGAGAAGAAAGAAAACCACGAAGATCGACATCAGTGCGATCCAGTAGGTCGGGACAGAGAACCCGAGCAACGAAACGAACCGGCTTACCTGGTCAAAGATTCCGTTCGGGCGTTGCGCCGCACGGACCCCGACCGGCACGCCGACCGACGCCCCGAAAAACATTGATAGAAGGAGTATCTCAAGCGAGGCCGGCAACCGGGACAAAATCTCTTCCATGACCGGCGTACTGGCCTGCCATGACTGGCCAAGATCGCCGTGCAAAAGATTGCCGACATAAACGAAGAATTGTACCCAGAACGGCCGGTCGAGCCCCAGTTCGTGCTTGATGAGGGCGATCGATTCTTCGGTCGCCATCGGCCCGGCGAGCATGGCGACCGGGTCTTGATCTCCGATTCGCACGAGCATGAAGGCAAGGAGGGTGATGCCGAGCAATATCGGCACCACCAGCAAAAGACGGCGCAACAAAAACCGGCCGACTTTCACTTAATCCCAACCTTCAACTCGTACGCGGGGAACAATCGATCCCCTTGTATTTAGCCTTCTTCGCAGCGCAGATTCCGCCATACTAGTCGGTCATGCGGGCGCCACAGCCACCCCGTGATGCACGGCACCATTACACCGTAGGTCTTGGGGTAGAAGGTGTCCATCTTCCCGACCTCTTCGGAATGAAGTGTCTGCGCTTCGTGGACGATGTCCATCCATACTTTCGGGTCCCGCTCGCCGATCATCTGCTCCACGAGCGCATCGAAATGAGAGTTGTTGTAGTCGCCGACGTTGGACGCCCCCTTCGAATGCGCCTGCAGGAAAAAAGAATACGACGGAGTGAGCACGAACGCATTGGCGAGGTGCGGGAACATCGGCAGCGTACGGTTGCCAATTTTCCGCCGCGAAAGAAGCTCCGTTTTCGGGATGTGCTTGGGCGTGACGTCGATACCGACTTTCGCGAGCGCGTCCTTCATTTGGATCACGAGCGGCTCTTCCCACCACCAGCTGTCAGAGTATTCGATGGTGATACTGAGGCCGTCTGCATGACCCGCTTCGGCCAAGAGCGCCCGCGCCTTGTCGAGATCGGTTTCGTAATAGAACGACTCGATATGGGCCTCACCGTAGGCCGGCGAAAGCAGCGAGCGCGACCGCTCCCCAAGACCGCGGAACACGATCTCACCGATTGCATCGTAATCCGTTGCATAGGCGATCGCCTTCCGGACACGAATGTCGTCGAAGGGCTCGAAATTGGGATTCATTACGACCGTGGCGCTGCCCGTGCCGGGAACGCTCTCGACCTTCACGTTGGGATCCTTCATGAGATCGACGAGCTGCTGGATCGGCATCTGGTCGGCCCAATGAATCTCACCGCTCTTGACGAGCGCCGCGCGGCTTGCCGCCGACGGAATCTCGCGGTAGAGCACGCGTGTGAAGTACGGTTGCTTGCCAAAGTAGTTCGGGTTTACGGTAAAGACCGCGCCCTGCCCCGGCTTCACCGACTGGACGTGGTAGGTTCCGAACCCGGCCGTATTCCGTTCGAGGAACTTGATCGACCACGGGTCGTCGCCGGTGGCGTGGTCACCGGCTTCCTTCCAGTCGATAAGCGGCGCCCATATCGTCGTCAGGACCCGCGGGAACGTTTTGTTGCCGATCGACAGGTGAAATTTCAGCGTATAGT
Organism: uncultured Alphaproteobacteria bacterium; assembly: GCA_964611585.1. GTDB lineage: Bacteria > Pseudomonadota > Alphaproteobacteria > SHVP01 > SHVP01 > CAZTAK01. Next base: position 9,259 of record CAZTAK010000076.1, read on the forward strand.
CATCGACGACTTCGACGCGGTCCAGCTTCCCGACGTTAATCATGAAGTTGGAGGTCCGCTTGCGCGCGGCCGCCATCTCCCAGCTCTTCACGATGTATTTGGCGATGAGCTCGTTGCCGTAAGCGCTCTTAACGCCGCGCCGGAGCTTGACGGTTATGGTCTTGCCGTCGGGCGAAATATCGAAGCTCTCGGCGATGTGCGGTACGACACCGGCGGAGTCGACGACTACGCGGCCCGTGGCGTCCGTCTTGGTTGCGTACGCGAACAGGTTTTCGTAGACGTTTACGTTGCTTTCGAGGGAACCGGGCATCCACACCTCGGTATCGAACGCGGCCGGGGTCGCTACCGACCCAAATATGAAGGTTCGATCCTGGGCTGCCGCCGCGCCGGCCGAAAGGGCCAGATACGCCGCAAAGGCAGCCGAACCCGCGGCCTTCAAGAATGTTGATGTACGATTTCGGGACATACTCTTCGCCTCCCCTGACAGGAATGAATTGTCCCCCCCCTCCTAAAAAGCCCGCCAGCAAACCCCTTGTCAACGAGGTAATTGTCAATCGAATCTTGAGAAATTCTAAACTGAACGGAGGGAGCGGTGGCGAGGCAGCTCCCACCGCTGTCCCGGGTGCCCCTGATGTGCCTCAGTGGCAGGCCGCGGTAAACGAATACGAACGCAAGACGAGCCTTACGATTGAAGAAAAGAGACTTGTTCTCCGTTATCTTCAAGTCAACGCGATGGACGTTGTGACCTGCCCCCCGAAAAGTGGTCCGGGACGATTGGGAGGATTTGGCGCATTC
>CAZTAK010000077.1:0-9979 GCA_964611585.1 uncultured Alphaproteobacteria bacterium
GTTCTCGAAGCCGAAATTCTTCCTACCGGCTGGACCAGGCCGGAAGGCCGGTTCGGTGAATTTACCCGGTTGATGGGCGGCCTACACTGGAATCCGCTGGTGCGCATCAAGGCGATCTCGATGCGCAAAAACGCCATGTACCATGCGCTGCACATGCCGTGGGAGGTGATCCTGCCGGGAGGCCCGAACCGCGAAGCCGCGGTTCGCAATGCCTTCAAGTTAGGCAACCTCGACCTCACCGCGATCAACGTCACGCCCGGCGGCTCGTGCTATTTTCATGCTGTTTGCGCGATCCGGAAGCGGCCGGGCGATGCCAAGAATGCGATCATGACCGCGCTGATGGCGACCGATATCAAGCACGTGGTGATCGTGGACGAGGATATCGATGTCTTCGATCCGATGGATGTGGAGTGGGCGCTGGCGACACGGGTGCAGGCGGACCGCGACATCGTCATCATTCCCGACAGCCGCAGCAAGCCGCTTGATCCAAGCCTGCGCATCACGCCCGGTATCACCCCTGTAACCGCCAAATGCGGCATCGACGCGACAATTCCGGATGATCTTCCGCGCGAACGCTTTGAAAGGATTGCCTACGCTTTCGCCGACACCGTATCGCTCGAAGATTGTCTGGGAGACGAGGACGGCGCTGCGGATTCGAGCGAACCCGACGTTGACATCGATGACCTGGCGGGTCGCATCCGCGAGCTGATCGCCGAAACGCCAACCTACTTCGCGGACGTTATAGAGCGGTTCGATGGTGACGGGTTCAAGGCGGTGACGCGCGCCATTGGCAAGTTACATCACGACGGGGATCTTTGGCAGGATCCGGAAGGCCGGCTGTGTCTGGCGGATTCGGAATTTGCCGCCAAGCCACCGTCCTGATCGCGCGCCTGATCGGGCGGGGGATACGCCTCGCCCGAAATTACTTTCTCAGGTATCCCCAGCGGTCCCAGGCTTCGCTGCGCGCCTCGGGCGACGGCGCGTTGACCTTCTGGAAATCGTCTTTCCAGTGAAACGGCCGGCAGGCATTGATAATTGCGCGACTGTTGTAAATTTTCCCGGCCTTGCGGTCATCCGGCGAAATCACCGGATCAAGCGCGGATGACCAGGCATTGCGAATAAAATTGATATTGGTGGCCGGGTCGCACCGCGTGCACGCCGCCCAAATCACCTCTTCGAGGTTCGATACGTCGACATCATCATCGACGACCACCACGAACCGTCCGAGATACGCCCCGGCATGGCACATGGCGGCAATGTGGCCAGCCTGGGTCGCATGGCCGGGATAGCGCTGCTTGATCGCTACAGCCAAGAACAACCGCGAGCCCCCGACCTCATGCGCCCAGACCTCGGTCACATCGGGGACACCGGCACGCGCGATGTTTTCCTTCAGGACCGCTGACCGGCTGATCGCCCGGTAACGCGCGTATTCATAGGGCATGCGGATATGGGCGGCGCCCAAAATAATGGGGTCGTTGCGGTGATAGATTGCCGAAATATCCACCCAGGGTTCGGCTTCCATGAGGCCGCCCTGATAACCGAGCCATTCCCCGAATGGGCCCTCGGGCGCGGTATTTCCGGGGTGAATAAAACCCTCGATGACGATTTCCGCATTGGCCGGAAATGGCAGGCCGGTATGCCTGCCGGTCACGCATTCGACCGGGTGGCCGCGATAGGCGCCCATCATGTCCAGCTCGCTGATCCCCTCGGGGACTTCGGTGGACGATGTCAGAAAAGACAACGGATCACTGCCGATCACGATGCAGACCGGCATCGGCTCACCCTTCGCCATGTACTTATCGCGATGGATACGGCCGTGCTTGCCGGGAGATATGTAGAGACCGACCCGCTTCTCATCATGAACCATCACGCGATAGGTTCCGCAATTGATCCAACCGGTGTCCGGATCCCGCGTGATGTTGAAACAGCCCGTTCCTATGTAGCGCCCTCCGTCATCGGGGTTCCACAGTGGCGCGGGAAACTTCGTTACATCGATATCGTCCCCTTGCAGGATGTTTTCGAGGACAGGGCCGCCATTAACAATCTCGTGAGGGATGGGTTGGAGAATTTTCGTGTGTTGGTTATAGGCACGCGAAAGATCGAGCTTGTTGAAAGTCTCCGGGAAACCGAGCGTGAGGTTCTTGCGCGTGCCGGTGAACCAGTTGACCAGCAGCCGGAACCCTTTGGGACAGCCCTCGACCTCGTCAAACAGGACCGTCGGCGTTCCTTCGTCGTGACACATGACCTCGACGATCTGGCCGATGTCCGTGTGCCAGTTGGCGCCGGTAACGACCTTCAGATCGCCCTTGGCCTCGACCATGGCAAGCCAGTCGCGCAGATCACCGTATTGCAGGGCGCAACCCGTATTCGTGCCGGGGGCGGAGCTCTTGCCGGTTGATTCTGTCATGGCGCTATTACTACCACGGCCGTGAGGCAGCTCAATACCGTTGACCGTTGCGATGAGGCGCCGGACTGCTCGGATATATCGTTGACTGCCCGTTGCCCCTTCGCCTGCACTCGAGGGGGTGTTCAGGAGATCATCACATCTTATTCTTGAACGAGGTAATTTGCGACTCCCATCAACTCATTAGTTAGAACAGTCCAAATCGCCATCAACAATGTTTCCAGAAAATTCTAGATTTGGTATGTTATTTTCACACTGTAGGTTCCCAACTATTATGCTGTCATCAATTTCAACTTCATCACCAGAATTTTTCTCCAGCTGAACATTTCCGCCGATGTTCGCGAAATGGATTCCTACATTCCCCGAGTTCGTGATCTGAACATCTCCACCTATCTCTATCAAATCAAGGGAAGTTCCAACGATAGCTACTTCTTCCGCTCCGTCAGCTTGGACATTTCCATTCACGACGACCGTTCCATTAAGGGTACAAGACGCGCCTGATGGGACGATTATGTTATCAAACGTACCCAAGCTAATCGTCCCATCACAAATTGTGTCACCGGCAACAGCCGCTGGCGCGCCTGCAATAATGAAGAACGCCGGTACGATGATACCGAGAGTCAAACGCATTCTCATGGTTGCCTCTCTTGGGCGGCCGGCTTGGCCAAATACTAATCTCATCGGTTTACCTCCCATGTTCAGTGTCCGATTCTGAAAGGCCAGTTGACATCCGAACTGTCAACGTCGGCTAACAGGCCAAAGCAGCGCCGTCGCCTCTTTGAGGCGTTCTACTGTGGTCAACCCACCGCACTTTCCGCCTTTGCCAGCGCGTCCTTGTACTTTGCGACCGCGTCCTTGGGGCTTCCGGCGTCCCTCAGTGTGTCGCCCTCGGCCAGGAAGCCTTGCGCCTCTGCTATGAATGTCGGGTCGCCTCCCTGGTCGATCGCCGACTGTATGGCAGCCGTCGCCAATTGCCTCGCGACGGCGACGAGTTGGCCGATGAGGCCTTCGATTTGGGCGTCCAGTGCGGGATCGAGACCGAGCGCTGCTTCGAGATCGCCGACCGCTCCCTCAAGGGTCCCCATGGCGGCCTGGGCATCCGGCGGGTTCTTTTCGAGTTCGGCCAACGCAGTCTGCAACTGCGAGATGCCGTCATCCACCTTATCCGCTACCGCGGTCCCTGGATTGTCGTCCACGATGGTCTGAAGATCGTCCGTAGTTGCGGCGAGTTGGTCTTCGGGAGTCACCGGCCCACGATCGTGGACGAAAATGTCCGCGACCCCGTTCGTGTCCCCCGCCACGAGATTGGTCGCGTCCGAACCGAATGCCACGAAGCGGCCGGCGGCGCCGAACGCAACTTCCTCGGTACCGCCGTTGCCCGGGGTGCCATCACTGTGGACGCTGACTCGCTCGGTGGTCCCGGTCTGCCGGTCGTGGACGAAAACGTCCTTTTTCCCATTCGTGTCCCCCGCGACGAGGTTGGTCGCGAGCGATTGAAACCCCAGGAAGCGGCCGTCCGCGCTGATGGAAAAGTCTTCGCTTCGGCCGTTTCCCTGCGTGCCGAGGCTGTCGACGCTGACGCGCGTGGTGGTTCCCAACAGTCGGTCGCGAACGAAGATGTCAGAGGTCCCGTTCGTGTCCCCCGCGACGAGGTTGCTAGCGAACGATTCAAACGCCACGAAGCGGCCGTCCGCGCTGATGGAGTTGCCGTCGCTGCTAAAGCCGTTTGCCTGCGCGCCAAGGCTGTCGACGCTGATCCGCTCGGTGGTCCCGGTCTGCCGGTCGTGGACGAAAATGTCTTCGGCCCCGTTCGTGTCCCCCGCGACGAGGTTGGCGGACGAACTGAATTCCACGAAGCGGCCGTCAGCGCTGATGGAAAGGCCGTCGCTTCGGCCGTTTCCCTGCGCGCCAAAGCTATCGACGCTGACGCGCGTTGTGGCGACCGCGCCCGATTCGTCGAAGATTCCATCGTTGTCGGTATCTCGGTCGTGGATGAAGATGTCTCTGTTCGCGTTCGTGTCGTCCGCCACGAGGTTTGTGGCGTCCGAGGAGAACGCAACGAAGCGGCCGTCCGCGCTGATGGACATGTCCCAGCTATGGCGGTCGCCCTGGGTGCCATCGCTGTCCACGCTGACGCGCATGGTGGTTCCCAACAGCCGGTCGCGAACGAAGATGTCATAGCTCCCGTTCGTGTCCGCCGCCACGAGGTTGGTGGCGATCGAAGCGAATGCGACGAAGCGCAGGTTGGCGCTGATCACAACTTCATCGCTACGGCCATTTGACTGCGCTTCAAGGCTGTCAACGCTGACAAGCTCGGTGGTCCCTGTCTGCCGGTCGTGGAAGAAAATGTCTGTTTGCCCGTTCGTGTCTACCGCCACGAGGTTGGTAGCGGTCGATTGAAACGCCACGAAGCGACCGTCCGCGCTAATAGCAAAGTCTCCGCTAGCTCCGTCTGCCTGCGCACCAATGCTGTCGACGCTGACCCGCTCGGTGGTCCCAGTCTGTCCCACCGCGGCGGCGGACAGGGCACACGTGCAAAAGGCTGTGAATATTGCAATGTATCGATTCATCGATTCTTCCTCCCTGGCCCTACTGTTTGCACCCGTAGGTAGCTTGCACTCATAGGTAGCTTTGGCATTGTTGTCGTCACCCATATGGGTGATATAGCTTGGAGTGCTCCAGGGCTCTACGATCCATCCTCAGCAACCACCAAATCGCGCAGCGCAGCGCTCGTAACCGGTCGATCGCCACGGCCAGGAAACAGCTCGATATCTAGGACCGTAGGCATAAGGCGTGACACCGCTCGGAAATTTCGTTGACTGCCCGTCGCCCCCCAATCAACATTCGGCGAACGACCGACAACGGCAGGGCAGGGGGACATCATGGCCGGACCCACCGTCGATATGGTCATCGAGGGCGGCATGGTGGTTTCGCCCGAAAGCACCGTGGAGGCGAGCATCGCCGTCGACGGCGGCGTCATCGTCGCGGTCGGCGCCGAGCCCTCCATGCCGCAAGCGCGCGAGACCATCGATGCGTCGGGCAAGCACGTTCTGCCCGGCATCATCGACAGCCACGTGCATTTCCGCGAGCCGGGCTATGAATACAAGGAGGACTGGCGCACGGGCACCGCCGCGGCCGCGTGCGGCGGCGTCACCTCGGTGTTCGAGATGCCCAACACCAATCCGCCGACCGGCACCGTCGAGGAGCTTGCGCGCAAGCAGGAGATCGCCGCCAACGGCGCCCATGTCGACTACGGCATCTATGGATTGCTCGACGAGAACAACCTCGATCAGCTCGAGCCCCTGGCCGCGGCCGGCGCGGCCGGGTTCAAGTGCTTCATGGGGAATACCTTCGGCAACCTGCCGGCGCCCAGCGACGGCGCCATGTTGGAAGGGTTCGAGATCCTCGCCCGCCTCGGCAAGCGTTGCGTGGTCCATGCCGAGAACTGGTCGATCATGGCGCGCCGAGAGGGCCAGCTCCGGGACGCCGGACGCAGCGACCCGCTCGCCCATCTCGCCGCCCGGCCGGCGGTGTGCGCCATGGAGGCGGTGAGCCGGGCGACGATCTTCGCCGAATGGACCGGCGCCCGGCTTCACATCGCCCACAAGAGCTCCGCCGACGGGCTCCATTTCGTGCGCGACGCCAAGGCGCGCGGCGTCGACGTGACGGTCGAGACCTGCCCGCAATACCTCCTGCTGTCGAGCGACGAAATGGCGCGGAAAGGCGGCATCATGCGGGTCAACCCGCCGGTCCGCGAGCCCGGCCACGCCGAGGCGCTGTGGCAAGGTCTGCACGACGGCGCCGTCGACATGCTGGCGACCGATCACGCGCCGCATCAGCCCGACGAGAAGACCGACCCCGACATCTGGAAGTGCGATTGCGGCTTCCCCGGGGTCGAGACCGCGGTGCCGCTGATGCTGACCCAGGTCAACGCCGGGCGCATGACGATCAACCAGTATGTGCGCTGGTCGTCGTTCAATCCGGCCCGGGCGTGGGGCCTCTATCCACGCAAGGGCGCAATTCAGGCCGGCGCGGATGCCGACTTCGCCATCGTCGACCTGGACCGGGCGGCGACCATCGACCAGGAACGGCTCCATTCGAAGAGCCACATCGCGCCGTGGCACGGCCATGACGTGAAGGGCGTGCCGGTCCATACCATCGTTCGCGGCCGGGTGGTGGCGCGCGACGGCGAGCTGGTCGGCGAGCCCGGCTGGGGCCGCCCGGTGCCGCAACAAATGCCGCCGGCCGCGCCGCGCAACGTCGACAAGACCAGCGCCGCGATCGTGCGCCCGCCGCTGGCGGCGGAATAGGACGGCGGTGGGATGGCGCCCAACCCGGCAACCCATGAAACGATCCGACGGTTGCTCGACGAACGGCGCGACGACCAGATCGATTTCCTGGCCGAGCTGATCCGCAACCCGGCCGACAATCCGCCGGGTGATTGCGCGCCTCATGCCGAGCGCACCGCGGCTTTGCTTGCCGATCGCGGGCTGGTCGCCGAAAGGCATCAGGTGCCCGATGAGCTGTGCCGCGAGAACGGTATGCTAAGCGCCACCAACCTGGTGGTGCGCGAACGCTTCGGCGACGGGCCCGTGGTCGCGCTCAACGCCCATGGCGACGCCGTGCCGGCGGGCGACGGGTGGACCGTCGATGCCTATGGCGGCGTGATCCGGGACGGCAAGATGTACGGCCGTGGCGCGGCGGTCTCCAAGTCCGACTTCGCGACCTACGCCTATGCCCTGATGGCGCTCAAGGCCACCGGCGCGCGGCTCGCCGGCACCGTCGAGCTGCACCTCACCTACGACGAGGAGGTCTCGGGCTTCATCGGTCCCAAATGGATTCTCCACAGCGGTATCTCGAAACCGGACTACGCGATCTGCGCCGGCTTCACCTATTTCGTCGCCACCGGCCACAACGGCTGCCTGCAGCTCGAGGTCGAGATCGCCGGACGGTCGGCGCACGCTGCGATGCCCGACAGCGGCGTCGATGCCTTGGTGGCGGCGACCACGGTTCTGGACGCGCTCTACGTACACCGCGAGAGCTATCGGACGGTCGCGTCGACGATACCGGGCATCGATTCGCCGACGCTGGTGGTCGGGCGTATCGAGGGCGGCGAAAGCACCAATGTCGTGCCGGGGACGGTCACCCTCAGGCTCGACCGCCGCATTATCCCCGACGAGGACCCGGCCGAGGCCGAGGCCACGCTGCGCGCGCTGATCAACGCCACCATTGCGGAAATACCAGGAGTCGCGTGCCGCATCACGCGCCTGTTGCTGGCCGAGCCGCTGGTGCGCGTCGACGGCACCGACCGGCTCGCCACCATCGTCGCCGGCCACGCCAGCGACGTCATCGGCGAGACCATCGCCACCTTTGGCGTACCGTTGTTCACCGACGCACGGCACTATTCCACAGCCGGCATCCCGACGGTGATGTATGGCGCGGGCCCGCGCACCGTCCTCGAATCCAACGTTCACAAGGCCGACGAACACGTCGACCTCGGCGATCTCGCCAAGGCCACCGAGGTTGTCGCGCGCGCGCTGGCCGAGCTGCTGCGGGACGAGACCTAGACGGACATATGGTGTAGCCCGGAAGTCAATCGATCAAATCCGGGCTATTGGATTGCGGTGTTTTAGGCCAGAATAAAATCAGGCCGCTATTTTCTTGAGAGAGGAACCGCGAGGTGACGGCAGCAGAGAACCAAAATGACGCCGATTGGGCAACGCGCGGCGCTTATTGGGCGAAAACGGCACCGGATTCCGTCTCGACGACGGACGATCTCAGCCAGCTACTGATCACCCTGGCGGGGATAGAACTTGGAAGCCACGTCCTTGATATCGCGTCGGGCGCCGGCGATCCGGCCATCAGCATCGCCCTGAAAGTCGGGGCCGAGGGATCGGTCACGGCGCTCGATGTCAGTGCGGAGATGCTCGCCGGGGCGCGAAAAAGGGCGACTAAATTGGGCCTGGAAAACATTACCTTCGAAAACGGGCGCATGGGGGCCCTACCCTTTGATACCTCGACTTTTGACGCCGTGACTTGCCGGTTCGGCCTGATGTCCGCCGAGGATCCCGTGCTGGCGTTGCAGGGCGCGCGGCGGGTGTTGAAAGCCGGAAAAAAGGCCGCCTATATGACCCATGGGCCGCGGGACAAGAACACCATGTTTTCCGTTTTGTGGCCGGCCTTGTTCGAGTTCTTGGGGGATAAGGATAACGACGATCGTGGTGCGCGGCGATACAGATTCAGCGAAAAAGGTTCTCTGGAAGCGGTTCTTCAGGCTGCGGGCTTCAGCCACATTGAGGAACGGGAAGTGGTCAAAACCGTTATCAAGCAAGCAGGCGAGAGGTTTTGGCAGACCATGTTGATACGCGCGTTCGGCGCAAGAATCGAAGGCTTCGAGGAATCGAGAATGGAGGCGCTTCATGCATCCATCGAGAGAGCCTTCGAACCCTATCTGAACGGCGACCGGTACGAGCTCTTGTCAACGGATATGGTCGCCTGCGGTATCGCATAACTCGGACGATCATCAGCTATCCGATTTGTGGAGCGCGGGGTCACCCATTAGGCGGCCCTATATCCCTCTATATCATTGCAGGTTGATATAGGATCGGCTGTCACGGCGGTATGGTGAAGGTGCGACTGCCGGAGCGGGAGCCGATGGCATGGGCATTATCGACACGACCGGCCCCGGGTTCTTACTGGTTTCCCACGCCGTTATCATGGTTTTGACCTGGGGCATCATGGTTCCGGCGTCACTTGTCATCACGCGCTTTTTCAAGGTCATGCCGGGACAGAATTATCCCGAGGAAACCGACAGCAAATTCTGGATGCGGACCCACCGCGTGATGTCGACGACCGTTGTCTTCGTTTCAACATTTGGCGCGGGTGTCGCGGTGTTGGCACTCAACGGAATATCGTTTGCCTCATTGCACGCCAAGTGGGGATTTGCGGTCGTCGTTCTTGGCTGGTGTCAATTGTTCATCGCGATGCAACGCGGAACCCACGGTGGGCCATGGGGCCTCAAGAACCCCGATCGCATCGTCAAGCCGCGAGATGAGTGGTTCGGAGACCACTACAACATGACGCTGCGGCGTAGAATCTTCGAGACCATTCATATTTCCACGGGTTACCTGACTGCCATCGCCGGGATGGTGGCAATTACTCTTGGAATTATCCAGTTCGGCCTTGCCTGGCCGTGGCACGCCGCTTACGGCGCCTTGGTATTCGCGATATTGTTCTCGTACTGGAAGTTTTCGCGACAGGGTCGCCGCGTCCCGACATATCAGGCCATTTGGGGCCTCAGCCCCGAGCATCCAGGTAATCAGGAGCGCGGATCGGACAGGTGATTTCTCAGCCAATTACGGGTACGCGCACTTCCTTCACCAACGTGCTTGAATCGCCTTCTCGATCACCGATCTTGTAGCCGCAACTGCATCCTCATTCGGTTCCACGCGGACCCTCGTGGGCGGCGAGCAGCATGTGAAGGCAGCACCCCTCTCGTCATCGTAGCCATGCGTTGCATCCTTCAGGGAATGGTAGAAGACGTTATCGTTCCACTGAGCCGTCGAACGGCAAGCC
>CAZTAK010000078.1:0-9925 GCA_964611585.1 uncultured Alphaproteobacteria bacterium
CCGGCGACACGCGCCCCGGAACAGGCCGCCCCGCCGCCGGCGCGCCCGCCCGAGACCCGCACCGCGGCACTGCCGCAAACGTTCACCCCCGACGGCGACGGACAGATCATGCGGATCCCGTTCGGCAGCGGATCGACACAATTGAACAGCGAGGGCGAGGCTGCGCTCACCCGGCTCGCCGCCTTGCTTGGCGCGACCGAGGACCGCCTGCAGTTGAAGGCGTTTGCCGGCGGGTCGGCCGATCGGCCCAGTACCGCCCGGCGCCTGTCGCTGTCGCGCGCGCTCGCAGTGCGGTCGTTCCTGATCAATCAAGGCGTCAAAAGCACGCGCATCGACGTCCGTGCGCTCGGCGTTCCGCCCGGCGACGGACCGGCCGACCGCGTCGATGTCATACTGCTGACACAATAAGGTGACAGTTCCTGGTCCCGGTGACCGCCAATCCGGCGCGACAGCCCGGGGGTACGGGGTCCGAGGCGAAGACCCGCGGCAACAGGCAACAGGGCATCAGGGGCGACGCTAGGCATGACCGGACCGCAACGCTTCCTTGTTCGCATGGCCGGTTTTTTGGCCGCGGTTCTTTTGATTGCGGGTGCCCTGTTCATTCCGCTCGAGCGGGCGTTCTCGGCCAACCCGGCCCTCAACGGTCTCATCCTCGGTGTCCTGGTGGTCGGCATCGTTTACTCGTTCCGGCAGGTGTTGATTCTACGGCCCGAGGTCCAGTGGATCGAGACCTTCCGCCGTAACGAACCGGGTCTGTCGGTGCAGGCGCCGCCGCGGCTACTGGGACCGATGGCGACGATGATGGCGGATCGCACCGGGCCGATGACTCTCTCGACGCTGTCGATGCGCTCGCTGCTGGATGGTATCGAATCGCGGCTCGACGAATCGCGTGACATCTCGCGCTATATGATCGGGCTTTTGATATTTTTGGGCCTGCTGGGAACCTTCTGGGGCCTGTTGGAAACGGTGGCCGCCGTTGGCGGCGCGATTAGCGGGCTTAGTGTCGAGGGTGGCGATTTCGCGACGCAGTTCGACAGCCTGCGGCGCGGACTCGAAGCCCCTTTGTCGGGCATGGCGACGGCGTTTTCATCGTCCCTGTTCGGGCTAGGCGGCTCGCTGGTCCTCGGGTTTCTCGATCTGCAAGGCGGCCAGGCGCAGAACCGGTTCTATAACGATCTCGAGGAATGGCTCTCGAGCGTGACCCGGCTGTCGAGCGGTGCGGTCATTGCCGAAGGTGACCATTCAGTTCCGGCCTACGTCCAGGCCTTGCTGGAGCAGACCGCCGAAAGCCTCAACAATCTGCAACGCACCCTCGCGGCGACGGAAGATTCGCGCTCCGTATCCAACGCGACCCTTCTGAGTTTGACCGAGAAACTTGCCACGCTGACCGACCAGATGCGCTCGGAACAGGACCTGTTGGTCAAACTGATCGAGGGGCAGATGGAAATGAGGCCGGTGTTGCAGCGCCTCGCGGATGCCGCCGAGAAACCGACCGCAGTGCTGGACCAGGCAAGCCAGACCCACCTGCGCAATCTCGATGTCTACGTCACGCGGTTGCTGGAAGAAATCACCCGGGGGCGCAATGAAATGGTGCAGGAACTGCGCAGCGAGTTGAAATTGTTGGCGCGCACCGTCGCGGCCGTGGGCGACGGCAGGAGGAAGTAGCGGGCTTCCGTTATGTCCATTCGTAGTCGCACCCGTGCCGCACCCGATATTTGGCCGGGTTTCGTCGATGCGCTCGCCGCCCTTCTGGTGGTCATCATTTTTCTTCTGGTGGTGTTTGTGCTGGCGCAGGTCTTCTTGTCGCAGGCCCTTACCGGGCGCGATCAGGCGTTGGAGCGGCTGAACAACCAGGTTAACGAACTCGTCGAACTGCTGGCGCTGGAACGCGATACCACGGCCAGCCTTCGTCTCAATGTGACGCAACTGTCGTCATCGCTTCAGCGCTCGACGGAAGACCGCGACCAACTGGTTCTGCGCCTGGATGGGCTGGCTTCGCGCAACGACGTGCTATCGGAACAGGTCCTGGCGCTGCAGGCCCGAGCCGAGGCAGCCGAGGCGGAACTGGCGCAGGCCGGCGACACCATCGCCGCCGACCGTGAATCAATTCGCGCTCAGCTTTCCGAGATCGAGAGCCTGCGCCGCGACATTCAGGCGTTGCGCCAGGTCCGCACCGATCTCGAAGGCCGGGTCGCCTCGCTTGCCGCCCTGATGGAAGTCGCACAGGAACAAGCCGATTCCCTGGCCCAAGAGTTGGCCGCGAGCCGCAATGAATCGACCGCCCTTGCCGGCGAGCTGGAAACCAGCCGCGAGAGCCGCGCCCGGCTCGAAGCCGAGGTGGCGCGAATTCTCGCGGCCAACGCCGATCTCGAAAGCGATCTCGAAGAAACCTGGGCCGCCGCCACCACCCTCGATGCCGATCTGGAAAAGAGCCGCCAACTCGAGGCGGTGTTGCGCGAACAGTCGGCCGAGCTCGATGCCGCGCTGACGGAAATCCGGAGTGTCGCCGGCGCGCTGCGCGACCGCGCCACCGAATTGGAGGTGCGGCTCGCCACCGAGGAGGAACGCACCCTCTTGTCCCAGCGCGAAATCGAACGGCGCGACGTGCAGCTGGCCGAAGTTCAGGCCCTCTATCTCGCGCGCGGGTCCGAACTCGACGAACAAACAAGGCTGTCGGACAGTGCCACCGCGCAGGTATCCGCCCTCAACCTGCAGCTTCTGGCGATACGCCAGCAATTGCTTTCCTTGCAGGACGCGCTGGAAATCTCCGAGGCCAGGGACCGCGAACAGGAGGTGGTGATCTCGGACCTGGGCGCACGGCTCAACCAGGCGCTGGCGGCAAAAGTCGAGGAACTGTCACGCTATCGCTCGGAATTTTTCGGTCGTTTGCGAGAGGTTCTGGGCCAGCGTCGCGACATCACCATTGTCGGCGACCGCTTCGTGTTCCAGTCCGAGGTGTTGTTCGCTTCGGGCAGGGCTGAACTCGGCGATGACGGCAAATCGGATTTGGCGGAAATCGCCGCCACCCTGCTCGAAATCGCCAGCACGATCCCCGAGGACATTACCTGGGTGCTGCGGGTCGACGGCCACACCGACGCGATCCCGATTGCAACGCCTCAGTTTCCGTCGAATTGGGAGCTGTCGGCGGCGCGCGCGATTTCGGTGGTGCAGTTTCTGATCGAACGCGGAATACCGGTGCAGCGCCTTGCCGCCACAGGCTTTGGCGAATTTCAACCGATCGATCCGGGCATCGACGAAATCGCCAATCGCCGCAACCGGCGCATCGAACTCAAGCTGACGGAACGCTGAGGGGCAGGCGGCACGCCGGCCGGGATTCTATTGCGCCGCGAATCCGTTGATCGCCCGCAGGCCGCTATTGAACTGTAGCGTCGCAAGGCGGGCGTAGAGTTCGCCTTCGGCCATTAGCTCGTCGTGAGTGCCGGTCGCAACCACGCGGCCTTCGTCCATTACGATGATGCGGTCGGCGTTCTGGACCGTGGCCAGGCGGTGGGCGATAACCAGCGTGGTCCGACCCTGCAACAATTTGTCGATGGCCTCCTGCACCAGGAGTTCACTTTCAGCATCGAGGGCCGACGTCGCCTCGTCGAGCAGCAGCAGCGACGGGTTCTTGAGAATCGCGCGGGCGATGGCGATGCGCTGGCGCTGACCGCCCGAGAGCGTCACGCCGCGCTCGCCCAGTTGGGTCGAAAACCCGTCGGGCAGGCGTTCGAGAAATTCGGCGGCGGCGGCGGCCTCGGCCGCGGCGCGCACTTCCTCGTCGGTCGCCCCGGGCCGGCCATAGCGGATGTTGTCCCAGGCATCGGCCGCGAATATCACCGGATCCTGCGGCACCAACCCGATGCGCGATCGTACCGCTTCGGGATCGGCGCGCATCAGATCGACCCCATCGACCGCGATGTGTCCGGCCTGCGGATCGTAGAAGCGCAGGATCAACTGGAAGACCGTGGTCTTGCCGGCGCCCGACGGGCCGACGATGGCGACGTGTTCTCCGGGTTCGATGCTGATGGAAAACCCGGCAAGGGCATCGATTTCACGCCGCGTCGGGTAGGCGAACGTCACGCCCTCGAACGACACCGAGCCGCGCGCCGGCTCCGGCAGTGCCAGTGGATTAGCCGGCGGCCGGATATCGGGCTCCCTGGTCAGCAGTTCCGACAGCCGCTCGGCGGCACCGGCGGCGCGCTGGATGTCGCCGTAGACCTCGGACAAGGCCCCGACCGAGCCCGCCGTCATCACCGCGTAGAACACGAAGGCGGCCAGTTGCCCGCCGGTCATGTCGCCAGCAATCACGTCTTTGGCGCCGATCCATAACACCCCGTCGATGGCGCCGAAGATCAGCAGAATCACCGCCATCGTCAGCCACGCCCGCGAGCGGATCTGGTTGAGCGCGGTGAGAAACGCGTTTTCGACAAGGTGACCGAACCGGCGGCGGTCGATATCTTCGTGCACGAATGCCTGGACCGTGCGCACCGCGTTGATGGTTTCATCGGCCATCGCGCCGACGTCGGCGACCCGGTCCTGGGTTTGGCGGGACAACCGCCGCACCCGCCGCCCGAACACGATGATCGGAACGATCACGAAGGGCACTACCAGCACCGCCATGCCCGAGAGTTTCGGGCTGGTCACCACCAGCATGATCGAACCGCCAATGAGGATCAGCAGGTTGCGCAGCGCGACCGAGGCACTGGCACCCACAACCGACTGAATCAACGTTGTATCGGTGGTGATCCGCGACAGGATCTCGCCGGTGCGGTTGATTTCGAAGAAAGCGGGACTGAGCCCGATAACGCGGTTGTAGACCTCGCGGCGAATATCGGCGACGACCCGCTCGCCCAGCCACATCACAATGTAGTAGCGCGCGAAGGTGGCGATCGCGAGGACGACGATCACCCCGAGAAACGCAAGAAACAGGGTATCGAGCACCTCGCCGGTATCCGATTTGAAGCCGAGGTCGATGACCAGCGCCATCGCCTGGCCGAGCCCGAGCGTCGCCGTCGCCGCCACCACCAACGCCACCAACGCTCCCGCGGCCAACCGCCAGTAGGGCAGCACAAAGCGAAAAATATGGCGAAGGTTTGTGACGTCCTTGCTACGCGGACGATCCTCGCGGACTACTGGGTTACGGGCCATGGGTCGAGCACTATGGTTTGACCGGCGGCGCCGGAAAGTTCACGTTCGAGAAAAGGTTGCAGGGAATCACCGCCGCGGGTCGATTTCCAGTCGCCCTCGGCGGCATCATAGGCGAAATGCCCGGCCCCACTCTGGGGCGAGGACAGCCACAATTGCCGCAGCGGCGCGTGCCTGTTTAGCAGAAATATGGCGCCATCGGCAGTCTCGATGGTCAGAATGCCGCTTTCGAAGTCAACCTCAAAGTCGGGCGCCTGTTCCTCGACGGCCTCGGCGCAATGGGCGAGCGTTCGCTCCGCCAAGACCGCGAAGGCCCCCTCATCGAGTTCGGCTGTCATGCAATGTCCCTATGGTGAACCGGTTTCCTGACCATATGGAGGCGGCGTACGGCCCGGACAAGGCGGGTTGGGCGGGGCGGGCGGCGGATCGCGCTTGAACCGGCGGTCCCGGTTCGCTATACAAGCGCCCTTGCAGGGCCCGGACGGGTCCGGCGCGCCAAAGGACGCCTGCGATGAAGAAAGACATCCATCCGGACTACCACGAGATCAACGTGGTGATGACCGACGGAACCACCTACAAGACCCGGTCGACCTGGGGGGCCGAAGGCGACACCATGACCCTGGACATCGACCCGAAATCGCACCCGGCCTGGACCGGCGGCGGCACCCGGCTGGTCGACAGAGGTGGCCAGGTGGCCAAGTTCAACAAGCGTTATCAGGGATTCGAACTCAAGTCCTGACCGCAGGGCAACGCCGACCCCGCGCCGCCGCGCCGCCGTTCCCGGGGGCGTTTTTTTTCGTGCGCACACCCTTCAGGACGTCTTGACGGTCGGCGAAGCCTGCCCATGTCTCCGTCAGGCGGGATGCCGACGTCGGGTTCCGCCTTTCGCCGGTCCGGCCCCTTTGGGCGGACTGAACTTGTTTCGATTGCTTCATCAAGGAGGATCCGAAGCGATGCACACCCAGATTATGACTCCCCTACTGCGTTCCACCATTGGCTTCGACCGGTTCGGCCAGTTATTCGACGCTGCCGGCCGCATGGACGAGGCATCCCTCGCCTATCCGCCGCACAACATCGAAAAGACGGGCGAGAACGCCTACCGCATTTCGATGGCGGTCGCCGGCTTTGCCGAAAACGAACTCGAGGTAAACCAGCGCGAAAACATGCTGGTGATCTCCGGCAAGTCCAAGAACCGCGACGAAAGGCCGGCCTTCCTGCACCACGGCATTGCCCGGCGCAACTTCGAACGCCGCTTCGAACTCGCCGACAACATAGAGGTCCGCGGGGCCTCTCTCGACCACGGCCTGCTGCACGTTGATCTTGTTCGCGAGATTCCCGAATCGCAGCGCCCGCGCAATATCGCGATCAACGCCGAGGCATCACCTGCCGGACCCGAAGCTCAAGTGGCGGCCTGACATCGGTGTGACGAGAAAATGACCGCCCGGCCTGCGGCAATCAGCCACGGGCCGGGCCCATTCCTACGGCCGGGTCAGTTGCCTACCTGACAGATGCCGGAACCGGCACCAATCCGAACCTACGGAGGACATAATGGCAGAAACGAGCCTTGCTCTTTGGCCGTGGGGCCATCGCCACAGGCGCCGCAGTCTCGCACCGTTCGACGAACTGCAACTCGAAATCAACCAGGTATTCGACGACATGTGGGGAGGATTCCGTGCCGCGCCGCTTGCGCGCAACGTGCGGTTTGCCGAAGTCCTGCCGAGCATGGGCGTCGCTGAAACCGACACCGCTGTCACGGTCTCGGCAGAATTGCCGGGGCTCAATATACAGGAAATCGAGATCACGCTTTCGGAGGGCCACTTGACTCTGAAAGGCGAAAAGAAGATCGAGCGCGACGAACCAACGGCGACCTATCACCTGACCGAGCGCGCGTTCGGCACCTTCCGCCGCAGCATCCCGCTACCGCCAGAAGCCGAACCCGATAAGGCCGAGGCGATATTCGAGAACGGCATCCTGACGATCACCATTCCCAAAATGGAGAGCGCCAAAGCCACGACCAAGACGGTCGAGATCAAGGTCAAACACTGACCGGCCCACGGCCCCTATTGCCCGCCTCTCACGAGGCGGGTTTCTTTGCGCCTTAGGCGGGCGGCACGAGCCGTTCGAGGGCGTCGCGAATTGCCGCCGGCAAGGGCACCGGTTTTTGCCCCTCACGGGTCACGAAGACGTGGATGAAATACCCGGTGGCGGCGGGCGTCGGTTCGCCCTGGCGAAAGAGACCGATTTCGTAGCGGACGCTGGTATTGCCGAGTTTTGCGACCCGCAGGCCGGCGTCGACGACATCGGGAAATGCGAGCGACTGGTGAAACCGGCACATGGTTTCGACGGCGATGCCGACCACCTCTCCATCGACGTAATCGAGCCCGCCGTGGGCCATCAGATATTCGTTGATGACCGTATCGAAGTACGAATAGTAGACCACGTTGTTGACGTGCCCATAGACGTCGTTGTCACGCCAGCGCGTCGGGATCGCGAGAAATCGCCGGTAGTCCGCACGGGTTTCGGATTTGGGGTCGGTCATCGTTGCATGCCTGGAGCCGGGAATGGCGGGCATCCTAACGGTGCGACTCTGACATTTCGATCCCTCATTGTCAGCCTGCGCCAAGAGGTCAACGTTTTCGTCGGGCTCAATTCGCTTCGACGTTGGGCGCCAATTCGATCGGGTCCAAAGGTCGGAATTGAGCCACGAGGACGACTCGGGGGCAGCATTCAGGGGGGGGTGAAAAAAGGCCGCCTTGCGGCGGCTCAGTTTGACAGGAGGTTCAATCAGGGGGGAGGACCTTGAAGAAGGTTTCCAGTGACTGATATCACCGCGAGCCAGCCTAGGGCGCAGACATAAAGATATGGTTAACCGCATCCGGCCCGGGGCCCCGGGAGGTCAGGGGGCGGGCACGGGCGCCCCTGCCGGAGCGGCTGTTCCGCCCGGGGCAGGCCGTAATCCCGCGCCGGCACCTACTTGAAAACCGATTCGGCGTCGCCGCGGTGGGAAGTCTTGGCCGCGATCACCGCGCGGACGCGCGTAATGGTCTCCTCGAGGCCCGCAATAAAGTCCTCGAGTTCCTCAATTCCCATGGTCTCGAAGTCGGGTTCGCCTGCGGGTTTGGGCGGGGGCGCGAGATCGTCTGTATCGGCCACGAGTGACATCCTTTGCGGTGCGCGGGTCTTGCGCCGGAACGGCGATAATAATAGACCCGGCCCCGGCCCGCCAAACCGGAGAGACCGCTAATGCCCGCCACCCTGCCCGCTACCATGACCGCCATCGAGATCACTGAACCAGGCGGCCCACACGTCCTCAAACCGGGAACCCGCCCGGTGCCGGTGCCGGGTCGGGGCGAAATCCTGGTCAAGGTCGCCGCCGCCGGTATCAACCGGCCCGACGTATTCCAGCGCTTGGGCGGCTATCCGCCGCCGCCGGGCGCCTCCGACAGCCCCGGGCTCGAGGTGGCGGGCACCGTCGCCGCTGCCGGGCCAGACGCAAACGAATGGGCCGAGGGCGATTCCGTGTGCGCGCTGGTATCGGGCGGCGGCTATGCCGAATACTGCGTGGTGCCGGTGCCGCAAGCCCTGCCGGTGCCGTCAGGGCTCGGTCTCACGGAGGCCGCGGCGCTGCCGGAAACCTTCTTTACGGTGTGGGCAAACGTTTTCGACCGGGCCCGACTCAAAGACGGCGAAACGTTGCTGGTGCACGGCGGCTCCAGCGGCATCGGTACCACGGCGATCCAGATGGCGCGGGTGATGGGCGCAACCGTTCTGACGACCGCGGGCTCGGCGGAAAAATGCGCGGCATGCACGGACCTCGGGGCGGCGCGCGCCATCAACTACCGCGAAGAGGACTTCGTTGCGGTGGTCGCCGAGGAAACCGCGGACGGCGCCAACGTCATTCTCGACATGGTAGCGGGGCCCTATATCCCGCGCGATCTCGACTGCCTGGCGCTGGAGGGGCGGCTGGTCGTCATCGCCCTCCTCGGCGGCTCGACCGCCGAAATCGATCTCAACGCCCTGATGCGGCGGCGCCTGACCCTCACCGGTTCGACGCTGCGGCCGCAATCGGTCGAGGCCAAGGGTATGATTGCCGCGGCCCTGCGCCGGCACATCTGGCCGCACCTCGAATCGGGCGCAATCCGGCCGGTGATCGACAGCACCTTTCCGCTCGCCGAAGCCGCCAAGGCCCACGCCCGCATGGAATCCGGCGCCCACATCGGCAACATTGTCCTGACGGTTTAGGTGCCGGTACACTCGCACTCGTTGTGACTAACCGAAGTCAACTTGATCGGGCCATAGACGATGAGGCCCATGATCGCCTCGGGCGCGGCGCATTCGTGGACCGCCTGGTCGGTCGCCTTGTTTCTAGAGAATCAGGCACTTCAACGGGACTTGTCGTTGGCGTGACGGGCGAGTGGGGAAGCGGAAAAAGCTCAATCTTGAATTTTGTATCGCGGAAAATTAAAGAATGAATGGCCCGACGCAGTGGTTTTTTCGTTCAACCCATGGATCGTTTCTGGTGGCGATGACCTAATTGCAACTTTCTTTCGCGCGTTTCTAAGGGAAATACAGTCGCACCCGGACACTCCAAGCGACAAAATCAAGGAACTCAGTATTGCGGCCTTGTCAATGGTGCAACACTTTAGCGATCAGGTTGCGCAATATGGGGGAACTCCAAGTTTCATAGCGAAATTCGTCAGCGCAATAGTTGGGCTAGTTCGCACGCGAAGCCATACTGATACGCCACCACTTCATGCTTCACGTGAGAATCTACGTCGGC
>CAZTAK010000079.1:0-4998 GCA_964611585.1 uncultured Alphaproteobacteria bacterium
ATCTGCCGTTCGTTTACGTGCTCTGGGCCATCGTCGTCATCAACACGGCGATCGGCCTATTCAAACCGATTTTCTAGGCGAAAAGCCGGGGTGAGGGGGACACGCCGACACTTGCGCCGAGGCTTCGAGCAGCAGTGACCGGCCCCCACGACCGATACCAGGTAATAGGCTAGGCCGGACACCGCCGGGGGGAAGCGGCGATACGGCTTATTTGAACGGTCGCAGAAGGCAGATCGGGATGTCTGCCTTGAGTCAGAACCGGATATTGGGTTGCATTGGACCGAGAGCCCGGTTGTGGGCCCAAAGCGGACTTCAGACTTCAGTGTCTGCGAGCGGCGATCTCCTCCTACTCGGGTCCGCGATTGGTATTCCCCCGCTTGCCGAAGCCAGCGAACCTGAGTTCGGCATAGGATAAGCCTCCCCCCATTTGAGCCAGCCTGTTCCCTGTTATCGGAGATGATTTCCCTGCATTGGGTTCACATTTCCATATTCTGCAGTGTAGGTAATTGAGTTCCCAACCCATTGGGAAAGAGAGGGTTTCTGAGGGCGCACGAGGGTTCCACTCGACCCTATTTGCCGGTTTTCCCTGTACCTTCCTTAGTGAACAGGGCATTTGGGTGGAGAAGGTTCGTTTCCAGTGTCGTTTCCTCCGCCATACCCGCCAAATGAATATTCTCCGTCTTCGGTTCGCCTCGGTGCGTGGCGCAGTTCCGGAGCCAACCTCGGCATTTAGTTCCGTACCTGGTGGTACCGCGCACAGCAGCATTAACTGCGTTTCCGCCCTTGGAGCGGAATATTCTCCGATATTTTCGTACCTGGCGGAGCCAGGTACGAGAATATGGTGTCAACAAGACCAGTGGCTTGAGTAGCAGGATCACAGCTATTTTCCCTTTGAATGTCCGATACCGATTGGCGCCGGCATCGAACACGTCCAGTAATCAAGACCCGCTGCGTAGGTAATCCGATTGAACAACGATCGGTAGATTTATGGATGCTGAGACGGTTGTCACCCTTAATCATCAATATCGAGAACGATAGATGATTTCTGCTTCTGATCCGATGCAGACAGTCAGCGTTTGAAGATTCAGTGCACTATGAAACGGACTATTGCGGCGCAATCGAGGTCGGCCAAAGCAAATCATACGTTCGGACCGGCGCAATTTTCGCTGGCCCAACAGTGTCCCCAGTGTGAAATACCAATTTACCATGAGTATGAATACGCGCCGACTGCCAACGCGGTGACCCCACCAGGGCGTTCAACGATTCTTGACATGTTGATTCAGTCAAAATGGTGGGCCGAGTGGGATTCGAACCCGAGACAATCTGAGTAATTGCGCACCACTCAACGTGAAACACCACAATCACACTGAGCCGCCGGTCGCATTTCATTCGTCTTTTGGGCAACACTTTTCCGCCCGCGACGCCGTCTTTGGGTCTGCCCAGGGTGACCGCTGATATACGCTCCGGCCCGATTTCAGCTGCCGTACGTTTCAACTCGCCCGGACCAACATTATTCTTCTCTCTCTGATCGACGGATTGACACTGTCGCTAAATCGGTTTGCCATATTGGTAATGCGGATCGAGTCAGAGGCTGGTCGTCGCTCTCGCCGACCTTCATCGTGTGCTCGGTCAGTTCGATCGAGCCCGGCGCAGTTCAATGTCCGCTATGGGTCGATACTGTTGATAAAGTCGCCGAAGAAGCCGAAGAAGAGGCGGAGGTTGCCGAAGCCGAGGAAGAGGCCGAGGAAGAGGCGGAAGTTGCCGAAGCCGAAGCCGAAGAAGAGATTGTGGTCGCCGAGGCCGAGCCCGAACCGGAACCGGAAGCCGCGCCCGAACCTGAACCCGAGCCCGAACCCGACGCCGCTGCTGCGGACGCCCCAGGCGAAGCGGATGGCGCTGCTAGCGATGAGGCGGCTGAGGTTGCCGAGGCTGCAGCCGAGATCGCGTTTGAACTTACACTTGCCGAGGGTCAGAGCGAAGAGGCGGCGTCGGCCGCCGCCGACTCTGCCTTCGAATCAGCGCTCGAAGACGGGGGTGCGATCGATTCACTGGTCGAAACCGCGTCAGGCGGTGATACCGACACCGGATCCCAGGACGATTTCGGATCCGGCACCGATAGCGGCTTTGGCGTTGGAACTGGTGGATTCGGTTCCGATAGCGGAGACGATGGCGGCAGTGACGGTGGCGGATTCGATTTCAACGACGGCGGCACCGGCCCGGTCATTACCGAGACCCGCGATGACACGGTTGTCGAAGCCGATACCGGCCCCGTGGCCGTCGCCCAGGCCCCCGATCTCGACGTCACCAATGTGCTGGGTCAAGAAGACACGGCGATCCCCATTCCCATGTCGGCTGGTCTCGCCGATACAGACGGCGCCGAGACGTTGTCGGTCGTCACCATTTCGGGCGTGCCCGAAGGTGCGACCCTTTCGGCCGGTAGCCGCGATGCCGACACCGGCGACTGGACCGTCGACGCAGCGGACCTTGCCGGTCTCACTCTCACGCCGCCGGATGATTTCAGCGGCGCGATCGACCTGCAAGCGTCGGTGACGGCGACCGAGGCCGATGACTCGACCGCGACGACCACGGCAGATTTCGTCGTCAACGTTGCCGGCGTTGCCGATGCGGCCGACCTGACGGTGGCGGACGTGACCGGCGCCGAGGATGCGGCGATTCCGCTATCGATCTCCTCAAGCTTCACCGACACCGACGGTTCGGAACAGATGGCGGTGACCATCTCCGGCGTGCCCGACGGGGCAACGCTGCACATTTTCGGCACCGACATTACCTTCGAGGGCGCCTCGAACGAGATCACCGTGTACGGGACCTCGGGCGAATTTTCCGATCTCTCTATCACCCCTTCCGAGGATTCGAGCGACGACTTTTCGCTGAACATCACCGCGGTCACCGCCGAGGACGGCACCACGGCCACGGCAAGCGCAAGCCTCGCAGTGACGGTGACAGGCGTTGCCGACGAACCCGTCGTCACGGTCCAGGATGTGGCCGGCGCCGAAGATACCTCGTTCGACCTCGACCTGGCGGCGCAGCTCGGCGACATCGACGGCTCTGAATCGATGACGATCACGATTGACGGCGTGCCGGAGGGCTCGACCCTTTCCGGCGGCTCGATCGTCGGCGGTGAAAGCGACCCCATTCTGACCGGCGGTACGGACGGCGATACGCTGGCTACCCAGACTTGGGAATTGAGCGTCAGCGACCTCAGCGACCTCACCATTACGCCGCCAGCCGATTACAACGGCGCTTTTTCGATGCAGGTGACGGCGACGGCGACCGAAGAAGGCACCACGGCGACAACGATCGAGTCCTTCCAGGTAACGGTTGATCCGGTCAACGACGAACCGGTTGCGATCGACGTCACGGCCTCGACCGACGAAGACACGGACCTCAGCGGGAGTCTGACTGCGACCGATGCCGACGTAACCGAAAGCCTGACCTACACCGTCGCCGAGGGCGGCGAGGCCACCCAAGGCACCGCAACCGTCAATTCAGACGGCAGCTACACCTACGACATCGGCGACGAACTGCAGAGCCTTGCGGTCGGTGAAACGACCACCGATTCGTTCACCTACCAGGTGGACGATGGCGAGGGCGGAACCACCACGGCCACTGTCACCATCATCGGCACTAACGACGGTCCGGTCGCAGTTACCAATATGATTACCGGCACCGAAGACGCGCACAGCCTGACGGGATCGCTGTCGGCGCTCGATGTCGATGCCAGCGACGTTTGAGAAGTTGGAGCAGTTTTTCCTTTCAGTGGTCGCCGATAGCGATTCCACCTGAACGAATGCCGCCTAGGGCAGTTCGCGCACCACGCGGATGCCGATGTTATAGCTCCACAACTGCGCCGAGTGGCTGTCGCGGGCATGCGCCGACATCAGGCGCGGAATGTAGTACCACGAGCCGCTGCGGATGACTCGTCGGCCGCAATCGCCCGATTGCCGCGCCGCGCCGTCCGCAGGCGCGCCATCATGATTGGGGTTCCAGCAGTCCGACGTCCATTCCCAGACGTTGCCGTTCATGTCGTGCAAACTGAATGGGTTGGCTGGAAACGATCCCACAGGAGCGCTGGCCTTGCCGTCCCACTCGCTGCCGCATTTTCGGCAATTGGCCACGTTGTCGCCGGCTTCGTCGCCCCACCAGAATGCGCTGGTGGTGCCGGCGCGGGCAGCGTACTCCCATTCGGCCTCGGACGGCAGGCGATAGATTTCGCCGGTCACCTGCGACAGGTAAAGCACGTAATCGTTGGCCTCGGCCCAGCTGATGTTGATGACCGGCCGTTGTCCCCGCCCCCAGTCGTGGTCGTCCGGGGTCTTGGCGCAGGCGCCGCCGGCGACACAGGTTTCGTATTCCGCGAAGGTGATCTCATAGACGCTCATCGCAAAGGGGCGCGATATCGACACCTGGCGTACCGGCTGCTCCGCGGGTTTGCCCTGGAGCGAGCCCATCTCGAAGGCCCCCGCCGGGACAGCCACCATAAGGGGGCAGGTTTCGCAGTCTTGAAAGGGCGCTGCCTGCCCGGCCACTTTGGCGCGCAACGAATCCCCCGGTAGCGCCTGGACCGTAACGAAACCCGCCGGATAGATGCCGAGCCCCCCCCATATCGCGGCGGCGAGGGCGATGGCAAAAAGCCGCAAGCCGGCTCCCTGGGCGCGCCTAGTTAGCCGACTGGGCTTGTCGCGATATTTCGTCATCGGACTCAAAATCCTCTTCCGACGCCAAACGCCGGCGGCGCAGAGGATCGGCGGCGGCGCCGTCCTCGAGCACTCGGTCGGAATCCGCCGACAAGGTGTTGTCGGCGACGATCGCATCGCCGCCGGCGGGTGCCGCGGGTTCGGATTCACCCGTCAGCGCCGCGGATTCCTCAGCACCCGAAACGTCGTCGTCCTCCAGTTCGAAGACCGAGTCATCGGGTGCCGTATCGCCATCCTCGTCATCGCCAAAAATCGATTCGAACGGATCGTCCTCTTCTTCTTC
>CAZTAK010000079.1:5098-9921 GCA_964611585.1 uncultured Alphaproteobacteria bacterium
TCGTCGTCGCCGTCCTCGTCCTCGTCACCGCCTCGGGCGCCAAACGGGTCGTCGTCGACGTCGGTAGGTGTGCTTTTCAGAAACGAGCCTTCGGCCCGCAAGTCGAGTTCGGTATATTGACGGCACCAGTTGATCAATGTGATTGTCGCCCCGTCCCGGCGCGACGCGCTCGCCGCCTGGGCCAGTGCCACCGACTCAAGTTTGCCCACCGCCAGCATCATCCGATAAACGGTGATGGTTTCGTCGTGAGCCGCCGACGCCAGGTTGATCTGGGCGTTAAATACCTCGGTCTCGGCGTCGAGCACGCGCATCGCGGTCTCTTGCCCTGCCTCCTGAAGGCGCTGCCGCGAGTCCAGCACATCGAGTGCGATGTTGACGGCATTCTCAAGAAGAAATCGCCGTTCGCAGGCGGTCAAAAGCCCCTGCCACGAGACCCGCACCTCTTCCTCGACCCGCCGGCTGGTCATTTGAAGGACATTGAGGCTGGAGGCATGATCGAACGCAGCACTCGCCATATTGGCCTGAGTCGCAAACCCACTGAACAGGTTCCAAGTCGCTTGCACCAGAACCGACCAGTCCCGGCGGACGCCCGGCGCCATGTTGACGTCTTCCTCGAAGTTCGCGGCGCCGACGACATCGATCCGCGGGAATAACCCGGACGCCGCGGCGCGCTGGCGCATACGGGTCGAATCGACCGTCCTGATGGAACTGGAAATGATCGGACTCCCGCGAATGGCAAGATCGACCGCCTCATCGACCGTGGTCGGCAGCAAGTCGATCGGCGGGATCGGCACAACCATCGACGCGACTTCGGGCAACTCGTCGAACACTTGCCGGTAACGGCTGAGAGAATTCTGCAAATTGCCGTTGAAGATCGCGCTGCGTTCCTTTGCCAGTTGCAGGCGTTGACGGGCGAGCAACAGATCGACCGCAAGGCCCGCGCCGGCGGCAAGGCGCTCCTCCTCCAGCTTGAACTGCTGCTCAACCGCCTGCTCGCTGACGCGGATCAGATCGAACAGTTCGTGCTGGCGGATCACATCGATGTAGGCATTGATCCCCTCAAAGATTGCGTTCTGGGTCGATGATCTGAGGGTGGCGTTGGCCACGCCCTTATCGAATTCGGCGCCTTGGGTCTGATACACTTTGAGAAGGTCGTCATAAACATTCTGGGTCAGCGTCACGCCGACGCGCTCGCGTCCGGTCTGGTAGGGTTCAGTCGTGACGGCGCGCCGCCCCTGGTTGATGACATTTTCGACGCCCCAGTCGGCGGTCAAGTTGAACTGCGGCAGGAAGGCGGACCTTGCCGCTCGGATCCGCTGGTTGGCGGAACTAACCAGTTCACGGTCGGCCTGGATTTGCGGGTGCTGGGCGACCAGATCGGCGACCGCCTGTTCGAGCGTTATCGCAGCCGCCGGCTGGGCCACAGCGGCGGCGCAGATCACCAAAGCAATCCGGCGCAGATATCGTTTCAGTGCGAAGGTCGCGGTCAAGTTCTCGATGCCCCTCCAGCGCCCTATGCCCGACAAGCCGAACCCTTGGCGGGCCGCGCCCAGGCCAGTCATTCTATTACAGGGCCCGCAAAGGCGAATTTATGCAATATCAGAGCCTTGGCAGCGATTCCACAACTGGAATGGCGGGCAACTATGATAGATTTACGGGCCCGGCTGAGCGGCTCTGACCCGCGGGCCGGCGTGCGATAAGGGAGGATACCGATGTCCGAGGCGACGGGAACCGCGCCCGAAACACCTGCCTGAATGGGTTGGTCCGGGAAACTGGGCGAGCGCCTGGGTCGCCTGTTTCGCCGCACCGATGGCGGCAAGAAGCGGCCTTTCCGGGTGCGCTTTTTCGGCTGGTGGAAACACGGCCGGCTGATCGGCCTGGTGTTCCTTGTCGCGCTCGGGGTCGTGCGCGCGATCGACCCCGGCTTCGTCGAAGCGGCCAGGTTGTGGGCTTTCGATCGGTACCAGAACATCCAGCCGCGGTCAGATCCGGCCCGGCCCGTCACCATCGTCGATATCGACGACGAAAGCCTGCAAGCGATCGGCCAGTGGCCGTGGCCACGGCACCTGTTGGCCCGGATGGTGACCAACCTCACGCAAAAAGGCGCCGTCGTCATCGGCTTTGACATGGTCTTCCCGGAGGCCGACCGCCTGTCCCCCAATTCCCTGGCTGACAATGTCGTCGGGCTCTCTCCTGAACTTGTAGAAGAGATCAGGCAACTCCCTAGCAACGACGAATTCTTCGCCGAAGCGTTGCGCAACAGCCGTACCGTCTTGGGCCAGTCGGCCTTCACCCGGATCGTGGCCGAGGCGGCGGAGCGCCTGCCGGAGAAAAGCCCGCGCGCCTTCCGTGGTCCCAAGCCGCAGCAGTTCCTGCCACGCTTTGTCAGCGTGGTGCGCAACAACCCGGTCATCGAGCCTGCCGCGCTGGGTCACGGAATGTTTACCGTCGAGCCCGGCTCCGGCGGCATTGTGCGCCGCGTACCCGCGGTCATCCGTGTCGCCAACCAGGATCCCGAGGAGGATGACATCGTATATCCGGCGCTGACGGTCGAGATGTTGCGGGTCGCCGCGTCACCCGACGGCAGGGACGCCTACATTATCAACAGCGGCGAGACCGGCATCAACGATGTGCGCGTGCGCATGGGACGCCAACAGTTTGTCATCAACACGATGGAAGACGGTCGCATCTGGGTGAATTTCTCACCGCACGACCGTGAGGGCCGCTACGTCTCGGCCAAGGACGTCATCGACAACACGGTGCCGACGGAGCGTATTCAGGGCAAATTCATCCTCGTCGGCACATCGGCCACCGGTCTTTTGGATATTCGGGCAACGCCGATCGACTCGGCGCTGCCCGGCGTCGAGGTGCACGCCAACATTCTGGAGACCATTCTCGGAAAGTCGCAGCTCGACCGCCCGCCGGATGTCCTGGGCCAGGAGGTCACGTTCGCGATCCTCGTCGGCGTGTTGATGATCGTGCTGTTGCCGAATATCGGTGCGGCGTGGTCGCTGGGCCTCGGCGTTGTACTGATTGGCGGCCTTGTCGGCCTGTCGTGGTTCTCCTACGCGGGCCTCGACTGGTGGTTCATCAATCTCGGTGGGCGGACGCTGGTTGATGTCACATACCCGGCGTTCTCTACCTTCGCGCTTTATTCGATTCTCACCTATACGAGCTACTCGGAGACCGCGGCCGAGAAGAAACAGGTCCGGGGCGCCTTCGGGCGTTACCTGTCACCCGCTTTAGTTGAACAGCTGGCCGACGATCCCGACCGGTTGGTTCTTGGCGGCGAAATGCGCAACATGACGTTGCTGTTCTGCGACATCCGCGGCTTTACGACCATTTCGGAAACCTTCAAGGCCAACCCGCAAGGGCTGACCCAGCTGATCAACAAGTTCCTGACGCCAATGACCAATCTGATCCTCGACCGCCGCGGCACCATCGACAAGTACATGGGCGACTGCATTATGGCGTTCTGGAACGCACCCGTGGACGACGATGACCACGTTATCCACGCCGCCGATTCGGCACTGGCGATGTTCGAGGCGCTGCCCGTGCTCAACGACCAGCTCGAACAGGAGGCCAAGGACGAGGACCGACCCTACCACCCGATCCGCGTCGGCGTCGGGCTCAACACCGGTGATTGCGTGGTCGGCAACATGGGATCGGAACAGCGCTTCGACTATTCTGTCCTGGGCGACGCCGTCAACCTGGCGGCGCGGCTCGAAGGACAGTCCAAGAACTATGGCACCAACGTCGTCATCGGTGGGGAAACCCAGGCCGCCCTGCCGGACTATGCGACCATCGAGCTCGACCTGATTGCGGTCAAGGGCAAAACCGAAGCGGTTCGTATCTTCGG
Organism: uncultured Alphaproteobacteria bacterium; assembly: GCA_964611585.1. Taxonomy (GTDB): domain Bacteria; phylum Pseudomonadota; class Alphaproteobacteria; order SHVP01; family SHVP01; genus CAZTAK01. The sequence goes on from CAZTAK010000079.1 coordinate 8,958, forward strand.
CTTGCTGGGACGGGACGACATGAAGGCGTCCGACCCCTTCATCATGCTGAGCGACGCCAATGCCGGACTGCTCGCCGCCTACCGCGCCCAGAACTGGGACAAGGCCGAAGCGCTGTCGAAAGAATGCCGGGCCTTGGGCGAGGCATTCGACGACAATCTCGATGTGCTGTACGACCTCTACGACGAGCGTATCGCGGAGTATAGACAGAGCCCGCCACCCGCCGACTGGGACGGCGTGTTCGTCGCCACCTCGAAGTAGGCCGCCGGGGCTGGTCTAGCGCTCGCGGAAAGCTTCGTAGCGGAGTTTCAGCACCGGCCGGATCAGATATTTGGCTACCGATTTGGTGCCGGTCTTGATGTCCACCGTCGCCACCATGCCCGCGAAGATCGGCAGATCGCCCGGTTCATCGCCAAGGTATGTCTTCTCGGTTTCGACCCGGACCCGGAAATAGGGATCGCCGTTCTCCTCGATCGTCGAATCGGGCGCGACCTCGATGAGGGTGCCCTCGAGCCCGCCATAGCGCACGAAATCGTAGGTCGTAAGCTTGACCACGGCGGGTTGACCCACCTCGATGAATCCGATGTCGATGGGATTGAGTTTGGCTTCGACGATCAGATTTTCGCCGCCCGGAACGATCTCCATGATCGGCTGGCCCGGCTGCACCACACCACCGACTGTATTGATGAGCAGGTTCTTGACCGTGCCGCCGATGGGGCTTGTGATGACGGCGCGCTGTTGCTGAGCCGAGGCCTGCGCCAGCAGTTCGCGGGTGCTGGCGATTTCGCCGTCGACTTCAGCCAGCCTTTCGTTCGCCTCGCGCCGGAATGTCAGTCGGACCTCGCGAATGCGCTCTTCCACCTCACGCTGGGCGGTGCGGGTCCTCGGGATCGCGACCTCGACGATCTCGATATCGCCCTCGCGGACGTGGATAACCTGAATGATGCCGCCTTCGAGATGTTGGAT
>CAZTAK010000080.1:0-3872 GCA_964611585.1 uncultured Alphaproteobacteria bacterium
AGTACGCAAATCGTCGTCGCCGGCGATTCCGCCGCCTCGGGATTTGCGCTCGGGCTGTGACTCCGACAATTCGATGCCCCATCGATCGGTCAATGTCAGCCCGCACCGCTTGAGCAACCATTCGATACCGTTCAATTCTTTTCGACCTTCGGCCCCCGTTCCTTCGCCACCGAAGGCCGGGATTGAGCCCCTTGGAGCCACATCCGTTCAGGGGGATCCGTTTTTTGCGATCACCGAACCGATCAAGCGGCTCCGGCTTCTCCAAGAGTGCGGCAATATTACCCGATTGCGTGACCCGCGCCGGGTCAAACCGTTCGGGTATTGCGCTAACACGGCCCGCGGCAACAACGTGCGCCTCACCCGGCCCGGACCAGCGGGCGGGATAAGTCCGCGCCGGCCGGAAACCCGCGGTCCCGGATTTGCCCAACCAGGTCGCGCACCTCGGCGCGCACGGGCGCCGTGTTCGGTGCATCGCGCAGCGTCATGAACCAGCGTTCGGGCGGGTTGCGGCCCTCGCGCCGGTGCCAGGTGAGCCCGCGCAGGACCGATTCGGCTTCGCGCGAAAGGCGGCCGGGGATGGGGATTCCCTTGATCGTCGCCCAGACGCCCGCCCAGGCGCGCGCCACGCTCCAGGGGTTGTAGCCGCCGCCGCCGGTGACGATCACCCGTGGCGCGAGGCCGAGGACGCTTGCGACCACCCGCCACAGCGCCGAATTGGAGAGTTCAAGTTTCGCCATCGGATCGTCGGCGAGCGCGTCGGCGCCGCATTGAAGGATCACCACCTGTGGCCCGAACGCCGCCGCCGCGGGGCGAACGAGGCTCTCGAGAACAAGGTGCATCTCGGCATCGTTGAAGCCCGGCGGAACCGGGACGTTAATCGCGTGTCCGCCTGCGGTGTCGTCGGCGGCCCCGGTTCTCGGCCAGCGCCCGTCTTCGTGAATCGACACGGTCAGAACGCGCCCGTCGTCATGAAAGGCATCCTGCACACCGTCGCCGTGATGAGCGTCGATGTCGAGATAAAGGATCCGCGTCAGCCCCTGATCGAGCAGCGCGCCGATGCAGAGCACCAGGTCGTTGAGGTAGCAAAACCCGCTCGCCCGCCCCGGCCGGCCGTGGTGGGTGCCGCCCGCCGGACTGAACACCACGCCGCCGTCGCGCACCCGTTCGGCCGCCAGCAGGCTGGCGCCGCACGCCGTCGCCGGCCGGGTGAAGATTTCCGGAAACACCGGATTTCCGTTGACACCGATGTTGTAGCGCGCCTTTTCCCTGGCGTTCAGACGGCTGCCGGATTCGAGTCGCCGCAGCACCTTGAGATACGCCGGTTCGTGAAACCGCGAGAGTTGCGCGACCGTGGCGGGCCGCGTTTCGATGTAGTCGCCCTCCCCGAGCCACCCGAGCGCGCGGCAGAGATCGATGCAGGCCGAAACCCGCGGCACCGACAAGGGGTGACGGCGGCCATGCGGCAGGTGCCGGTAAATATCGCTGCCGAAAAAGAGCGGTTGTTGCAAAGACATCAAACCCGCCCGCGCGCCGTCACGCCGCCTGGCCGCGGATCAGACGCCCGTTGTTGTAATCGTCGATGGCCTCGATGATTTCCTCTTTCGTGTTCATCACGAAGGGGCCGTAACGCGCCACCGGCTCGCCCAAGGGCGCCGCGCTCAGCAACAGGCACGACAGCGGCTCCTCGTCGCCGGATTGCGCCGAGGGCATTTCGGCGGCCTCGATTTGTTGATAGCGCGGGTCCATCATTTTGTCGGCCTTGGGCAGGTTGACCCACAATTGCAGCCCTTCGAGGCGGCCGCCTTGGCGGCGAAACGATTCTTCCGGCATTTCCGAATGGATGATACCCGACCCCGCGGTCATCCATTGCACGTCGCCCGGCCCGATCACGCCCGCATGACCCGCCGAATCGCGGTGCTCGAACCGGCCTTCGAACATATAGGTCACGGTCTCGAAGCCGCGGTGCGGGTGATCGGGGACGCCGCCGCCGCTGCCGAGAGAAAATTCGACCGGACCGAAATGATCCAGCAGCAAAAACGGATCGACGCCGTCGAGCGATTGCGTGGGGAAACCGCGGCGTACGGGGAGACCGTCGCCTTCTGTGGTGACGAGGGTTTCGAAAATGCTGGCGACGGCTCGGGATTCGGGCATCGGTTTCCGTTCGCGGTCTGGGTGAAGCGGGGAAGCCACGAGTCTGCCATCACCCGACCGGCCCGGGAATCACTTTTCCGCGCGCGAAGGCCCGTTCACCTGCCCGCACTCGCCGGCGCGGACCGGGATCGGGACCCGGTTTTCCGCCGGACGGGCATGACCCGGTTATATCACTTGGGAAAAGCAGTCGGCATCTTGGGCGCAAGTCCCAGCTTCCTGCCGAGCCGGGGGTTCGCGTAATAGATGATCATTTCGGCGATCTTGCCGCGCCGGTACCAGAAGAAGTTGCAGTTGTTGAGCTGCAAACGGCCAGTGTCGAGGTACGCCGAGTTGCGCTTGGGCCGGAGTTTGGGAACGAAGGTCGCGGCACAGGTTCGTTCCTGGACATCGACGACGAAATGGTAATCGTCAAATTGCACGTGATAGTTTTCAAACAGGTGACCATAGAATGTGCTGAACGATTGCTGGCCGCGCTTGGGGGTCTTGTAGAATCGCTGGATCGGGTTGTCTCCATGATAGATGGTGACGTGGCCGTCTTTCGTGAAACACGCCATCACCGCATCGTAATCCTCACGCACGACGGCCGAAAAATATGTGTCCCGCATCAGCCGGACATATTCAGATCGCTTTAGTTTCGACATGGGTGCGGTCATTCTCCTGCATGAACAAGACGGTTGGAAATTGCGGACTGAACGGGATCCGCCTCTCCCGGCGACACCAGAATGGAGTCCAGGGTCAAGGAGTCCAGAACCCTCTCATACGGGTCAGCGAGGCCTTCGGCAACCCCGGGTCAGGATGATCTGTCGCACATCAATGACGTTGGCGAGGCGGCATGAACCGGCATTCTCCCCGGTCATTTGGCCCTGTCTAACGGCAAACGATTCGTCGCCTCGTCCCATCCTGCCAGCCGGGTGGCAGAGCACTTTCCGGCCGGATTGAATCGATTTGATGGCGGCAAACAGGCTTTTCGGGGAGGCGCGCCGTGAAGCACCACGGCACAACGTATCTCCGGTCAAATGGTTCAATCCGGCCGGAAAATGTTCTGGGCGGCGAAAAGCCTTTCGCGCGCGTCTCACAGGGTTGTGGTCCTTTCGCCGGCGCGGACCGGGTTCGGGACGTGGTTTTCCGGCGGTGCCAGCGGGCACACCCAATCGGGCGAATAGCTGCACGAGGGATTGTAGGCGAAGTTGAAATCGGCGATCAGGATCGACCCGGAAGCGCCGAGATCGGCCCCCTTGATGGTGTCATAAAGGTAGCGCCCGCCGCCGTAGGTTTCGGATCCCGCGCTGGCGTCGGCAAAAGGCAGAAACAGCCCGCCACCGTAGCCCTCTATCCGGTAGATCGTCAATTCACGCCCGAGCGCGCTTTCAAGGCCGCGCGTCCTGGCGATCGGAAAAAAGCGGATGCGGCCGTCGCGCCCAAGGTCGGCCTCGACCGATGGACCGGCAAGGGGCACAACCCCGGCAACCAGGCGCCACGTCGGGTCGTAGTCGAAACACGTGAGCCCGGAGAACCCGGCGCGGCGGTGGGGTGGCAACGGCGAACACGGGTGATCGCGAAACAGGCGTTCGCGCCCTTCGATCCAGTGCCGATGCGCCCACGCCGGATCGGCGTCGGCGCGCACCCGGGCGTAGAGATCGGCGACGCGCCGCCGCCAGTCGGCAAGATCGGACGGGGCGGTTTCCAAGTCTGGTCATGCGGGCCGGGTTTCTTGGCCGCCG
>CAZTAK010000080.1:3972-9824 GCA_964611585.1 uncultured Alphaproteobacteria bacterium
CCAAATGATGATGATTGATCCTTTAGCGTCTTGTCCGCCGCGCCGAAACTTCGACTCCGAGAAATTTCAGGACCTCGCCGGCATAGAAATCGGGCGCGCGCCAGCAGATTTGGGTGCCGCAGTCCGGGTTGAGGATCAGCGCGGAACCCGCCACCAAGCCGGCGGCATTCTGGTCCATCTCCGCAAGGCTGTCGCCCGCCCCGTTCAGGAACAGAACCGGACAGGCGAGCGCCCGCAGCGCCGGTTCCGGATCGTAGTCGAACGCGGCCCGCAGGCCCCAGTCGTAGCGGTCGTATACCTGCATCATGTCGAGCGACGTCGCTTGAATCTGCTCGAGGCTTGCATCCTCGCCGGCACTGCGCTGCCGCGAAGCCCAGATTTTTTGCAAATGCCCGCCGCCGGCGTCCGGGTCGGGCGGCTCGATCCGCGGCGCAAAGGCGGCAACTTGCTCGGCCGTCAACAGCGGCATGCCGCTGAAGATGGCGTGGGTGACCCGGCCCGGTTCCGCCACCCGGATGAGCTCGACGGCAATCGATGCACCCGTATGCGCGGCGGCAACGGCGAATTCCTCACTGCCCATTGCGTCGATCGCTTCGAGCAGCCGTCCGGCATAGTCTTCGATTGAGACCGGCGCGCCGGGCGGATCGGAGAAACCATACCCGGGCGTATCGAAGGCAACGGCACGTGCCGCCCGGCCCAGGATCGGCAGGCATTTTTCGTAGGTGCGCGAGGAGAGCGGCGATTCGTGAAACAGGAACAGATCGGGCCCCTTGTCGCCGTCGCGGCGATAATGCACCTGCCCGTGCACGGTATCGACGTAGCCCTTTTTCATCGGCGTGCCCCCAAATTCGATACCGCATTATCAATGGCGGCGGCGGGGGCGGCAAGCGGCGAGATTCGTCAGTCCCGGCGCGCCTGTTTTGGCGGCAGCGCGAGCGATGCCGCAAACAGGCCCGTCGCCGCGATTACGATGGCGGGTCCGGCCGGCACATCGGCGGCGAAGGACGCGCCCAGTCCCCCCGCCACCGCAACAACCCCCACCAGCGATGCAAAGGCGGCCATGCCCTCGGGCGTGACCGCAAGACGCCGGGCGGCGGCGGCGGGAATGATCAGCAGCGACACGATCAGCAGGATGCCGACGATCTTCATCGCGATGGCGATCACCAGCGCCACCAACAGCGTAAATATCAGCTGCGTGCGAGCCACCGCGACGCCTTCGACGCGCGCCATGTCCTCATGAACGACGGTGGCCAGCAACGGCCGCCAGATCAGCGCCAACCCAGCAAGCCCGACCGCCCCACCGGCGTAGATCCATGCGAAGTCGAACCAGCCGACGGCAAGAATGTCGCCGAACAGGAAGGCGGCAAGCTCGACCCGCGCCCCGGCCGTCAGCGACAGCGCAATGATTCCGGCGGCGAGCGCGGCGTGGGCAACAATGCCAAGCACCGTATTCTGCGACAGGCGGCGCTGGCGCTGGAAGGCGGCCAGCAGTAACGCGACGCCCGCGCAAACCGCGATCACGCCGATGCCGAACGGAAGCCGGAACAGGATCGAGAGCGCGATCCCCAGCAACGCAGAGTGGGCAAGCGTCGCGCCGAAAAAAACCATCCGCTGCCAGATCAGAAGGCATCCCAGCGGCCCCGACAGAATTGCCACGCCCGCTCCGCCGAGGGCCGCGCGGATGATGAACTCATCCATGCGGCGGCGCCGCATCGGCGTCGGTGTGCGGATCGTCGATCCGCTCGCCCGAAAGATCGAGGTGGTGGTCGTGGTCGTGCTCGTAGACGGCAAGGCCCGCGGCGAGTTCCGGCCCGAACAGGGCAAGGTATTCGGGGTGGCGGGTGACCGCCTCGGGCGTTCCGGTGCAGCACACATGATGATGCAGGCACACCACCGTGTCGGTCGCGGCCATCACCAGGTGCAGGTCGTGGGACACCAGCAGAATCCCGCAGCCGGTCGCGTCGCGGAGGCGCCCCAGCAGCGCATAGAATTCGGCCTGGCCGGTCATATCGACGCTGGCGGCGGGTTCGTCCAGCACCAGAAGTCCGGGCTGGCGCAGCAGTGCCCGCGCCAGCAGCGCGCGCTTGGTTTCGCCCGCCGACAATCCCTGGACCGGCCGGTCCAGCAACCGGGACGCGCCCACCTGTTCGAGGGCCTCGCGGGCACGGTCCCGGTCGCCAGCGCCGGTCAGCGCCAGCAGGCGCGCGGTCGTCAGCGGCAGTGTCTCATCGAGGCTGAAAACCTGCGGGACGTAGCCGATCCGCAAGCCCCGCGCGCGGTGGATCGTGCCGCTATCGGCGACGATCAGGCCCAGCGCCAAGCGCACCAGCGTCGTCTTGCCGGAGCCGTTGGGGCCGATCAGGGTGACGATTTCGCCGGGCGCGACGGAGACATCGACCGAATCGAGGACCGGCTGTCCGGCCAGCGCGACGCTCGCGTTTCGGACCCGCAAAAGGGAGGTGTCGCCGTCGCCCGTCATCGCGGCGGCGCGGCGCTGCACTGGGGACACAGGCCCGATACTTCGATCGTCTGGCCGGTGGCCTCGAACCCGGCGGCGCGGGCCCTCGCGTCGATCATTTTGGCGATGCCGGTATCGTCCAACTCGGCGACCGCGCGGCACCGGCGACAGATCAGGAATTGACCGCTGTGGCGGGCGCCGGGTGCGCCGCAGCCGACATAGGCGTTGAGCGACTCGATGCGGTGAACGAATCCGTTCTCGCGCAGGAAATCAAGCGCACGGTAGACGGTCGGCGGCGCGGCGCGGCCGCGCTCGCGGCGCAGACGTTCAAGCAGGTCATATGCGCCGACCGGCCGGTGCTGCTGCCAGATCAGTTCCAGCACCCGCCGCCGCCGCGCCGTCAGGCGCAAGCCCCGTGCCCGGCAGATTTCTTCCGCAGCCCCCATGGCGGCGCCGACGCAGTCGCCGTGGTCGTGGCGCCCGGGCAGAAAGGGGGCAAGAATCGCGTTGGCGGACATGAGATTATTGTTAGGTTATAACATAACTATCATGCTTTTGAAATTGCTTGTCATGACCGCCACGGGCGGTCTCGGCGTGCCCGCCCCGGGCGGGACCGAAGGCGTCCCGAGGCGAGGAACAACGCGTCTCGATAACCGCCTCCGCCCAACCGCCGCCCGCGACAGGGAAAGGTGCCGGCCCGCGCGCCGCCCACCGCGATCCCCTCCCCCCGACAGAGGCAGGATCAGGAAGGAGGGCCTTTGGTGCCAGCACAGCCGCGGGCGCGTCAGTGAGTTCGGCCGACGCAGCCGCGGGCACGGCAGTGAGTTCGGCCTGCGCCGCCTGAGGCGACTCGCAAAACTGGGGCAACGCCGCCGCGGGCGCGGCACGAGATTGAGATTTCTCGCCTGCGCCCTGACCTTTGTCTCGGCCCTCACTCTTGCGGGGTTGGCGCTTTCAGCGGCGCCGGCCGCGGCAGCCGCGGCGCTGGATGTGGTGGTAACGCTGAAACCGCTTCACTCGCTGATCGAGCGCGTGATGGAGGGAACGGGCCACCCCCACCTGCTGCTGAACGGAAACGAATCGCCGCACACCCATGCCCTGCGGATCTCGGAAGTGCGCCGGCTGGCCCGTGCCGACATCATCTTCTGGATCAGCCCGGCGTTCGAGCGCTTCTTGGTCAAGCCGCTGGAGACGCTCGGCGGCGAAACCCGAACGGTCGAACTGGCGGCAACCCCGGGCCTGTCGCTGTGGCCTACGCGCGGGCGTGGCGTCTGGGCCGAGCGCCCGGCGCCCGCCGACGCAGCCATCGATCCGCATCTCTGGCTCGATCCGCTCAACGGGGCACGAATGGCAGCCTATGCCGCCGACCAACTGGCCGCCGCCGATCCCGACAACGCGGCGCTTTACCGTATCAACGCACGCGCGCTGGCGGCCGACCTCGCCGCCCTCGACCGCGCACTCGACTCGACGCTGCGGGGGGTCCGCGCCGCGCCCTACGCCGTCCTGAATGATGCTTACCAATACCTGGAGCGGCGCTATCGCCTGAATACGCGCGGGGCGCTACTGGACGACGCCCATCAACCGCCGGGCGCGCGCTCCGTTTCGCAGATGATCGCCCTGGTGCGGTCCGAGGGCGTGGGCTGCATCGCCGGTGAAACCGCGGCGCCGCCGGTGATCGACATGGTGCTCGGCGAAACGGGCGGTACCTACGTCTGGCTCGACCCGCTGGGCGTCGATTTGCCGCCAGGGCCGGAGCTCTATCCGGAATTGCTTCTCAAACTTGCCGACGCCCTGCGCGACTGCCTCTCGACATCGCAATAGTCATTGCCTGCGGTGGGGGCGCCCGGCAGTTTTCCGGGCGTTCGCCGGCCCCGCCAAAGCGGCCCGAATAATGCGGCCGCGCGGCGTACCTGGCAGGCCCGCGCGAGTCGCGGTTAACTTTATTCACAACGTTGGCCCCATGGTAACCAAAAGGTAACGACCCCCCTCTAAAACGCATCCAAGAGGCCGCAACAAGTTCGTGGTCTTAAGCCAGATAAGCCGGAAGAAGTGAGCCGACTTATGACGACCGCAGCCAGTACGCTGCGGAAGAACTGGTGGGCACCTTGCTAACTCGGATGAGGTGCGCGCCAGACCGGAATCGGGAAGCTTACCAGTACGTTGACGACACCACCCGTGCCCGAATCTTGCCCTCGGAGTAAGAGTAAGTATCGACAATGACAAAGTACGCCTTCACGCCCAGTGGCAACGAAGCCGCCTGTTGTTACGACGAAACCGTCGTCAGCAGGACCGACTTCGACGGGAAGGATGCCTGCTGTCAACCGCGCCTATTCGCACGTTACGGGAACCACGGAAGACGAATTCATCGCCCAGCCGCAGCGAGTCATCCGGCACCCGGAAATACCACGAAGCGTGTTCAATCTGGGGCAATACACGCTCGAATTAGATCGCGGGATTTTCGCCCGCACGATCAAATCAAGGTTTCGAAGTCTGGCGACCAATACTGGAGACTCGCTCCTGGAACGCCGCGCTTCGACCTATCCAGAAATACCGCGAGCGGCCACTCGATCCCGCCGCACGCGCCGGTACCGACATTAACCCGAGGGCGACGCCGTTCAGCGTCCGGAATTTGACCCATTGGGCAAAGCAATTCCGATGCTATTCGCCGTTTCCGTAAATGCCGTAAGGAAGCTGAAAATGTCTCGTCTCAAATTGAAATTCAACATCCGGACACGCCTGATTCTGGGGTTCGCCGCGCTTGGATTAATTCTGGCGATTGCCACTGGCTTCACCGTGATCCCAGGTGCAGTCCATTTCCAAAACATCCAACCTGATTATCGATCTGCGGGTTCCTACATCCGCAGCGAGTTCAGCGCTGGTCAACGACATTAACGCCTCTCTGGCGTCGTTGCGCGGCTGGATGCTGACCGGAAATTCGGGGTTCAAGACTGAACGGACGGCGGTTTGGCGGAACATCGATACCGTCAGCGAGGACATGAACCGGCTCTCTGTGAGCTGGACCAATCCCGATAATGTCCGGGTCTGGGAAGAGATGAAGGTCGTTATCGAAGAATTTCGCGGCGCCCAAGAGCGCGTCGAGAACATCGCCAACACGCCGGCGCAATATCCCGCTACGGTGATTCTCCTCGAGCAGGCGGCGCCGCAGGCGGCGGTCATCATTGGCGAGATTACCGGCCTCATCAACGAGGAACTGACGTTGCCGGCGACCCCGGCCCGCAAAGAACTCTTGGGCATGATGGCCGATTTCCGCGGCTCGATGGCGTTGAGCCTGGCCAATATCAGAGCCTACCTGCTGTCCGGCGATACCAAGTTCGCCGACGAATTTACACGGTTCTGGGGGACAAACGAAAAACGCTTCGCCTCGCTCGGTAGC
>CAZTAK010000081.1:0-9731 GCA_964611585.1 uncultured Alphaproteobacteria bacterium
ACACGCGCTCCCACCCCGCAGTCGCCGACCTTGGACCTTGAATTCACGGCGAATTGAACTATATGTCGAACAAGTATATATTAAATCGATATACGATTAAGGGCTGGTTTGAGGGAGTTCGCACGATGAATGTCCGATCCATATGCCTCGCTGTGCTTTCGATGGGCGACGCGACGGGCTACGAAATCAAGAAGGTGACGGAAGGCCCTCTGCAACAGCTTTTCGACGCCAGCTTTGGCTCGATCTATGCGGGACTCACGCGGTTGACCGAAGACGGTCTCGTCACCTGCGCCGCGCAATCGCAAAGCGGCAAGCCCGACAAGAAGGTTTACAGCCTCACCCAGGCCGGACGGGCGGCCCTCTTGGATACCCTGACACCGCTTCCCGGACCGGATCGAATGCGCTCCGAGTTTTTGTTTACGATGCTTTTTGCGCACCTGCTGTCACCGACCCACATCAGCGGCGTGATCGAGCATCGGCTCGAGATCTACCGGAATCTTCTGGAGGCGCTGGAATCGGGGGCGCTGGCGGCGCTGCTCGGCGACTTCGGCGACCCGGCGGCGACGGCGTTCGTCTCCGGCTATGGCGCGGCCATGATCCGCGCCTCCCTTGCCTACGTCGAGGAAAACCGCCATCTGGTGGAAAGCGCAGCATTGCTTGGCGGGGGGCGGTTGTCCGTGCCCGTCGAAAAGACGCCGGCCGTGGGTGACCCGTCATGATTCGATCCGTCCTGATTTCGCTGCTGCTGGCCCTTGCGGTCGCCGCCTGGATTTTCTCGGGCACGTTCGGTGCCGACCCGCGGGCCGACGCCGCCAACACGCCGACGGCCGAGAATGCGTCGCTGAAAATCGAACCGGTCCTGGTCCGCACCCGGTCGATGACGGCCGAACACCACGTCCGCGACGTGGTGTTGCGGGGCCGTACCGAAGCCAAACGCTGGGTCGATGTCCAGGCCGAGACCGGCGGACGTCTGGTTTCGATTCTGGTACAGAAAGGAGACTCGGTACGCGAGGGTCAGGTGCTCGTGCGCATCGACATGGACGATCGCGAAGCCCGGCTGGCCGAGGCGCTGGCCCGGGTCAACCAGCGCCAGCTTGAGTACGACGCCGCCGAGCAGCTGAACGAGCGCGGCTACCGGTCAGACACCAAGTTGGCGGCGGCCGCAGCAGAACTCGACCGCGCCATCGCCTCTCAAACCCAGGTCGAAATCGACATCGCCAATACCGAAATCCGCGCGCCCTTCGCGGGCCGCGTCGAAGAACGCAACGCTGAACTGGGCTATGTTGTGGGCGCCGGTTCGACCGTCGCCCGGATCGTCGATCAGGACCCCTACCTGTTGGTGGGCCATGTTTCGGAACGCGACGTGCACCTGATCAGCGTTGGCGATTCGGCACGGGCAACCCTGATCAACGAGCAAACCGTCACCGGCGAAGTGTCCTTCGTCGCCACCACCGCCAACCCACAGACCCGCACCTTCCGAGTCGAGATCGTCGTGCCCAACCGCGACGGCACGCTGCGTGATGGATTGACCAGCGAGATTCGTATCCCGGTGGAAAGCCGCATGGCGCACCTGGTGAGCCCGTCGATCCTGACGCTGAACGACGATGGTGAACTTGGGGTACGCATGGTGGTCAACGGCGACAGGGTGCAGTTCACGCAGATCGAGATCGTCGGTGACGGGCCCGACGGCATGTGGCTGACCGGCCTGCCCGAAACCGCCGAAGTTATCGTGGTGGGGCAGGATTTCGTCCGCGACGGCGACCGGGTCCGGGTCTCGAACGAAGACGCACCCGCCTCGTGAAAGCGTTGATCGATGCGGCGCTCGACCGCTCGCGCATGGTGCTTCTGGCGTTAGCGCTCATTCTGGCGGCTGGCGTGGCGACCTACATTGACATCCCCAAGGAAGCCGCGCCCGACGTCGACATCCCGTTCATCTATGTCTCCGTTGCTCACGAAGGAATTTCGCCGATCGATGCCGAACGCCTGCTGGTGCGGCCACTGGAGCAGGAGCTGCGCTCGATCGAGGGTGTGAATACGATGACGGCGACGGCAGCGGAAGGGTTCGCCTCGGTGCTGCTCGAATTTGATGCCGGGTTCGATGCCGATCAGGCGCTTTCGGATGTACGCGAAAAGACCCAACTCGCCGAGAAGGAGTTGCCCGACGATAGCAAAGAACCCAAAGTCACCGAAGTTACTACCGGCGCTTTTCCGGTGCTGGTAGCAACATTGTCTGGTTCGGTGCCGGAACGGACGCTGTTCCGCCTCGCCCGCAATCTCAAAGAGGCGATTGAGACGCTGCCAACGGTGCTCGCAGCCAACATCAGCGGCGACCGCGAAGAGGTCCTCGAGGTTATCGTCGAACCCCTGCTGCTCGAAAGCTACAACATCTCCAACCAGGAACTTGTCAACGCCGTCAATCTGAATAACCAACTTGTGGCCGCGGGCGCGCTCGACACCGGCCAAGGCCGGTTTTCAGTAAAAGTGCCGGGTCTGTTCGAGGCTGCCAGCGACGTTCTCAATCTGCCGATCAAGGTCGCCGGTGACGGCGTGGTCACCTTGGCCGACGTCACCTCCGTGCGCCGGACGTTCAAAGACGCCATCTCGATTGCGCGTGTGAACGGCCAGCCGGCGGTCGCACTGGAAATCACCAAGCGTGTCGGCACCAACATCATCGAGAACAACTTCGGCGTTCGCGAGATGGTACGGCAGGTCAGCGCGACCTGGCCCGAGGGCGTGACGGTCACCTTTAACCAGGACCAGTCGGAATTCACCATCAATCTTCTGGGCGACCTGCAAAACAACATCATCACCGCAATCATCCTTGTGATGATCGTCGTTGTCGGCGCGCTGGGCTTGCACAGCGCGGGCCTGGTCGGGATCGCGATCCCGGGCTCATTCCTGTTCGGTATTCTGGTTCTGTCGCTTGCCGGCATGACCATGAATATGGTTGTCATATTCGGTTTGATTTTGGCGGTCGGGATGCTGGTGGACGGCGCCATCGTCGTGACCGAATTCGCGGACCGGCGCATGGCCGAGGGCACACCGCGGCGCACCGCCTATGCCGCCGCCGCCAAACGCATGGCTTGGCCGATAATCTCTTCGACCGCGACCACGCTGGCGGCGTTCATGCCGCTACTGTTCTGGCCCGGCATGGTCGGCAAGTTCATGATCTTTCTTCCGGTGACGCTGATTGGCACCCTGTCGGGGTCGCTGCTGATGGCACTAATCTTCGTGCCGACGCTTGGCGGGGTCATCGGCCGCCCCGGCAGCATTACGCCCAGGGCGGTCGCGCGCCTCAAAGCCGGCGAGACCGGAGATATCAACGCGATCGGCGGCTTTACCGGCGCGTACCTCCGGGTGCTGCGGTTCTTCATCGCGCGGCCGTTTCCGGTGCTGGTCGGCGCCATCGGCTTGATGGTTGCGGTCTACTGGTCTTACGCGCAGCAGGGCGCCGGTGTGATCTTCTTTCCCAATGTCGATCCCGACAACGCGCGTGTTCTGGTACATGCCCGCGGCAATCTGTCGATCGAGGAGAAAGACGCGCTGGTGCACGACGTCGAACGGCGCATCCTGCGCATTCCGGGTATCGAAACGGTGTATGCCCGCACCGGAGCGGGGGGATTTGGCCCGGCCAACGCCGCCGACGTCGTCGGCTCAATCTATCTCGAATTTCTGGACTGGGAACTACGCCGGCCGGCCGTGGAAATCCTCACCCAAGTTCGCCGCGAGACGGCCGACATCGCCGGTGTTCGCATCGAGACGCGCGAGGCCGAAATGGGCCCGCCAACGGGCAAGGCGATTCGGATTCAGCTGAGCTCGCGCGATGCGGTGCTGCTTGACGAGGCGGTCGACAAGATCCGGTTCGCCATTCGCGATGTCGTAGGACTGATTGATCTCGAGGATAGCCGGCCGATCCCTGGCATCGAATGGCAGCTCGAAGTCGATCGCGCCCAGGCCGGCCGTTTCGGCGCCGACATCCTCTCCATCGGCAACGTGATCAAACTGGTGACCAATGGCATCCGCGTCGGCGAATACCGGCCCGACGACGCCGACGAGGAAGTCGATATCCGCTTCCGTTTCCCCGTCAGCGCCCGCAGCATCGAAGAACTCGACCAACTCCGGATTCTGACGCCGAACGGCCAGGTGCCGATCGGCAATTTCGTCAAACGCTCGGCTCGACCCAAGACCGGAACCATCGAACGCGTAGACGGGTTTCGGGTTCTGCGAATCGAGTCCGAAGTGCTGCCGGGCTTCCTGCCCGACACCTTGGTGCGCGAAATCAAGGCGATCCTCGAAGGGCTCGAGCTCGATCCGCATGTGCGGCTCACCTTCAAGGGTCAGGACGAAGAACAGGCCGCCGCCACCGAATTCCTCAGCAGGGCGTTCGCCGTCGCGTTATTCGTCATGGCGATCATTCTGGTCACTCAATTCAACAGCTTCTACCATGCGTTCTTGATTTTGACCGCCGTGGTCCTGTCGACGGTCGGCGTCCTGATCGGCCTGCTGGTCACCGGCCAACCTTTCGGCATCGTCATGACGGGGGTCGGCATTATTACGCTTGCCGGCATTGTGGTGAACAACAACATTGTGTTGATCGACACCTATGCGATTCTGCGCCGATCTGGCACGGAGGCGATCGAGGCAATCCTGCGCACCGGCGCACAGCGCCTGCGTCCGGTCTTGTTGACGGCAATTACCACCGTCGTCGGCCTGATGCCAATGGTGACCGGCGTCGGCATCGATTTCGTAACCCGCGAAGTGACCCTGGGCGCGCCGTCCACGCAATGGTGGGCCTCGCTCGCCACCGCCGTGGCCTTCGGCCTTACGTTTGCAACAGTGCTGACGTTGATCGTGACGCCCAGTCTGCTCGCGCTCGGTTACAACGCCTCGCAATCGGTGGGCCGGTTCCGGGACCGCCGCGTGCGGCGGCGCGGTATCCCCGCCCCCGCCGAATAGAGGCGCCGTTAGGTGTCTTCCATCACTTCGTTCAGTAGACGCTGGTGTTCCGCCGCTTCTTGCTGGCGCGCCCACATCTGCGCGTAATGGCCCTGCCGCGCCAGTAGCGTGCGGTGGTCTCCGCGCTCGATGACGCGGCCCCCGTCGAAAACCAGTATCTCGTCCGCGTCCACCACCGTGGACAGGCGATGGGCAATGGTGATTGTCGTCCGGTCGGATGAAATTTCCTGCAGGCTTGCCTGAATCTCTTTTTCGGTCTTGGAATCGAGCGCCGACGTCGCCTCGTCGAAGACCAATATCCGCGGCCGCTTGAGGATTGCTCGCGCAATCGCCACCCGCTGTTTCTCGCCGCCCGATATTTTCAACCCGCGCTCGCCGACAACGGTTTCGTAGCCATCCGGAAGGCTGACGACGAAATCGTGAATCCGGGCGAGTTTCGCCGCCTCGATGATTTCTGATTCGGGCGCATCGACGCGACCATACTGGATGTTGTAACGGATCGTGTCGTTGAAGAGCACCGTATCCTGGGGCACGATGCCGATGGCGCTCCGCAATGAATCCTGTGTCACGTCGCGAATGTCCTGCCCGTCGATCAGAACGCGGCCCGCAGCGACATCGTAGAAGCGGTACAGAATTCGCGAGATCGTTGATTTCCCGGCGCCGGTATGGCCGACGACCGCGACGGTCGTTCCCGGCTCGGCACTGAACGAGACCCCGCGCAGGATGGCGCGCCGGCTGTCGTACTCGAAGTCGACATTTTCGAACACGACTTCGCCGCCGTTGATGACCAGTGGCCTGGCGTTCGGACGGTCTTCGATTTCGGGCGCAATCGCCAACAGATCGAACATCTTTTCCATATCGACGAGCGATTGTTTGATTTCGCGGTAGACGAAGCCGAGGAAATTTAGCGGCTGGTAAAGCTGCATCAGGATCGTGTTGACGAGGACGAAATCGCCGACCGTCATCGAGCCGTCGATTACGCCCTGTGCGGCGATCACCATGACCCCCACCACCCCGACGCCAACCAGGATGCCCTGGCCCACGTTCATCAGAGCGAGGGTGGTGTGGCTGGTGACGGTGGCTGATTCGTAAGATTCCAGCGAACGATCGAAACGCGCGGCCTCGTGGCCTTCGTTGCCGAAATATTTGACGGTCTCGTAGTTGACCAGGCTATCGACTGCCTTGGTCATTGCTTCCGAATCGGCGCGGTTCATTTCGCGCCGGAATTTGATTCGCCACTCCGTCACAAGCATCGTGAACGCTACATAGGTCGCGACCGACAGGAACGTAATCGCCCCGATCCAGACCGTGTAGTTGACCAGCAGCACCGTGCAAACCAACCCAATCTCGAACAGGGTCGGCGCAATGTTGAACACCGTAAAATTGAGGATGAACTGAATCGCCTTGGCGCCGCGTTCGATCACCCGCGACAGGCCGCCGGTCTGCTTGTCGAGGTGGAACCGTAAGCTGAGGCGGTGGAGGTGCTGAAAAGTCGCCAGCGCGGCACCGCGAATTGCGTGCTGCGCCACTTTGATGAAGACGGCATCGCGCAATTGGCCGAACGCCTGCGAAGCCACCCGCGCCAGGCCATAGGCCAGAATGAACCCCAGCGGAAGCGCAATCATAGGATCGGTTTCGCCGGTCAGGGCATCGACGGCGCCTTTGTAAAGAAAAGGCACATAGACGATCGATACTTTCGCCGCCACAAGCAACGCGACCGAAACCACCACCCGCCATTTGAGATCGAACCGCCCCTTCGGCCACAAATACGGCAGCAGTCCCCGAATCGCTCGGAGGTGACCGCCGCTTCGCGAGGTCGTATCGGCGCTGTAGCCAAGTTTATTTGAGGCGGGATGACGCAAGACGGCACGCTGGTAATGTGAGACGACGCACTAAAGCCAAGGATTGGGGTCGGGGTCTTTACCCGATGCTAGGAGTGTTTACCCGATGTTAAGAGTGAACGTAGTCATGATACGTAGGAATTCGAGGGTGAGGACTGGAAGAAATGGACACTGCGGAAATCGATACATCCAACGCTGGCGGCAAACGGCGTCCTGGTGCGCCCGGAAGCGGCACCGCGCTCAACCTCCCGTGTGAATTCCAATTCAATTGTTATGGTCTTTCCTTCCGCGCCCTCGCCCGGGATCGTTCCGACGATGCGGTCATTGAATTTTGGGCCGACGCCGGACCGTTGCCCTACACGGCGGAAAACTCGGAGGCGCGGCGCCGTCTACAGGTCTTGTTGCGTGCGCTCCGGCGCGAATATCCTGGCCGCGTTGAGGTCGGCCCCAACCAGCGTCTGATCCTGGCGGGCGAGGCAAGCGCATCGTCGCCGCTGACCGCACTAGGCGTATTTCAAGGCGCCACCCGATACCTGCTCGGCACGCGCGAACTGATCGCCTTGCTGCGACGGCAGTTCTGAAGCACGGCTTGCTTAGTTGGTGCTGGCGGGAATCTTGAAAACCTGACCGGGAAATATCAGGTCGGGATCGCCGATCTGGTCCCGGTTGGCTGCAAGTATCTCTGTAAATCGAACGCCTTCCCCGTAGGTGGCGCGTGCAATCCGCCACAAGCTGTTGCCCGGCTGGACGATGACCTGGCCTTGCCGCAGTTCGATAATCGCCTGCTCGGCGCGCTGGAACGGCAGGGTGATGCGCGCCACCACCTCGCCACCCGGCTTCACGGTATCGACACGCAACTGGTGGGGACCGGGCGAAATGGCCGAGTCCAGGACCAGTTGCCAGGCACCTTCGGCGTCGCTGACAGTGGTTCCGATCAGACGGTTGTCGCTGTAAACCCGGACCTCCGTGTTGGGATCGGCGCGCCCGGCAATTACCACGTTGCCCGCCCCGTCGTAGTCGATCACGTCGAACGAAACTCCAGGGCCGCCTTCGGCGCGGGCAACCGGTCCCGTGGCGCCCTGCAACACGCGCGTTGGCCGTTCCGCATCGCGCGGAGTCAAAACGGCAACGGCGACCAATTGCCGGGCGTCGGCCTCCGGCGCCGGAATCGCAAGGACCACGGTATCGACCGACTCGATCCGGGCCTCGCCAGGACGGCCTGCTTCGAGCGTCAATTGCCGCGTACCGGGGCCGATCGGCATATCGGGAACCAGCACCCATTCACCGCGAGGATCCGCGACGGCTCTGCCGATCGGCTCACCCTGGTCAAGAACCGTGACCTCCGCGCCCGGTTCCGCCCGGCCGGCGATGACAGCGTTACCGTCACGCGCAATGCGTACCGCGTCGAACGTCGGCACCGGCTGCAGCCCGGCCACGTCGGGTTGATCGGATGTCGCGACGATCTCGGCTGTGGCGGGTTGATCGGGGGCCTCGACGATTCGCGGGCGCGGCCGCACAACCGGCTCCGGTTCGGCGGCGGCCAGCGGCGCATCGGTTTCGGCGCGTGTGGCGTCCGGCAGCTGGTCGCTCTCGGGCACCGCCACGGTTTCTGCGGGCGAAGGGGTCGCGTCCCCCGTTGTTCGCGGAACTTCGGCACGCGGCGGCGCAGTGTCGGACGCAGGGTCGCGCGGCCAGAAATACCAGTAGGCTCCCGCCCCGATCGCGGCGAGCACGACGATCATCAACAGATAACGCACGGAAGGTTCCTGTTGCCGCTATGGCGCTGCCAGGCGAGGCGTCAGTATATCACCGTCGACGGTCGGCACAACGCACGCCGCCGCACCCTTGCGGGCCTAGTCCGCCAGCGCCCTCTCGATCTCGGCGCCGCCGAATCCGTGTTCGGAATCGTGAGCGCGGACACGAACGGTTACGACCGCGGCCTCGATCCGCACGCCCGTCAGGCTGCGGGTAAAGGGCTGTTCGTATTCGTGCGGATGCAGCAGTTTGCGCGTCGCCAGTATGCGCCCGTCCGGCGCCAGCACTTCCCAGCGGTCGGAATAGTGCTCCCAACCGGTATCTTGGTGTCGCACCGTAACGTCAAACCGGTATAGATTGGCCCCGGTGGCCGTAATCTGTACCGCCACGACATCGGCCTCGCCCGCCCCCGCTGGCACGGCAGCCAAGAACCCGATCAACAACGCAGCAAACAGCAAGTGATACCTCATGTCGAAGATTTCCTCATTATGCGTTTACTGCGGCTCCAGCCTCGATGTCGATCCCGCCTTCCGCGACGCCGCCCAACGCCTGGGAAAGTTGCTCGCACAAGCGAGCGTATCCGTCGTCTTTGGGGGCGGGCAAGTCGGTTTGATGGGCCTTCTTGCCGATGCCGCGCTCGATGCGGGCGGCGAGGTGATCGGGGTGATCCCGCGCCACCTCGACGAGATCGAAGTCGGGCACCACACCGTCACGAAACTCCATGTCGTGGACAACATGCACGTCCGCAAGGAACTGATGTTCCGGCTGTCGGACGGTTTCGTCATTCTTCCGGGCGGTCTCGGGACGCTGGACGAGACGTTCGAAATCATCACCTGGAAGCAGCTGCATCTCCATGACAAGCCCGTGGTGATCGTTAATACCGACGGATACTGGACCCCGCTGCTCGATCTTATCGATCACATTTCGGCAAAAGGGTTTATGCACGACGGCCGCGAACCCTTCTTCCGTGTGGTCGATTCCGTGGATGAGGTTCTGCCCGCGCTGGCGGCAGCGCCTGAACCCCAAATCGCTCCGGAGATCGACCGAATCTAGGTATTCGAGGTGGCCGCCGCCCCTTGCGTCGGCCAATCGCAGTGGTATGGTGCGCGCGCTTGGGCTCCGGGGAGCGCCACAGCCACCATAACCGGAGCTACATATGCCGAAAATCAAAATTGAAAA
>CAZTAK010000082.1:0-1193 GCA_964611585.1 uncultured Alphaproteobacteria bacterium
TGTCAAAGGGATAGAGCTTTTCGCGTGAGCGCATGCGAACGGGAAAAGTTCTAGCGCCACCGGGTTATTTCGTCACTGACCGGGCCGCCAACGCGCGCGCCCGGCGGCAAACCCGTTTTTTCGCAAAGACGCGGACCGGCTTTCGCGATGGCTCGGAGCGGTGGCTCGGCCGGGCGCCCTACTCCCGCGCCCTAAACCCCGAACTTTTCGTCCGATTCCTTCTTGTGCCTGGCGAGCGCCATCAGGCGGCGGTCGCGCCACTCCTGGCGGGCGGGTTGATCGTCGAGTGCAAGAATCGCGCGGCGGTCCTTGGCCACCTGCCCGAACAGCGCCTCGTCCCACGGGCGCGGTTCCGATTCCTTTGCGACTTCGTAGTAGATCGGTCCGTAGCGCGCCGAATAATCGGGCACGCCGCCGGGCGCGTTGAGGTCGATGGTCTCCATCGGCCCCATGAACGACCAGCGCAACCCGAGGCCGTGCTTGACGGTCTTGTCGAGATCCTCGGTCGAGACATAGCCGTCGGCCACCAGCCGCATCGATTCGTTCAGCAACGCGCCTTGCAGGCGATTCAATATGAACCCGTCGATTTCCTTTTTGACAGTCGTCGGCTGCTGGCCCACCTCTTCCATGAGGGCGCGGGTTCTTGCCACCACGTCCGGATCGGTCCAGGGCGCGGGCGCGATCTCGACCAGCGGCACGACGCTCGGCGGATTGACGGGATGGGCAACGAGGCAGCGGCTGCGCCCTTCAAGGCCCTCGGAGAAGGCGCTCGCCTTGATCCCAGAAGTGGAACTCGCGAGCGGCACACCGGCGGCGGCAATCGCATCCATTTCGGCATAGAGCTCACGCTTGATGTCGAGACCTTCGGGTCCGTTTTCCTGAACGTAGCCAGCGCCTTCCAGCGCCGCGGCGAGGCTGCCGGCGATGCGGCACCGCCCGGTAATGGCGCCTGAGTCCTCATCGACCAGCCCGATAGCGGCGAGATCGGCCGCGGCCACGGCGATCTGGGCCATCGCGCGGTCCGCCGCCCCCTCGCCGGGGTCGTAAAGAACGACATCTTTCCCGGCCCGCGCGAACACCAGTGCCCAGGCACGCCCGATCATGCCGGACCCGACAATGGCAATTGTTTCCATTCTTTCCTCCACGTTTGCGCGCCGACGTTAGGCGCGCGGGCCTCCCCGTTTGCGCGCCGA
>CAZTAK010000082.1:1293-9596 GCA_964611585.1 uncultured Alphaproteobacteria bacterium
CCTCCACGTTTGCGCGCCGACGTTAGGCGCGCGGGCCTCCCCGTTTGCGCGCCGAAGTCAGGCGCGCGGGCCTCCCCGTTTGCGCGCCGAAGTCAGGCGCGCGGGCACGTTTCCGCGCCGACGTTAGGCGCGCGGGCCGGGTTCCGCAACGGGCCCGATTGACGCCGGCGCTCCGCTCCGCTTCAATCGAGGCCCCGCCCCCAAGACCGGTTCGCCATGTCCGCACCCCGCACCCTGTTCGAGAAGATCTGGTCGTTGCACGAAATCCGCGATTTCGGTAACGGCTTCAGCCTGATTCACGTCGACCGCAACATTTTGCACGACCTTCTGGGCGCGCTGGTGTTCGAGGGGCTCGACACCTCGGGGCGGAGATTACGCAACCCCGAGCTCAACTTTGCCACCATGGACCACGGCATCGAGACCTTTGCCGGCCGGAGCGACGAAACTTCGATTCCCGGCGGCGAGGCGGGCGTCAAGGGAATGCGCGAAAAAACGAACCAGTACGGGGTGACGCTGTTCGATCTCGGCGACGTGCGCCAGGGGATCGTCCACGTGGTATCGCCCGAATCCGGCATCGCGCTGCCGGGTTGCACACTGATCTGCGGCGACAGCCACACCTGCACCGTCGGCGGCGTCGGCGCCCTCACCTGGGGCGTCGGGCTGTCGCAAATCGAACACGTGCTGGCAACGCAAACAGTCGTGTTGCAAAAACCGAAAACGCTGCGGATTACCTTCAACGGCGCCGTACCCGGCGGCGTGACGCCTAAAGACATGATCCTCTATACGATTGGGCATGCGGGCGCCAACGCGGGCAACACCTATTGCATCGAGTATGCGGGCGAAGCGATCCGCGCCATGCCCGTCGAAGGACGCCTGACCGTGTGCAACATGTCGATCGAAATGGCGGCGCGCTACGGCGTCGTGGCGGGCGACGAGACGACGTTCGAATATCTCGACGGAACCGACTACGCGCCGACGGGTGCGCTGTGGGATCAGGCGGTGCAACATTGGCGCACGCTGCCGACCGACGAGGGTGCCGCCTTCGACCGCGAGATCGCCATCGATTGCGCCGCAATCACGCCGCAAGTGACCTGGGGCACGAGCCCCGAACATGTCATGGGCGTCAACGAACGCGTGCCCGATCCGGCGGACGCGCCCGCCGGCAAGGGCGTGGCGTGGGAACGCGCGTTAGGCTACACCGGCCTCACCCCGGGCGAACCGATCGAGGGCGCGCCCGTGGACGTCGCCTTCATCGGATCGTGCACCAACAGCCGGTTGAGCGATCTGCGGCGCGCCGCCAAGATTCTCGATGGCCGCAAGGTTTCGACACGCCTCGCGCGCGCCTGGGTGGTGCCGGGATCGGGCCGGGTCAAACGCGACGCCGAGGCCGAGGGCCTCGACGAGATTTTCAAGACCGCCGGCTTCGAGTGGCGCGAACCGGGATGCTCGCTGTGCACGAGTTTGGGTGGCGACCGGTTCGAGCCGGGTCACCGGGTGATGTCGACCACCAACCGCAACTTCGAGAACCGCCAGGGCGCCGGCGCGCGCACCCATTTAGCGAGCCCGGAAATGGTGGCGGCTGCGGCGGTCGCGGGCAAGATCACCGATGTACGCAAACTGGCAGGCTAGGGGAGCGGGCCATGGAAAGATTCACCACGCTTACAGGCACCGCCGCGGCGATGTTCCAGCCCAACATCGACACCGACGCCCTGCTGCCGAGCCGGTACCTGACCCAAAGCACCGAGACCGGAAAATCCGGGTTCGGGCCGCGGCTGTTCGCCGACTGGCGCTACGAAAAGGACGGCGCGCCGAAACCGGATTTCGCGCTCAACAAGCCCGAGTTCGCGAATGCGGTTATCCTGATTACCGGCGACAATTTCGGCTGCGGGTCGTCGCGCGAGAACGCCGTATGGGCGCTGGTAGGGTTCGGTATCCGCTGCGTGATCGCGCCCGGCTTCGGTGAAATCTTCTTCAACAACTGCTTTGAAAACGGATTGCTGCCGATCGTGCTGGACACCGAAATCGTCGAAGGCCTGGCAACCCAGCTCGAGATGGGCGCGCACGGCCGCACCGTAACCGTCGATCTCCGCGGGCGTACAATAACTGCGCCGGACGGGACGCAAATCGCCTTCACGGTTGACGACGCGCGCCGCGCAGCCCTGCTCGACGGGCTCGACGCCGTCGGAATTACGCTCCAGCGCGAATCCGAAATCACCGATTTCCAGACTCGCGACAAAGAAGCCCGCCCGTGGATCTATTTGTGATTGGGCCATGACCGCCGACAGCACCGGCAAGGCCGACGATCCCGCCGGTCGCGGCCGCGCCCTGATGAAGGAACTGTTCGGGCCCGCCGGCGAACAGGCGGCAGCGGCCTTCGACGGCATCGCCCCGGATCTCGGGCGCTATCTCGTCGAACACGTTTTCGGCGACCTCTATCAGCGCGACGGGCTCGATCTCAAAACCCGCGAGGTTGCGGCGATTGCCGGGCTGACCGCGCTCGGCTACGCCAAGCCGCACCTGAAAACGCACGTTCTGGGGGCGCTTAATGCGGGTGCAGGCCGGACCGAGATCGTCGAGGTCATTCTTCAGATGAGCGCCTATGCCGGTTTCCCGGCCGCAACCACGGCGATGATGGCGGCGCGCGAGGTGTTTGAAAAAGAGGACGCCGGTTAAGTGCGCGTCAGAGCGCCAGCATCCCCCACGAAATCACTCCCGCCGTTGGCGGCAGGACCACCGAGGCGAGCAGCCGCTTGCCAGTGAACCCCCACCCCATCATCGGAATCTCGAACAGGAACATCCGGTGCATGGCAAAGGTTGACCACGCGGTCAGGAATGCGACCAGCTGCGGCGTCCCGGCGCCGAGTTGCACCAAGGCGATCGCAATCGGAAACGAAATCACCGGCCCGGACGGCATCACCGCGCCGACGGCCGCGGCGATCAGGATTCCGATCAGCCCGGAATCGCCGCCGATATAGGGACCGATGGCTTCCTGGGGGATCAGTTCGGCGATAAATCCGGCGGCGACGATCGTAACCGGCATCCGCGGCAGCACCATCAACGCCTGATCGCGGGTATTACGGAGCGCGGGCGCGAGGTTCTTCCCGGGGCGGACAATCGCAACTGCCGCCAGCACCGAAGCGAGGCCCCACATAATGATCGCCGAGATCAGCATCAGTCGCCCGCCTCTGCCGCCGGGCGAATCCGGATTTGCAGTTCACGCGCGATGTAGCCGGCGATGAACGGCAACACCAGCGATGCGGTCCAGCGCACGCTCGCGAACTCGAAGCCCATGAAAGGCATCTCCCACATGATGATGCGCGAGAGCCCGAGCACCGACCACGACGTGAGGTAGGCAACGAGCGCGCCGATGTCGGCGCCGGCGCTGGCGAGTCCGACGACGATGGGAAAGGACACCATCGGCCCGCCCGGGGTCAGGAATCCCGCCACCGTCGCCACCGCGATGCCGCGGATGCCGCTGTTCTCGCCGAGCCAGCGCGCGACCAGATCGTTCGGCACCAGCACCTGAATGAAGCCGCCGATCAGAAAGCCCGCCCCCAGGAGCGGAATGATACTGATGAGCAGGAAGGCGTCGCTTTCGAGCGCACGCCAGAACGATTCCGGTCCCTTGACGAACCAGACCGCGATGGCGCTCGCAATCGCAAGGGCGAGGAACACGAAGAACGTGCGGTCGAACATGCGCCGGCCGGCAAGGGGCGTTCGCGCCAGGACGTGAGCCTTTCATGAGAGGGCGCGCGCAGGGTCGGCGTGGCGCGCGGCGCGCCGGTTCAGAAAAACCCCATAGTATCCGCGGGGCCGGGGCGCCCGCAAACGCGAACCGCTGCCCCTCGGCCCGGGCGCGGCCCGGAGGGGGCAAGCGCCCGCGGTCCCGGCCGGTACCAGGGCACGGCAAGCGCCGCCCCGCCCACAATTCATTTCATCTTTTCCGCGTTGCCGGCGGGTGGCTCCGGGATGGGTCGCGTTTCGTTTTCTTCCCGGCGCACCTGCCCTGAGCAGCCGCGAAAAAGAATGAGACACGCCCCTCACCCCCACGATTGACCGGTCCAGCGCCATGGCACAGCGGCCCTTTCTCGGCGCCCGATGAGGGAAAGCGTTGCGACTGCACACCGACCCGCCCGCCGGTGAAAATTTCGTGCGCCGGCCCCTTGCAGGCGCCCCAAACCCTGCTAGTGTTAGGAAAACATTCGTTGCTACACCTCATCCCTGTGCGCCGTCCCGACCCCCCGAAGCCGATGCCGCTGTCGTATCTCGACCGCGAGGGGCTTGGCCTGTTCGTGTGGTGCAATGGCTGCTTCCGCAACCGGGTGATCGCGTCCGGCCCGATGATCGCCCGCATGGGACGCGAGACGCCGGTACCCGAAGTCGCCCGGCGCCTGCGTTGTTCTGCCTGCGGCGGCCGCGACATCGAGACTCGGCCCGACTGGTCGAAGGGATCACCCGGGGTGATCTCGCGGCATACCTGAGACCCCGTCGTTACCGGAACGTGAGGCACGTTTGTTTGCCCGGAGCGCACTGGACGCGCACAACGGCTGAACGGAACCGAGGAGCAGATCAGAACGGGGCGGTGGAAAAGATGCGGTTGGGAACGGCGCCGCGCCGCGGCTGGGCGCGCGCGCGGCCAAAATTGATTTCATCGGGTCCCTCTCTCAGCCGTCACGCGGAACGCATTGCCGCCCCGGGTCCGGCCGCCCGAAAGGTAACGCCCGCGCCGGAACACCGTGCCCGACGCCCCTGGCGGCCCCTGGTGGGCCCCGCCCGCCGGAGCGCTCTGATCCGGACGGCCGTCTCGCGGCCCGGAAGCCCCGGAATCGGCGGCAATCGCCGATTTGGCCGCCGTTGACCGGCCCGGCCAAAGGATTTTGGCACCGGGATTGCTAGACTGGTGCAGTGGTAGAACCTACCCATTGCGCCCGCGCCGTACGGAGATCGACGATGACCCTATCCCGGAAGCGAAGCCTCGCGCTGTCGATGGCCGTGCTCATTGCCCTCGCCTCGATTCCGGCGGTGGCAGTGGCCGAAGAGCCCACACCCGCGCCCGCGGCTCAGACGCAAAAGAAGAAGACCGGGACCGGCAGAATTTTCCGCAGTCCGGCCGGAGCGGCCGCGGGTCAGGGCGCCGGCGCAGCAGGCGGTTTGACGATCGGGGCGATGGGGGGTGGCCGTCGGCGTCGCCGCCGCCATCGGGCTTGCGATCGTTGTGGGCACAGGCGGCGGCGGTTCCAGCGCCTCCAGCACCCAGTAGGTCTTCGGAAACCCCACCAATTCGGCGGCGGTCAGAAGCGCGCGCCAATACCGAAAAATGCGCGCCGATGCTGGCAGCATGGCTCAACGCTATCGTCCCCGACCATTTCCAAACGGCGACAAACGTCCAATCCCCGCGCGCCTGCCCCCCCCCCGCAACCCCGGCCACGGTCCCGAGCCCTATCCGGCGCCGGCCTGTCGCAACAGGGCATCGATCTCGGCGGCAAGGCCCTCGGGGTTTTCCTGGGCCGGCGTGTGTTCCGCGTTCACCAGATGGACGATGCGCGCCGCCGGTATCAATCCAGACAATCGCGCCATTTGGTCTTCGTTGAAGACCGCCGAGGTCGCGCCCCGCACCAGCAGCGCCGGACACGTCACCGAGGTCGCGAAGTCCCACACCGGATCCTCGTTGAGGGATTGGGCGATGGCGCGCGCGGGCGCCGCCGCATAACGCCACTCCCAACGTCCGTCCTCGCGTTCGAAAAAACTGTGGGCGGCATAATGATCCCGCACCTCGGGCCGCCACAATTCCTGAAAATGCATCGACGCCCTGGCGGTTTCGAAATCCGCAAAATCGTGTTCTTCGAGGGTCTGCCGGATCACTTCATCGGAGATTGCCTTGGGCACCGACATGCCGGGATCGATTACGGCGATCGCGGCAACGCGATCCGGACGATTGGCGGCGAGCCAGAGACACAGATTGCCGCCGGTTGCGCCGCCGGCGAGAATCGCGCGGCCGATGCCGAGAGCGTCCATAAAGGCGATGACGTCCTCGGCCAGTTCGGGCACGCGATACCCCTCGTCCGGCCATTCGCTCAGGCCGTGGCCGCGCGCGTCGGGCGCGAGAACCCGGTTGGGGGCCGCCAGCGAATCGACCATGAAATCCCAATGCCGCGCGTTGCTGCGTTTGGGGTGCAAAAGAATCAGCGGCGGCGCAGTCCCGGACCACTCGAGATAGTGCTGGCGGAACCCGCGCGAGTTGACGAACTCGCGCGAACCTGCCGGGCGGCGGAAATCGAAACCGGATTTGGCAGCAGGGGAGCCGGTCACGGTGATTCCTTTTCGCGGGCGACGATGCCCGGCAGGGATTCCCTCAACGCACGACCAGTCAGGCCCGTCCGCAGAGATCTACCGTCCATTTGCACCGCCGAAGAGAACTCGAACATGCCGGGAAGGGCCCACGGCGAAAGCGTGGTTCCGCCACCGGTCCCCTGCCCCACTCTCTCGCTCCAGCGGTGCGACACCGATGTTCGATCCTTCGATACCGGCGCGCGCCACCCGGCGAACTCTTTGAGGGCGTTCAATTCCGTTCGTCCTTCGGTCCCCATTCCATCGGATCCAAAAGCCGGAACTGAACCCCTAAAAACAAGTCTGCCGCGTCCATTTGTCGGTGGCGTATTCTTGGAGGTTGGCCGGCACCTGCGGGCGCGATTCGGGATTGAACGAATAGCCCATCTTGGGCTCGTTCCAGATGTCCAGCAGCGCGCCGCCTTGGGTGCGCACGAACGACACCACGCCTGTCAGCGATCCGAACGGGCCATGCAGGATATGGGGCGGACGCCAGAAGTAGGCACCAGCGCTGCGAACTTCGCGCGGGCCAATCATTTCCCCCATGACGACGAAGCTTTCCTCGACCGTCGGGTGGGTTTCCTGCAACGCCGACCAGCCCGGCGGATGGGTCTGGGGCGAAGCCGAGAACAGGAACGACTGATCCTTGGTGTGCGGGTCCTGGCGCAGAAACTTGAGCCCGCCTTCGTAGTATTCCATTTCGTCGCCGGCGTTGGTTTCCTCGCGCTGCGGCTGGCTGCGGTCCCAACGCAAAGAAATCGTCGAGACTTTCTTGATAAGCAATTCTTCGTCAAAGCCGCCCTTGTGGTCAGCGGCGGGGGATGACGATGGCGCTTCGGAAAAGAACGTGAGCACCACGGCGCCTTTGGGCGCGGCAATGTCGTCGCTGGGATGCCCTGCCGGCAGCATCGCATAGTCGTGAAGGCCGTAGGTTTCTCCGGCAAGTTCAATTTCGCCATCAAGAACGAAGAATTCTTCGTTGGCGGTCAGCACCTCGGTGCCCTTGCGGCTCCATCCGGCGGGATACCGGATCATCAGAGAACACGCGCCGTTCTCGTCATCTTCGCTGAGAACCCGGGCTTCGGCCCCGGCGCGCGGGTGGTCGCTGCCGAACGGAACCCATGGCATCAACTGGGCCTGTATCGATTCGATGTGCGGACGGGCCATCAGCCGGTCTCCTTCCCTCAGTCTTGCGACGGCAGCACGAACAGTACTTTGCCGTCGCGGTTGTCCCCCGATTCGGCCGCATGCGCTACGGCGGCGCGGTAGTTTTCAAGATCATAAGCGCCCGCGATCTTCGCGGGCAACGTCCCGTCCGCCAGTTGCGCCGCCAGCCGATCGATGATTGTACGCTGTTCCGCGGGGCTGTGCGCGTTGAATGGCGGGGCCATAAAATAGCCGGCGAGCCGCAGGTTGCGGTAGATCAGCTCCCTCCCGGGCACGTGGCAAGAATCGCCGCTCATCAAACCATAGTTGAATACCGTTCCACCGTCGGCGAGGCACGAGGCGAGACGCGCGGTCGCATCCCCGCCGACACAATCGAGAGCAACGTGGACGGGATCGCCGCCGGTCGCTTGCGTCACTCGCGCCGCCAGATCCGGTCCGTCGAGAATTACCGAATCGGCGCCAAGCGCCTCAAGTTCCGGCACCACGCCTGCGCGCCGCACCACATTTACGGTACGCACGCCAGCGCGGTTGGCGAGACATACTAGATAGCGTCCGACGTTCGAGTTGGCGCCGTTCTGCAATACCCATTCGCCCGGCTTCGTGCACGCGACGTCGGACAGGAACACCTCGGCCGTCAGGACGTTGACCAGGTGGGCGAGCTGGCGCGGATCGCCTTCGGGCGCGGGATAGGTGCGTGCGGCCGGCACCGTAACGTGCGACTGCCAGGCACCATCGTCGTAGCTCGCGCTGGCGCCGACGTGCGACGCACAGCGGACCAGGACCCGGTCCCCCGGCGCGAGATCCTCGAC
>CAZTAK010000083.1:0-9378 GCA_964611585.1 uncultured Alphaproteobacteria bacterium
TTGGTCGGAGCGAGTGGATTTGAACCACCGACCCCCACACCCCCAGTGTGATGCGCTAACCAGACTGCGCCACGCTCCGACCGCGCCCGGGCGCCTTGAACGCCGGGCGAAGCAACTATATAGCCCCTGGCTGCGGGTGAAACAAATAGCCCCTGGCCGCGGGCGAAACAACGCGCGCCGAGAGGGGCCGCAGGACCCGGCAAGGACGGCGCAACCCGCAACCGGCCTTCCGGGGCCGGCTTTTCGCGCGAGGACCTAGGGCGATTCCGGTTGATCTGGAACCGCCCATGGCCGCACGGTGCCCCGCCGCTTATGCGGCGCGCCCGCGCAGGCGTGGACCCTTGGATCCGCTGCCGTGAGCGACAAAAAAAGCCAGAGTGGTTCGGATCAAAACGGAACCGCTCTCGGGGATCGCGAGACGGGAATCGCGAGACGGGGACCGGAGACGGGGACCGGAGACGGGGATCGGGAAACGGGAAACGTGAGCCGGGGATCGGCGCGCGGATTAGCCGCCGCCCGACCGGAAGGCGGCTTTCAGGCGCCGGGCGTTTTCAATTCGTCACGGAGCGCCGTCAGTTCGTCGATCGCGGCCTGGATCTCGCGCCGTGCCGGCGGCGGCAAAACCTTGACCGCAGCGTCGCCCGGACGGGTCACGCCCTGCGGCGGGCGGCCGGGCTCGGGCGCCTTGCGGCCATTTTCGCGCAGCAGTTTCTGCACGCCCTTGATGGTGTAGCCGTCGTCATAGAGCAGGGCGCGGATACGACGCAGCAGTTCCACGTCCTCGGGGCGGTAATAGCGCCGCCCGCCGCCGCGTTTCAGCGGCTTGACCTGAGTGAACTTGCTCTCCCAGAAGCGCAGCACATGCTGGGGCACCTCGAGCTCGGTCGCGACCTCGCTGATGGTGCGGAATGCGCCGGGCGCCTTGGCCACCGGAACCCTGCTCAGCTCTCCGCGGCTTCGGCGCCGGTGCCCGACAACTGGGCGTTGATGCGGTCCTTGAGAACGTGCGAGGGCCGGAACACCAGCACGCGGCGCGGCAGAATCGGGACTTCTTCACCGGTCTTGGGGTTGCGGCCGATGCGCTGACCTTTTTCCCGCACATAGAAACTGCCGAACGAGGAAATCTTGACGGTCTCGCCCCTGACCAGGCTACTGCCGATTTCGCGCAGCACCGACTCCACGAGATCCGCAGACTCGTTTCGCGACAGTCCCATCTCTTGGTACACGGCCTCGGAAAGTTGGGCGCGCGTAACCGTCTCTCCCGCCATGGGAAATTCCCCTGCCAATTGCCGCGTTGACCGTACCCCCGGGCAAGACCTGCGTCAATATTAAAGCGATTTCAAGGGGATGCGGGGCGATGCTTATGTCGCCCGCGAATCGGGTGAGACGCTACCAGCGGGCGAGGCAGGCGCCCCACGCAAAGCCGCCGCCCATCGCCTCCATCAGCACAATGTCGCCCGGGCCGATGCGGCCGTCGTCGATGCCCTCGGCCAACGCCAGCGGCACCGAGGCGGCCGAGGTATTGGCGTGGTGGTCGACGGTGACGATGATCTTGCCGGGGTCGAAGTTGAGGCGGCGCGCGGTGGCGTCGAGAATGCGCTTGTTGGCCTGGTGCGGCACCAGCCAGTCGATGTCGTCCACGGTCATGTCGGCGTCGTCGAGGATTTCGCGCACCACGCTGGCCAGATTCTCGACCGCAAAGCGGAACACTTCCTTGCCCTTCATGCGGACATGGCCGGTGGTCCGGGTGCTGCCGGGGCCGCCATCGACATACAGCGCATCGTGCCGGCGGCCGTCTGAATGGAGCTTGGACGCCAGGATTCCGCGGTCGGCCGAAGTACCCTGCCCGTCCACAGCCTCCAGCACCACCGCGCCCGCGCCGTCGCCGAACAGGACGCAGGTTCCGCGGTCTTCCCAGTCAAGCAGGCGCGAGAACGACTCGGCGCCGATCACCAGGGCGGCGCGCGCCTGGCCGGTGACCAGAAAACTGTCGGCAGTCGCCAGCGCATAGACGAATCCAGAGCACACCGCCTGCACGTCGAAGGCAAACCCATGATTCATGCCAAGGCGCGCCTGCACGGTGGTGGCGGTGGCCGGGAATGTTTCGTCCGGCGTGGTCGTTGCCAGGACGATCAGATCGATGTCGTCAGGCGTCATGCCGGCCTTGTCGAGGGCCTCACGGGCGGCGTTGAGGGCGAGGTCGGAGGTGAGTTCGCCATCGCTCACGAGATGCCGCTGGCGGATGCCGGTGCGGGCCTGGATCCATTCGTCGCTGGTATCGACGAACTTTGCGAGATCATCGTTGGTGACGACGCGGCGCGGCAGGAACGCGCCACACCCACGGATGACCGACCGGGTGACCTTCACGAAACGGCCACCCGCGGCGGAGGGGCGTCGTCTTGCGCGAAAGCTTCGAGATCCTCGATCAGATGCTCGTTGAAATTGCCGCGCACCATATCGACGGCGACCCCAAGCGCGCTGGCGAAACCGCGCGCATCGGAACCGCCGTGACTTTTAATGACGACGCCGTTGAGGCCGACGAACAGCGCGCCGTTGTAGGTTCGGGGATCGAGCCGTTCGCGCAACGCCACCAACGCGGGTCGCGCCAGCAGGTAGCCAATCCGCGACATGATCGAGCGCCGGAACGCTCTGCGCAGGTTCCAGGCATAGAAACGGGCGGTGCCCTCGGTCGCCTTAAGGGCAATATTGCCGGTAAATCCGTCGGTCACGAACACATCGACTGTGCCGAGGCCGAAGTCGCTACCCTCGACGAAGCCCGCGAACTCAAGCGGCAGGTGGGCCCCGCGCAGCATCTCGGCCGCGCCCTTGACGATCTCGTGGCCTTTGAGTGCTTCGGTACCGACGTTGAGAAGCCCGACCGTCGGTTTCTGGATGCCGAGCACGACGCGTGCGAACGCGGCCCCCATCAGGCCAAACTGCGCCAGGTTATCGGCTGTGCAATCGACGTTGGCGCCGAGGTCGAGCATGACGCTTTCGCCGCGCATCGAGGGAAAGAACCCGGCAATGGCGGGCCGGTCGATGCCGGGCACGGTCTTGAGGACGAACTTGGCCATTGCCATCAGCGCGCCGGTGTTGCCGGCCGACAGGATGCCGGCAGCTTCGCCGTCGCGAACTGCGTCGATTGCAAGCCGCATGCTGGTGGTCTTGCCGCGGCGCAGCGCCTGGGAGGGTTTGTCTTCCGATCCTACGGCGTCGCCGGTATGACGGACTTCGCAAATCTCGCCCAACTTGCTGAACCGCTTGACGATGGGCGCGATCCGGCGTTCGTCGCCGAACAACAGAAAACGCACGTCGGGATAGCGCCGACGCGCAATATCGATCCCCTTGACGATGGCGCCCGGCGCCTTGTCGCCCCCCATCGCATCGAGCGCAAGGGTGAGATTGGCTGTCAAGCGGGTCTCCGGTTCAGGGCCCGGCGCCTAGACCGATTCGCGGGCTTCGAGGACTTCGCGGTCGCGGTAATACCCGCATTCGGCGCAGACGTGATGGGGGCGCTTGTTTTCGCCGCAGTTCGGGCACTCGACGTAGCCCACCGATTTGAGGGCATCGTGACTGCGACGCATGTTGCGCCTGGAGACCGAGATTTTCTTCTTGGGAACCGCCATGGGTGCTCTTTCTGCTGTGTTGCCGGAATGCGATTTTGGCGGCCCTCAGCCGCCTGTCTTCAGCGCCTTGAGCGCCGCAAAGGGGCGGGTATCTCCGCCGCCCCCGGCGCCGTTTCGGCCACGGCCCCGGGCGTACGCGGATAGGGGTCGAGAGCCAAGGCCAGATGTTCCGCCACCACGGCGCCCGCGTCAACAACCGTCCCGGTCAAAATTTCGGGTTCGCCGCGGACGGGATCGACCGCGACCTCACGCGGCTGCGGCGCAATTTTCTCCACCAATTCAGTAACATACGTCAATTCAATGGCTTCCTCAACGGTCTGACGCAGCGGGTTGAGGGTGATTCCGCAGATCTGCTCCACATCGGCCCGGTACTGTGCGCAAAACCGCACCGCACCCCCGCCGAGGGGGGTGATGGAACCGCTGCCCTCAAGGCAGGCGATCCCCGGCAGCCCGAACCGCCGGGCGAGCGCGGCGCGCTCAGCAGCGTCGGCCGCGAATTCGAACCGCCCGCCCCGGGGTCGATTTCAAGGGGGCGGCTAAACTCTTTCTGTGGCTCGGATACGGTCATGGATTCAATTGGTTGAAAGGGGCAGGCCTCCGGGGCCAGCGCGGCGCGGACCATAGAAAACGCCCGCGCCGAGGTCAACCGGTTTGCGGGCCATAAACCAAGGGTTCGGCCGTTATCGGATCGGTTTCCCCTTTTTACCTCTCGTGGGCCGGAAACCCGCTGCAGGCCCCTCCAACATGAGGGCATGGATCGCCAAAACAAGGGCCGGGCCGGGTGTCGCGGCGGGCGTCAGCGGCCGAAATCACCCGACCCCGCGTTTCAAGACCCTTTTCCCGAACCGGGGTGAAGCCGACGCCGCCCAGCGCCACTACGGCGTCCCCGGCGGCGGCCCGAACCGGACTTCCCCGGCCATCATCGCCGCCGTGTCCCGCGCCGCCAGCGCGCCCGCCTCGCGGCGCATGTATTCGGCAACCAAGGCCAACGCCTCGGCGTTCGGCACCTCATTGCGATAGAGATTGCGCTTCAGTGCGTCCTCCAGCGCCGGCGGCGGCGCGGCCATCGCCTGGTCGTAGGCGTGAACGCGGCCCATGAACGCGTTCGACATCTTGCGCACCCGCGGGCCCGTGCGGATGTCGCTGGAGCCGAGATCGCGCACAGACAGGTCCATATGCTTGAACATCAGGTCGTAGAGCGTCTGCGAACACCCGGCCGCCGCCGGACCCGCCGCTTTCAGCCGGTGCATGACCAGAAACCCGTGCACCGCGATCACCTCAAAGCGCCCGTCGAGAGTATCGGGCACCGAGATCGGCGCGGTGTAGAACGCCACCTGCCGCGCCTGCACCGCCAGCACTGAATAGAGCGCGTGCGCGGCGGCCGCATTCGGCGATTCGCCGAACAGGCGTTTTAGAATCCCGAGCACGGGCCAGGTGTGCGTCGCGCGCACTTCGGTTGACAGGTCCCGGGTCGGATGCAATATCTGAACGATACGATGCGCCTTGTCCGCACCCAACGGTGACGCATTCCGGCGCGAAAAAACGACATGCTCATGAATATGCGGTTTGCGATTCCAGCACGTTGGTTTGTGGCGGCCTTCGGGCTTGCGCTGGTTTCCTGCGTCGCCACGATCGGCAGCCGGGGCTTCATCCCCGACGAGGAACTGATATCGCAACTGAAGACCGGCCTTGACACCCGCATTACCGTATCACGGGTCTTGGGGTCGCCGTCCAGCGTCAGCACTTTTGATGACATCACTTGGTATTACATCTCCAAACGTACCGAACAGATCGCCTTTTTCGACGAGAAGGTGCTGGATCAACAGGTCCTGGGCATCGCCTTCGACGACGCCGGCACCATCAGCGATATCAGGCGCTATGCCATGTCGGACGGGCGCATCATCGACCCGGTAACGCGGGTCACGCCGACGCTGGGGCGCGAACTCGGGGTGGTCGAACAGCTGTTCGGCAACCTCGGCCGCTTCAACACCGGCGGTCCCGGAAATCCCGCGACCGACTATTGACGTTCAGCCCGCCAGCGTCGCCAGCAGCAACAGCGCGACGATGTTGGTAATTTTGATCATCGGGTTGACGGCCGGCCCCGCTGTGTCCTTGTAGGGGTCGCCGACCGTGTCGCCGGTCACGGCAGCCTTGTGGGCGTCGGAACCCTTGCCGCCGTAGTTGCCGTCCTCGATGAGTTTCTTGGCGTTGTCCCAGGCGCCGCCACCCGCCGTCATCGAGATCGCGACGAACAGCCCGGTGACGATGACACCCAGCAGCATTGCACCCAAGGCCGCGAATGCCGACGCCTGGTCGGCGATCAGCAGCACCGCGTAATAGACCACGATCGGCGCCAGTACCGGCAACAAGGACGGGATGATCATTTCCTTGATCGCCGCCTTGGTGAGCAGATCGACGGCGCGGCTGTAGTCCGGCTTCCCGGTGCCCTCCATGATGCCGGAGATTTCCTTGAACTGGCGGCGCACCTCGACCACCACCGAACCGGCGGCGCGGCCGACCGCAGTCAGGCCGAGCGCACCGAACAGGTAGGGCAGCAACCCGCCCAGCAATAGCCCGATCACCACATAGGGATTGGACAAGGAGAACTCGACCTCGATATCGGTGAAGAATACCTTCAGATCCTCGGTGTAGGCTCCAAACAGCACCAGCGCGGCGAGGCCCGCCGAGCCGATGGCATAACCCTTTGTGACCGCCTTGGTGGTGTTGCCGACCGCGTCCAGCGCATCGGTGATCTTGCGCACGTCGGCGTCCAGTTCCGCCATCTCGGCGATCCCGCCCGCGTTGTCGGTGACCGGTCCGTAAGCGTCGAGCGCCACGACCATTCCCGCCAAGGCAAGCATCGTGGTGACGGCAATGGCAATCCCGAACAGGCCGGCGAGCTGATAGGTCGCAACGATGCCGGCAACGATGATGATGGCTGGAATCGCCGTCGCTTCCATTGAAATGGCGAGCCCTTGAATGACGTTGGTGCCATGGCCCGTGGTCGAGGCCTGGGCAATGCTCTTCACCGGGCGGTAGTCGGTCGAGGTGTAATATTCGGTCACCCAGATCAGAAGACCGGTGACAACCAGGCCGATGAGTCCGCAGTAGAACAAGAGGCGGCCGCTAAATTCGTTGCCGCCCGCGTTCAGAACCGTGTCGTTGCCGACAACCCAATCGGTCACGAACCAAAGCGCAATCGCCGACAGGACTGCGGTAACGATGAAGCCGCGGTAAAGCGCCCCCATTATGTTCTGGTTCTTGCCTAACCTTACGAAGAACGTGCCAATGACGGATGTGAGAATGCAGGTCCCGCCGATCACCAGCGGATAGACCATCAGGGCGGCCCGCGTTTCCGAGGCCGCCTGCGTTTCGCCCGCGAAGAAAATCGAGGCCAACACCATTGTCGCCACGACGGTGACGGCGTAGGTCTCGAACAGATCGGCGGCCATGCCGGCGCAGTCGCCCACGTTGTCGCCCACGTTGTCGGCGATCACCGCAGGATTACGCGGATCGTCTTCGGGAATCCCGACCTCGACCTTGCCGACCAGATCTGCGCCGACGTCGGCGCCCTTGGTGAAAATACCCCCGCCGAGCCGCGCGAAAATCGAAATCAGCGAACCGCCGAAGCCCAGCGCCACCAGCGGTTCGACCAGGTCGCGCCCGGTCAAACCCATTTCCAAGAGGATCAGGAAATAGACCGTCACCGCGAGAAGTCCGAGCCCGACCACCAGCATCCCGGTAACCGCGCCCGCCTTGAACGCAAGCTTCAGACCCTGGGCAAGACCCTGGCGCGCCGCTTCGGCCGTGCGCACGTTGGCGCGCACCGACACGTTCATGCCGATGTAGCCGGCCGCGGCAGAAAGCACCGCACCGATCAGGAACCCGATCGCGACCGTGCCGCCCAAGAGAATCCACAGCACCCCGAAGATGACGATGCCGACGATGCCGATGGTGCGGTACTGGCGGTTGAGATAGGCGTTCGCCCCTTCCTGAATGGCGCGGGCGATCTCTTGCATCCGCTCGGTCCCTGCACTGGACGAGAGCACCGAGCGCGAGGCATAGACCCCGTACGCCAGCGCGACCCCGGAGCAGGCAATCGCGTACCACAACCAGTCCGTCATCGGCGTAACCTCTGTATGTGTCTGATATGTAGGAAAAAAATCGGGCACCGTTTCGGCCATTCGGGGCGCACCCGGAGGGGCCGTCAGAAAATCGGCGGGACCATGCCAGAGAAGGCCCGGGAACGCAACCGGCGGCCCCGCGACAGCGACCCCCGTCAGGTCCCGGGTGCCGCGGTCAGGAAAGCGGCGCCGTCGGCACGGTCTGGCGCCGGACGAGAGCCAAAGCGGCCGCAGCAATCCCCGCCACCGCAATGAAGGGAATCGCACCGAGGGCGACCGCCTGCCAGCCGACGCTCTGGAGCAGCGCCCCGGACATCAACGAGGCGATGGCGACCGAACCGAACACGATCATGTCGTTGGTGCCCTGTACTTTCGCGCGTTCCGCAACCGTGTAGGTTTCAGTCAGCAGCGTCGTGCCGCCGACAAACATGAAGTTCCAGCCAATGCCGAGCAGAAAAAGAGCAACCCAGAAATGAACCACGCTTTCGCCTGACAAGGCGGCGGCGACGGCGCCCGATATCATGACAACGCCGGTCAGAATGATGCGCAGCACACCGACCCGGTTGATCAGGGTTCCGGTCACGAACGACGGCGCGAACATCGCCACTGCGTGCCATTGAATCACGAACGCCGCATCGGTGAAGGCGTGGTCGAACTGCACCATCGCGATCGGGGTGGCCGTCATCAACAGGACCATTACCGAAAACCCGACCATCGCCGAAAGTACCGCGACCAGGAACGCGGGCTGGCGCGCGATTTCCAGCATCGGGCGCCCGGTACCGATGTGTCCGTCTCCGCCCGATTTCGGAATATCGACAAACCCGAGGGTGCCATAGGCAAGCACCAGCACCACGATCATGGCGAGATAGGGTCCGAGAAAGATCACCGAGGGCACTAGATCGACGGTCCACTTGGCGATCTCGGGCCCGGCCCACGCGGCGATCACACCGCCTGCCAACACATAGGAGATCGCGCGCGCCTTGAACGCGCCGGTGGCAACGTCGGCGGCCGCAAAGCGGTAGTGCTGGCCGAAGGCGGTGTTTACGCCGAGAAAAAAGACGCCGGCGCCAAAAATCCATAGGTTGGCAGCGAACAGGCCGGATGCGGCCGTTACGGCTCCGGCGAGACCGAATCCAATGCCGGCCCTGAACCCGGCGCGGCGGCCAATCCGGCGCATCAGCAGGGCGGCCGGCATGGTCGCCACTGCGGTGCCGATCACCATCGCCGAGACCGGGATCGTGGCCAGCGTTTTGTCCGCGCCCAGTAAGGCGTAACCAACTAGCGCGCTGGTCACGGCGAGAATGGTGTTGTTACTGTTGAGGAAGCCCTGGCACACGGCCAGGACGGCAACATTCTTTGCAGGACTCAAGGGGAGATACCAGAGGGAGGTTGAACCTGAACGCTAATGGTCGTCGCCGCCCGCCGGTTCTTCTTCCTGCTGCGGCTGAACCAGACGCGGTCGCGTGCCCGCAACCTCGACGACGACCGCCTGCACCGTCCGCTCGCCGATGAATTTGCGGCCACTGATGAGAAAGCGCTTTCGGACTTCGTTCATGTCGAGGCTGCGGCCGTCGCCCGACAGCGGCACCGGGTTCTTGTGCAGGCCGCGGACGAGATCGTCCCGCAAG
>CAZTAK010000084.1:0-9373 GCA_964611585.1 uncultured Alphaproteobacteria bacterium
TGGCCATTCTACGTCTTGGCAATAACATTCGAACGAATGCAATCGGGAGACTTCGCGGCCGCCGCGGACCCGGGTTCTCCCGGCGCCCATTGAGGCTGGTGCACGCGACGCGCCATAGGGTTCGAGAGACCTTGATTGGTGACTATGGCAGAGGACCTGAGAAAATGGTTCCCGCTTCGGCAGCAACGTTCCGTTCGGTGTGGGGTGATCGCTGCGCATATATCTGCCCCTCGCACTCAGCATGTCGCCTTGGTCAGCCCTGCTGCATTCCGGCTGACTCTTGGTTTGGGATTGTGATCTGATGAAAGTCGGCCCCGCCGGCAACACTGGTGACGTCGCCCTTGTCCCACTCCTTCAGGACAACGTGACGGAAGAATACGTAAGCTGGTTGCAGGATCCTGAGGTCACAAGATTCACCGAGATTCAGCCAGGAGAGACACTTGAGTCCGCGCGCGCATATGTCAAAGCCGCAGTCTCCGCACCCGATGCGGCCATCTGGCGTATTAAGGCCGAAGGCGGCATCCACGTGGGAAACATTCGTCTCTCGAGGATAAGGCTTGAACATCGCCGGGCGGAAGTGGCGCTAATCATTGGTAACCGCGATTGTTGGGGCCGCGGTATTGGCAGCAAGGCGCCCCTCGCGGCCTTGGGCGCACGGTCTCGTCGACCGAGGCACCGTCGAAATCGCCGTACACGTTCCTCGATTTCAAAGGTCCAGCGCCGCGGAACATAGGGTTCCGGGTACTCGGTGGCGTAGTCGTGGGGATTGAATTTGCCGCCTTCGCGCAAAACCAGCACGTCGCGAAAGCCGTGCGTGGTGAGAAACGCGGTCTTGGCGATGTTGCCGGTGACGACCGCGTTGGTGGCGCGGGTGGTGCCGTAGATTAGCAGCTCGGCATCGCCCAACACCGTGTCGAGCCCAAGGTTCCATTCCCCGGCCGTGACCGCAATTGCGTCGCGCATGCCCTCGAAGATTCGCTCGGGCGTCGTCAGCGCCTTGCCGATGGCCTGCCGGCCGCTGTCGTCGACAATCACCGCATCGGTGAAGGTGCCACCGGTATCGACGGCAATTCGGAATGTCATTTGCGTCTCCCCGTACTTGTTTACTACGCCCGATCCGTTCTCCAAACCTCAACCGCCGTTGGCCTCGAGTTCGCATGACCATTGGGCGAGCGCCCGATCGAGGC
Source organism: uncultured Alphaproteobacteria bacterium (assembly GCA_964611585.1). Classification (GTDB taxonomy): domain Bacteria; phylum Pseudomonadota; class Alphaproteobacteria; order SHVP01; family SHVP01; genus CAZTAK01. Next base: position 1,188 of record CAZTAK010000084.1, read on the forward strand.
CCGGCGCCGCGGCGAACTGTATACCAAGCGGAAGACCGTCTTTCGTTCCTGCCGGCATGTTGGCAATGGGGCCACCGAGCGCCGTGAAGGGCACGATGAGTTGCGGATCGCCGGTCGTCAAAGACGAAGGTGCCGGACCCGGCGCTGCCGGGAAGAGCATGACCTCATCCGGTCCGAAGGTGCTCCAGAAGGTGGCCGCCATGCCGTGCAGAATTCCCCTGGCATCGACATAGCGCGCCACAGGCGTTGCAAGTCCGCGGCGGACGGTGTCTCTGAGTCGCTGCGAAACGTCGCCCGCGGGCGCGTCGGCAAGATCGGGGTGGGCGTGGCCGACTTCGTATTCCGCGATGACGGTATGGTGGACCTGCACATTCGCAAAGGAGACCGGCGAGGCGGCGCGGCGAACCGGCCAGCCTGCCTCTGCCCACTCTTGTGCCAGCGCCTCGACCGCCTCGATGGCGGCCGCGTCCGCCGCTTCGAGGCAAGGATCCGCAATCATCACCAACTGCGGCCGTTCGCGGCGCGCCGGTGCCTTCTGCAAATAGGCCGGGCACATCGCAAGAAATCCCGCCACCGCATCGGCCAGCGTGAAACCGATCGTGCCGACCGTATCGAAGGCCGGGGCAAACGGCACCACGCCCGCTGCCGACAGGGAGAGCTTGCTCGGCTTGAATCCGCCGATGCCGCAGTAGGCTGCGGGCCGGTTAACCGAACCGGCGGTTTGGGTGCCAAGCGCAAGCGGCGCCATCCCGCTCGCCACGGCGGCGGCGGAGCCGGCGCTGGAACCACCCGGCGTTCGGGTCAGATCGTGGGGGTTGCGGGTGGGCGGCACGCTTTCATAGAACGCAAATTCGGTGGTATGCACCTTGCCGAGGATTACCGCGCCGGCCTCGCGCAGGGTAGCCACCGTTTCGGCATCGGCCGCCGCCGGCCCGAGATGATCCCGCGTCGGGCTGAATGCCCGGGTCGGCAATCCGGCGACATCGATCACGTCTTTGATAGCCACCGGCACGCCGTGCAGGGGCCCGCGAATATGACCGTCGCGCGCTTCCAGGGTGCGGGCCTTGGCTTGCGCCAGCGCACCCTCGCGGTCGGGTCGGCACCAGGCATGAATAACGTCGTCGACTTCATCGATCCGTGCAAAGCAGGCTTCCACCAGCTCAACCGGATCGATATCCCCGGCGACGATCCCACGCGCCATGTCCCGGACCCGCCCCGGGTCACGAACGTAGTTCTCTCCCATAGCACCCCCACGCCTGTTGCCGTACCGGCGTTACCCCGCGACCGCCTCTATTTATAGCGGCATGAATGGAGAGCGCGAGTTCCATCGTCGTCGTCATTGCGACCGACGCGCCCTGGGCGGCCGACCCGCCCCGGTTGCCGATATCGTGTTCGCGGCTGCCCCAGGTGGCAGGCCGCGGCGTCGCTTTGATGGGCAGCGCCGGCCTAATAACGGTCGATGTTGACCCCTGAGGGCGGTATCTCAGTTGTCCTCTTGGCTCGCCTCAGCCTGGACAACCCAGCCGGGATAACCTTCCTTTCCCGGATGCAGCAGAAGCGGCGGATACTCTCCGATCAAACCCGAAGTGCAGCAATAACCATCATTCACCCATAAGGTGATGCAGACCGCAAAGCCATTCGTATTTCTCGCTTCGTACTCCACACCATAGTCGTAGCCAACCGAGTCGTATTTGTAGGTACTGTAAACCTCGACGTTGCGATGCGACTGGTGAAACTCCTCCGCCAGCAACGAAGCCGTCGGCGCCCATGACAAGAGGCCGGCCAACAGGAGGGCGACGGTCGCGGTTCGAGGAACTTGCCGCGCGATCGTGTGACGCATTTGTGCCCCCCAATCGATGCCTTGAAAAATGGTTGGCCGGATACAATGACGTCAACCGGATTCAGGGCCGCATGCAACGTGTTACCCGTCCAATAACTTCGCCTTGATGTGGCCTGAAACCGAAAACTCCTCGACCTCAATTATTCTTATCTCGGCACCTTTTGCCACCTCGACTGCGGCTAATTCCTCACCGTTTTTTCCGGCTAGCTTGAAGGGGCCCCGTATCGCAAAAGTGTCAACGTCATCTTGATGACCTTGAAGGTAAGATTCGACGATTTGCCTTGCCTCCTCTTCGGTATCGGCCTCCACGAAGCAACGGCCATCGAACGCCGATCCGGGGCCGGTATCGACCGACACTTTGAGTTTGAAAACCTTCTTGTCCACTGCTTCTCCAATCCAGATTTCGCTCCAACGAGCGACTTCTCTCCCCCTTCGCCTACTTCCCGATCATACGAGGCAAATTCTCCGGCGCTCGCAGCCTCTGAAGTCGCAAGGGAAGACCCTAACGCTTGCGATCGGGAAGACTTACACCTTTACGACGATCTTGCCAATTTGCTGATTTGATTCCATGTACCGGTGGGCGTCCGCGATGTTATCGAGCGACGGGAACACCTTGTCGATCACCGGCACCAGCGCGCCGCTTTTGAGGCGATCGAAAACGTACCTGACGCCGCTCGCCAGTTCTTCGGGCCGGCGCGCCGTGTCAAACAGGCTGTGCCATTTGACGTTCAACCGTTTGAGCAATGGAAACAACGCCGCAAACTGCGCGTCGTCAGGTGACAGATTGCCGTATTCGACGATCCGCGCCTCTGGCGCCGCCGCCTCCAGAATGTTGGAAAGAAACGGCCCGCCGATCGGGTCATAGACGACGCTGGCGCCGCGCCCGCCGGAAACCTCCTTCACGATCTGCGCCAGGTCCTGCTCGTCGGTGACGACGACATGATCGGCGTGCTGGAGCAACGCTTCCTTCTTGTCGCTGCCGCGTGTGGTGGCGATGGTCAACGCGCCCGCCTCTTTGGCCAGTTGCACGCCTGCGAGACCCGCACTGCTGCCGGCGGCCGTGACCAGCGCAACATCCGAGGATGTGAGTTTGGCGAACTCGAACATCCCGCCCCAGGCCGTGAGATATTGACACCAGATGGCTGTGCCCTGCTCGGGCGTGAGATTGTCGGGATAGTGAACAACAGCGGCAGCGGCAACGGTTGCCGTCTCGCCATAGACGCCATATTGGGCCGTCTTGTCAGTCCAGTTGCCATGCTCGTCGACGATGAGATAGGGCACGGTCGAGACGCGATCACCGACTGCGACATTGGTAACACCCGGCCCGATCACCTCGACGACGCCGGCGGCCTCTAATCCGATGCGTGATGGAAAAACCGGCGCGAAGGCATATTTGCCCTGACGCAACATGCACTCGGCACGATTGAGGCCGAGCGCTTCGACCCTGATCCGGACCTCACCGCTGCCCGGTTCCTGATCGGGAACGTCATCGATCTTAAGTACCTCTGGGCCGCCGGTTTCATGAAATCGGACGATTCTGGACATCGGAAAGATCCTCCGTGATGTTCGTTGGTGAAGGTATTGGGCGCGCGTTTCTCCAACCGATACCAATGCCTAGGTATTGATTCAGGACTCGGCGAACGGGTCGGCGACGTTCGGCCAGAAGGGGTGTTCGCGCTTGGTGTAATCAATGTTCGCGAAATTCGGATTAATAGCGCCGGGCGTTGCGACATAGATGATTTCTTTTGCGAGCGGCGCAAAGCCAGCATAGAAATGCTGAGAGGATTTTACGACGATAACGCGTTGGTTGGTAAGATCGATCCCGAATTGAGAGAAGCCGTCGGGATGAAAGACCTGCGTCCGTGCCGAACACAAGACCAGGTTGATTGGACCCGCAGAAATCCAGACCGAATCGCCCATACGTTCGGTGCCTGAACCGAAAGGCTGAGCCGCGCCCGTGATGACCTTGCGGACGGTGGCCCGGATGTCGACCGGGTCACCCGAAAACACACCGCATTTTCCGCCGACGCGCAGATCAAGGATCGCCCCTTCGCCGCCGTCCTGACAAAATCGCACGGCAATGGGATCCCAAAAAAATCCCAAAGTTGCACTTTCGACCGGGCTGTCGAGGATTGGCCGCAGAAGGAAGGTCGAATCGCCGGGCGCGCCACCACCGGCGTTGTCAGCGATATCGGCGAGTACGACCGGCCCGGATGTTGCGGCCAGGGCCCGCTCGACGGCGTAATCGCCATCGACATAGTCGCCGCCGGTCTGCGCACGCATTTCCCACAGGTCTTTTGCCAGCGTAGCGGCAAGAGTTCGTCCCTTTTCCGGCTGGTCGTCGGTAACCACCAGCATGCGGGCGCCCACATCCTTTACGTCGCCCCAGGGAAAACCGTGTCCAAAAGACACCGACAGCACGCCGTCATGACCCTCCAAAGACTTGAGATGATCGACAAAGCCTCGCACCGGCTCTTTCGGGGTGCGCCACATGCTGGTCATCCGGCAGTCGTGCACCGAGATGCATGGTTTTGTCTTGCCTTCGGCGGCGTCGCGGCAGAGCGCGTAGGTTTCGCGCGCGCGGTCCGCCCCGTCGATGTGCGGATACTCTTTGAACGTGACGATCGCAGTCGCGTGGCGCACCATTTTCCCGGTGATGTGGCAGTGCAGATCGAGTTCCACACCAATCGGCACGTCGGGCCCGATCACCGCCCGGGCCCGCGCAATGAGGTCGCCCTCGCAGTCGTCTTCGCCTTCCGCAACCATCGCCCCGTGCAACATGAACAGCACTATATCGAGCGGCATCGCGGCCCGCATATCGGCAATGATCTCGTCGCGAAACGCCTGATACACACTGGCGACGGTGCGGCCTGCCGGTTGCGCGGCGGCGCACAGACTTTCGACGACGGTGTGCCCTTCAGCCTCTGCGAGCTCGCGCCACACACACAGGGGCTCGCTGAAGATTGACGGGGGATGGCGCGTGGCGTCGCCATGGAACAATCCGGTTTCCCTAAATCCGAATTCTCCGGTCGGGATTGGCGAGAACGTATTCGTCTCGGTCGCCAGCGCGGCGATAAAAACTTTCACGTCCGGGGGGCCGGGCGCATCGGCGGGCCGCCGTGCCTCATCTTCGGACGGCTGCGCCGGGCCGTGATCATGCGATCGATTCGATCGCTTGGAACGGCTCGTCGATCCCGAAACACCTGGGGCCGAGGATCGCCAGCGCCTCCGGGGTGCGCCTGATGGTCGGGACGCTGTCCCCCCATGACCTTGACCCTCTGGCCGTAACGCAGCTCCGCGGGTCCCCCGGTTTCGTGAAATCGAATGGCTCTAGGCATGCAGTCAACTCTCCTTCCACGACACCGACCCTTCGATAGACTGCCGCGGCGGCGAACGCAAGAACCGGGTTGGCACGGCGTGCGCCGCAGACCTGGTGCGCTTCATCGGCCGTCAACAGCCTCCTCGGCGTCACAAAAGCCGCCGCGGTTTTGCGCTGCCGATTCGTGAAAGGCGTATCACCGGCGGCGCGCCGCCGTTACGCCACCGTCGCGTTACGGCTTCAGTCGAAGACGATTCTCGGAAAATAGAACGTGACCACCCAGTTGGGTTGATCGACGATCTCACTGATTCGCAGATCGCCACAAACGCTGCACAGCATGTATGCATCGACAGCGGACATACCGTGGCGTTTCGACAAGAGATCGATCATCTGTCCGGCCGCCGCCTTCGCCGCCGCCATCAGGTCGGGACCGATACCCGTCGTGACCTCGTAGCCCTTGGCGTCGAAATGCCGGGTTACCGGACCCGGAGTGGTAAAGCGGGGAAACGCCAGGTTGGCGCCCTTGACCAGGTCGATTTTCAGAACCACCGACATCGGGCTTTCAATGGCGGTGCCGCAGATCTCGCCGTCGCCTTGGGCCGCGTGCGTGTCGCCAAGGGAGAACAGCGCGCCGGCCACCTCGACAGGCAGGTAAAGCTCGGTGCCCTCGGCGAGGTCACGGACATCCATGTTGCCGCCGACATTGCGCGGCGGCACGATGCTGTGCAGCCCCGCCGCCGCCGGTGCGACGCCAATGGTGCCGCACATCGGCTTGAGCGGCACCCGTCCGGCGGGGCCATAACTGGCGGGCTCGCGCCCACTGGAATCAAAACTCCAGAGATGCAACGCGGGATCCGGAAAATCGTCCGCGAGCAAACCGAATCCCGGGATGTTTGCCGTCCACCCCCACCCCGACGGAGCAATCTCGCCGATGGTTACTTTCAGCGCGTCACCCGGCTTGGCCCCGTCGATATAGATCGGTCCGGTCACCGGATTGATCTGGCCGAAATCGAGGGTTGCGACACCTTCCACCGATGAACTTGGCGTCAACTGGCCGCCCGAGGCATCGGTGGTTTCGAATTCGACGACCTCGCCCGGCGCAACGGTCTTGACCGGTGGGAACGAGTTATCCCAGCCGAAATGGCCGTGCGCCTTGTGGATCGTATGTTTGGCGGTGAGCGGCATCGCTGATTTTCTCCTCTGCGGCGAACGATCCAGGGTTGGAGTGTCGGCAACCGGGATCGGCCGGATCTACTTCGAAAGCTGCGTTTCCACCAGCCGCGACCAATAGCGTGCGCCGAGAGTCAGAATGTCGTCGTTGAAGTCGTAACCGGCATTATGGACCATGCAACTGCCTTCGCCTTTGCCGTTGCCGATAAATATGTAGCAGCCGGGCTTTTCTTGCAGCATGAAGGCGAAGTCTTCCGATCCCATGACCGGGGCGATTTCGGTGAGAACGCTGTCCTCGCCGGTCACGTCTATTGCCGCTGCGGCGGCATTGGCGGTTTCCTCTTCCGCGTTGACGGTTGCGGGATAGCCACGAGAATAACGGAACGAATAGGTGGCGCCATGGGCGTCGCAAATTCCGGTGACGATGCTCTCCATCCTCAACTCGACGGTTTTTTGCGTTTCCGCAAGGAGGCTGCGTGTGCAACCGCCGAGCGTCACGGTATCGGGAATAATGTTGTTTTCGGTGCCGGCATGAAACATGGTTACGGACACGACGGCGCTGTCGAGCGGATCGGTGTTGCGCGCCACGATGGTCTGAAACGCCGTTACAACCTGTGACGCCACGAGTACCGGATCGATGCCCGTGTGCGGCATCGCCGCGTGGGTGCCCTTTCCGGTGATCGTAATCTCGAAAACGTCGAATGCGGCCATGATGGGGCCGACTCGCATGGCAAACTTTCCGGCGGCCAGCTGTGGCCAGTTGTGCATTCCATAAACCGCTGTGACCGGGAATTTGTCGAACAATCCGTCGTCGATCATGACCTTGGCCCCGCCAAGGCTCTCCTCGGCGGGTTGGAAAATAAAGTGCACGATGCCGTCGAACGCGCGCGTCTCGGAGAGATACCTCGCCGCACCCAACAGCATGGTGGTGTGCCCATCGTGGCCACAGGCGTGCATCAGGTTGTCGTGGACTGAGCGGTAATCGAAATCATTCGCTTCGCGAATGGGGAGCGCGTCCATGTCCGCGCGCAGCGCGATCGCCTTGTTTGCCGTTCCGGCCTTCAGTGTTCCCACGACGCCGGTCTTGCCGAGGCCGCGACGAACTTCGATGCCGTAGCTTTTCAACTTTTCTGCCACCAGGTCCGAGGTGCGTGTTTCCTCGAATGCGATTTCGGGATGCTTGTGGATGTCGCGGCGTATTGCCGTCAGCTCCTCGCGGTAGCCTTCGATACGGTCGGTCATGCCTTTCCTCGTTCTGAAGCGGACGTTAGGCGTGTTCATACTGAATGACCGCCGTCAGCCGGTCGCAGACAATCGTCGTGCCCATTCAGGCGGCGTCTCGAACATTCTTCGTTGTTGGTGGCACAGGTTCAACCACATGTTGGGTTTACAATGCTATTTTGTTGAATTGGCCCCCCTGGATTATCAACCGATCAAGCTGAGACAGCGGGTTTACGTCCTTTTCTTAGATGCCACCTCCAATAAGTATCCAGGATGGTGGAGGACGTTATGAGGTAGGTAACCTCAATCCCCGCGTGCCCGATGAGCGCATTGTGTACGGGCATGGCCGGAAAAATTCAAATCCGGAATGGCCGTCACGATCCCGGAACTGATCTCATCGGATTCGGGAAACTGCTCTAACGGGCCGGAGTGAACAAATGGACTGGACGACTTTCTGGATTTTCATCCACCTTCTGGCGATGGCGTTCTGGCTCGGCGCCGACATGGGCGTCTACTATTCGGCCATACTCTTCGTCAGGACCGAGTATTCGCCGGAGACCCGCGCCGTGCTCGGGCGCGTCGCGCAGGGGGTCGATGTTTTTCCCCGGCTCGCCATGGTTGTGATCCTGCCGACCG
>CAZTAK010000085.1:0-3509 GCA_964611585.1 uncultured Alphaproteobacteria bacterium
CGGTGGCGGTGCGCAAGGTATTCGTCGATCTCTACAAGCAGGGCCTCATCTACAAAGACAAGCGCCTGGTCAACTGGGATCCGAAATTCCACACCGCGATTTCCGATCTCGAAGTCGAACAGCGCACCATCGACGGCAAGCTCTGGTATATCCGCTATTCCGTCGCGTTCCTCGACGGCGCCTTCATCACGGTTGCCACCACGCGGCCCGAGACCATGCTTGGCGATACGGCGGTCGCCGTCCATCCCGAGGACGAGCGCTATCGCCATCTGGTCGGCAAATTCGCCGTCCTGCCCCTGGTCGGGCGCAAGATACCGATCATCGCCGACGACTATGCCGATCCCGAGCAGGGTTCGGGCGCGGTCAAGATCACACCCGGCCACGACTTCAACGATTTCGAGGTCGGCCGCCGCCACGATCTCGACATCATCAATATTTTCGACGCCGACGCGGCGCTCAACGACAGCGTTCCCAAACCGTACCGCGGTCTCGACCGGTTCGCGGCGCGCAAGGCGGTGGTCGCCGACCTCCAAGCGCAGGCGCTGGTCGTCGAAATCGAGAATATCGAGCACACCGTTCCCTATGGCGACCGTTCGGGCGTAGTCACCGAACCGTGGCTGACCGACCAGTGGTATGTCGATGCCAAGACCCTTGCCAAACCGGCCATCGAGGCAGTCGAGCGCGGCCAGGTCGTGTTCGTGCCGCGCCAGTGGGAAAACACCTACTTCGAATGGATGCGCAACATCCAGCCCTGGTGCATCTCGCGCCAGCTCTGGTGGGGGCACCGGATTCCGGCGTGGTACGGCCCCGACGGCCACATTTTCGTCGAGAAAACCGAAGACGAGGCGCGCGCGGCGGCGGAAGCGCATTACGGCAAGCCAACGGAAATCGTGCGCGACGAAGACGTGCTCGATACCTGGTTCTCGTCGGCGCTGTGGCCGTTTTCGACCCTGGGCTGGCCAGAAAAGACGCCCGAACTCGAACGCTATTACCCGACTGACGTGCTGGTCACGGGCTTCGACATCATCTTCTTCTGGGTCGCGCGGATGATGATGATGGGCCTTCATTTCATGGGCGAGGTGCCCTTCCGCACGGTCTATATCCACGCGCTGGTGCGCGACGAAAAAGGCCAGAAGATGTCGAAGTCGAAGGGAAACGTGATGGACCCCCTCGACCTGATCGAGGACTTCGGCGCCGATGCGCTGCGCTTTACGCTGGCGGCGATGGCGGCGCAGGGGCGCGACATCAAGATGTCGAAAAGCCGCGTCGCCGGATACCGCAATTTCGCCACCAAACTCTGGAACTCGGCCCGGTTCTGCCAGATAAACGAATGCGTGCCGGTGCCGGGGTTCAATCCGGCGGATTGCGCGCTGCCGGTCAATCGCTGGATCGCGGGCGAAGTCGCGCGCACCGCCGAGCGCGTGACCCATGCGCTCGATGCATACAAATTCAACGAGGCCGCCGACGCGCTTTATCATTTCGCCTGGGGTACCTTCTGCGACTGGTACGTCGAATTCATCAAGCCGGTGCTGGCGGGCGAGGATACCGAGGCGCGCGGCGAAACCCGCGCCTGCGCCGCCTGGGCGTTGTCGCAGATTTTTCACCTGCTGCATCCGTTCATGCCCTTCATCTCGGAGGAGCTTTCGGACGTGCTCGGCGGCGGCGGCGAGAACGGCCTCATCCTCGCCGCCTGGCCGGACGGACAATTCGGCGACGCGGCGGCGGCGGCGGAGATGGACTGGGTGATCCGGTTCGTCAGCGAAATCCGCGCCGTGCGCGCCGCCCTCAACGTGCCCGCGGGTGCGCGTATCGAGTGCCGGGTGCAGGGAGCGAACGCGGACACCAAATCCCGCCTCGCCGCCCATGAAGACGTGATTGCGCGGCTGGCGCGCGTTGAATCCCTGTCGCTCGATGGCGGCACGCCCGACGGCGCGGTTCAGGTCATCGTCGACGAGGCGACGGTGGTGCTGCCGCTGGCCGGGATCATCGATGTCGCCGCCGAGCAAGCCCGCCTCGAATCCGAAATCGAAAAAGCGGGCGCCGAAATCGCCAAGATCGACAAGAAACTCGGCAACGAAAAATTCCTTGCCAAGGCGCCCGAACACGTGGTCGCGGAACAGCGCTCACGCCGCGCCGACGCCGAACGGGCCCGCGAAAAACTGGCCGACGCGCTGGCGCGGCTGGGGGCGCTGGAGTAGGGGCGGCGGAGCGGCCCGCCCCAGCGTACCTTGGACTTGGAGCCAGCAACGGACGGCGGCGACCAGGGAGCCGAAACGGTTTCCCGGACCGCGCCGCGAGGTTCGCACCCGCTGCGGGGCTCCAACCAAAGACCGGCGGGGCTTTGCCCCGCCCTTTCCTGAGGCTCTAGGCCGTGGACTCACAAACGACGCAAGGCATTGAAACTACCTGTTTCTTCGCCGGGCGCAGTTTGTTCAAGGCAAGTCAGCAACCCATTGATCTGTATTGGTCTTCTGGACGAATGGGTACATGCCCTAGTGCAGGTTGCTCTTGTCGTCCGGCAGTTTGGCGTGCGCTAGGTCGGCGCCCTGAAGGCGTGCTCCTTCGACGTCGGCGCCGCGCAAGTCGGCGCGCGTGAGCCGCGCTTCGTCCAGTTTTGCGCCGCTGAGATTGACGTCGCGCAGGTCGGCATCAGTCAGGTCGGCGCCCGACAGGTCCACCCCTGCGAGGCTGGAGGCCCATTCCTTGCCGGTAGTCTTCCCGTATTTGTCGAGCAACGCCACCGGCACCAGATTGGCACGCCTGAGGCAGACGTCGATCATCGAGGCGGCACGGAAATTGGTGCCGCGCAGATCGGCGTAAACAAAATCGGCCTCGTAGAGCAACGCCTCGGAGAAGTTCGCGAACTGGAGCACGGCGCGGTTGAAGTTGGCGGCGCGCAGGTCGGCGGCGGTAAAATCTGCGCCGGACAGGTTGGTGCCGCTGAAATCCACGTCCCGAAGTTGCTGGCGCGACAGATTGGCGCGCGCGCCCTCGGCGCCGCCCGACTGAACCCAACGCTCATGCGCGCGGATGCGATTGCGCGCGTCGCCGCCGAGATCGGAAATGCGCCGCCCGACCTGTGCATCGCGCAGATCGGCAGCGCTGAGATCGACGTCCTCCAGTGAAACACCGCGCAGGATCGCTTCCTGAAAATTGGCGTGGGCGAGGTTCGCATGCGCCAGCACGGCACCCGACAGATTGGCCTCGTGCAAGTGCGCGTCCTCGAGGTTGGCGCCGGTGAGGTCGGCGCCGGACAGATTGGTCGCGCGCAGTTCCGTTCCCTGCATCTTCGCTTTGCGTGCCGAGACGCCGCTGGCGTAGGCGGCGCTAAGTTTGGCCTCGCTGAGATCGCTCTCGCCGAGGTCGGCTTCGGAAAGATCGGTGACCTGGACTTTGCCGCGAAACTGGGAATCGCCGCGATCGTTGAGGCCGCCCGGGCGCAGGTCGGCTTCGTGCAGGTTGGCCATGCGCAGTTTCGCGCCGTGCAATTGCGCGCCGCGCAAATCGGC